>CAZZWZ010000022.1:0-10454 GCA_964657955.1 uncultured Steroidobacteraceae bacterium
CCGGCCGCGGCCGTCGCCGCAGCGGCGACGCGCCGTCCGAGTCATTTGTAGAGACATTAAAACCACGCCTTCGCTGCAGCAAATGCAGTGCGGCAGCCGCAACTCGCCCGGCCAGAAATGATTTGACAGTGCCCGGCATGTAAGAGATTCTTGATTTGTCTAGACAACAAAAATCTTATGGCGAGGGGTGGTTGGCCTAAAGCGAGACACCGCATGATGAAGCAGGGGACTTTCAACCGCACGTGGATGGCCGCCGCCGTGGCCTGCATCGTGTCGCTCCGGGCAGCGGGTGCCGATTCGGGCCAGCCCCCGGAGCTCGACGAAATCACGATCACCGCCGCCAAGATGCGTTCGCTGGAACAATTCACGCCGACGGGAAGCCGTCTTGGCCTCACCGAGCAGGAACTGCCGGCGACGCTCGACGTCATCGACAACGACGAGATGATGGGCCGCGGCCTCTTCAACGTGCAGGCTGCGGCGGACAGCCAGCCGGGCGTGACGTCGGGGGGCTCCCCGGGTGATCAATCGCAGTTCTCGATGCGCGGGTTCACCGGCAACCAGATCACGACGCTGCGCAACGGCCTGTATATCGGTCCGTCCAACATGACCACGCGCGACCAGAACTCGTTCAACGTCGCGAGCGTCGAAATCTTGAAAGGTCCCGCCTCGGTTCTGTACGGCCAGGGCGCCGTCGCAGGCGCGGTCAACGTCGTCGACAAGGCGCCGAGTTTCGGTCCGTCGCAAATCGAGGCGCTGGCCACCAGCGGCAGTTATGGAACCACCAACGTCGGCATCGGCGGCACCACGCACTGGGGTGAAGATTTCGCCATCCGCGCCGATTTCAGCCGTACCGCAACCGATGGATACATTCACAACCCCTCGAACACAACGGAGGCCACCGTGACGGCGCTGTGGAGGGCGACGCCCAGCCTGGACGTGCAGTTCACCGTCGACTGGCTGGAGGACAACCCGTCCGAATATTACGGCACCCCGTTGGTGCCCGCTTCCTTCGCGGGAAATGAGGCCCAGAGCGGACTGTTGAGCGGCGTCAACGGCCAGGGGTTCGGTGCGGTCGATCGCCGCACCGAGGGCGTGAACTACAACGTCGCCGATGCGTACATCCATTCCCAGCAGGTCTGGCCGCAGTTGCTGGTCAAGTGGACGCCGGTCGCCAACCTCACCATCCAGAACTTCACCTACTACTTCCATGCGCACCGGGAGTGGGACAACGCGGAGACGTACACCTTTGCGACGACGGGGCTGGACGGCACGACGCCCCTGGCGACTCCGCAGATCAACCGCGACCGATTCTACGTGTTCCACGAGCAGAACCTGGTCGGCGACCAGGGCAGCGCGAGCTACAAGAGCACGATCTTCGGGCTGCCGAACACGGTGGTCGTCGGCTTCGACTACAGTCATCTGAACTTCAACCGCATCCGCGGATTCCCCAACAACGACCTGGTGGATCCCTTCAAACCGGACCCGGGTCTGTTCGGGCCGATCCTCGAGCCCGGCGATCTGACGTCACGCCAGAGTCCCACGCATTGGAACGACTACGCGGCGTTCTTCGAGGATGTCGTCGATCTCGCGCCCGGCCTGAAGCTGGTCACCGGCGGCCGCTACGACCGGTTGGATCTCATCCGCCAGAATTTCAACACGCAGGGCGTGGAGATGACGAATGGCTTCAGTCAGGATTACAGTTCCACCAACTGGCGGGTGGGACTGGTCTACGACGTGACGGACACCATCACGCCCTACGTGGCGTGGACGACGGGAAAGGACCCGCCGGGATCGAACAACATCTTTCTGGTCAATGCTCCCGAGGGCAAATTCGCGCTCAGCAGCTCGCATCAGATCGAAGCGGGCGTCAAGGCGCGGACGCCGGACGGCAGGGCGGATCTCACCCTGTCCGTGTACGACATCAAGAAGTCCAATCTGCTGGTGCAAACCACCGCGGGTGGCGCATCCGAAGATCAGGCCACCGCCGATCAGACGTCGAAGGGCGTCGAGTTGTCGACGGACTTCAAGATACTGCCCAACTGGACCGTGAGCGCGAACGCCGCGTACACCGACTCGGTGTACACGCAATTCAGCGATCCATCCACGGGCAACAACTACACCGACGTGCAGCCCGCCAACATCCCCCGGGTGACCGCGAACGTGTGGACCAGCGTCAAACGCATCGCCGGACTGCCCCTCGAGGTCGGTGGCGGCGTCCGGTACATCAGCAACCGGCCCGGCAACACGTCGAACTCGCTCATCCTCGACAAGTATGCGCTGACGAACGGCTATGTCTCGTACGAGGTCAAGCCGGGGATCCTGCTCACCGGTCGTGTGAACAACCTGTTCAACAAGGAATACGTGCAGTGGGCCGACATCTATTACCCCTCGGAGGTGATCCTCGGTCAGCCGCGTTACTGGGAAATCGGGGTGTATTTCAAGCTCTAGGCCATGAAGGCGCGCTGGTCCCGCTTGAATCGCAGTCTGGCCTGGTTTCATCGCTGGGCCGGAGTGGGGCTGTGTCTGTTGTTCGCCATGTGGTTTGCGAGTGGCGCGGTCCTGCATTTCGTGGGATTTCCGGCGTTATCGACGCAGGACCGGCATCGGGGCGGCGCGCCCATCGACTTCGGGCAGATCAGGGTGCCGCCGTCGCAGGTGCTCGATGCGGCAGCCGGCGCCCGGGACCTGCGCCTGGTGGACCGGGGCGGGCGCGCCGCCTACCTGGTTGAGCCCGCCACGGGCCCGTGGACTGCCGTCGACGCCGAGAACGGTGCGACCCTGCCGGACCTGTCGAGCACGGATGCCCGGGCGATCGCCGGGGCGTTCGCCGGGGCGGCCGGCACTGCGGCGCCGGTCGCCGCGACCGGTCCCCTCGCGGTCGACCAGTGGATCGTGCACCAGCATTTCGATCCCTATCGGCCGTTCTACCGGATCCGCCTCAACGATGCGCAACGCACCGACCTGTACGTCTCCGCGCGCACCGGCGAGGTGCTGCAACGAACGCGATTCGCCGAACGCGCATGGAATTGGGCCGGCGCGGTGGTCCACTGGATTTATTTCACCCCGCTCCGGCAGAGCTGGACGGCGTGGAATCAGGTGGTGTGGTGGACTTCGCTGGCGGCACTCCTGTCGAGCGCGGCGGGCACGTGGCTCGGCATCGTCAGAATGACGGCGAACCGTGCGGCCGGACGACGGGGGTTGTCGCCCTTTCGTGGCTGGATGCGCTGGCATCACCTGATCGGCTTGTTCGCCAGCGTCATCGTCATGACCTGGATGTTGAGCGGCTGGCTGTCGATGGATCATGGCCGCGTGTTCTCGATGGGGCGCGCGACGGACGAGCAGGCGGCGCGCTTGAGCGGCATGCCGTTGGCGGACGCCGCACGGAGCGTCTCGCCGGATTCTCTGCAGCGGATGGCACCCGCGACGGAAGTGGACTTCGATGCCGTCGGAGGACGGCCTGTCCTGACGGCCTACTCATCCCGAACGGGCACGCCCCGGGTGATGTTTCCGATCGACGGGGGGGACGCGCTGCCCCGCATACCGGATTCCCTGCTGCTCGCCGGCGTCAAAAGGGTCTGGCCCGACGCGGCCGCTGTCGCGGCTGCGAGCGGCGCCGTGGCAAGCGCGGCCGTCACCGGTGCCGATGCGCTCTACCGGCATGCCGAATCGACGGGCGCCGATGCGGCGGGCTTCACGGCCGAAGGCGGTTCGCTGCGGGTCTATGTCGATCCATCGACCGGGCGGTTTTTGACCGTCATGGACCCGAGCCGACGCGGCTATGCCTGGGTCTACTATGGTCTGCACACCCTCGAATTCCCGGGGCTCATCGAACGTCCGGCGCTGCGCACCGCTCTGGTACTGTCGCTCCTGACGCTGGGCTTCGTGTCGAGCGCGACCGGCGTCGTGCTCAGCGTCAAGCGTCTGAAACGCGAGTTCGCGTGAACGCCGGCTCACTCAATCAGCTTCGCAGGGCTCCCTCATGAAAAAAGATCAGCTGTTTCTGTTGCGGCCCGGGTTCAAGAACGCGGGCATGGGACCGTTCTATTGCAACGACTCGGCGCCCGTGGAGGGTTTGCTGAGTTTTTTTCCGGAGCTTCGCGAGCTCGTCGACGTGCATTACCTGGAATTCCCGCGGCCCCGGGGTCCGTTGGTCGCGGCCCTGGGGGAAGGGCACCAGTCGCTGCCGGTGCTGATCCTGTCCGAGCGGCGGAAGATCGAGGATGCCGAACTGCAGCCGGAGACCGCGGGCGGCCGGGCGTTCTTCACCAGCGAGCGCAGCATCCGGCACTACCTGTCGACCCAGTATGGTCTTCCGCTCGCGAGCGAATGACCTAGCGGGCGGGCTTGAAATGTCCGACCAGGTTGTGCCGCGAATCGGGATGCCATAGGCGCGCGAGCGTCACCGGCGTGCTCTGATTCCAGGTGCGTCGATCGACGACCAGGCAGGCGGTGCCCACCTTGACCTGAAGCTCGCCGGCGACTTCGGGCGGAGCTTCCCGCGCGGAGATCTTGTGCTCTGCGTCCGTCCAAGGGACGTGTGACAGCAGCCAGTTGCCGGGTCCCTGCGTTTCGAGCGGCTGGCACGTGATGTTGGGAGCCGCCTCGATGTTGATGAGACGTTCCTCCAGCTGAATCGGCCTGCCGTCGCTCAGGTGCATGCAGCGCATCCACAGCAGCGGAGTTCGCAGCGACACCCCCAGCAGCTCACGCCGGTCCGGATCGGGCCCGAGTTTACGGCACTCCAGCAACCGGTAGGCGTATGCACCGCCGTTGCGCTCGACGAGCTGCGCGATGTCCCAGATCTCGAAGACCGGACGCTCCTGCGCCCGCTCGGCCACGAGCGTTCCGACCTTGGGCTTGCGATGCACCAGTCCATCGGCAACCAGCACGTGCATTGCCTTGCTCACCGTCATCCGGGAACTGCCGAACTGCTCGGTGAGCAACACTTCGGTGGGAAGGCGCGTTCCGGGGGGCCATTTGCCGTTCAATATGGGGTCGGCCAGCGCCCGCCGGATTTGCTGCCACATCGGGCCCTCGCCATCCAGCTTCGGAATCACCGGATAACGATCCAAACGACTCGCCGGGGCGGATTTCGACATCGAACGTGCCGACCTCGAGACGATTTTGTTTGCCAAGATGACCTGCTCCGACCTGCGCGTCGCTCGATTCGGCAGGTCACTCGAAAAGACCTGCGCCTGCATCCTCGCCCTGCACGCCCGGTCTTTACCGTGCGGCTATTTGTATAGTCTAATAGCCGCCGTTGCGTTGCGCCAGTCGCGCACGCGTTGCCCCCCGTTTGCGGACGCGAGAGGTCCTTCATGAACACTTCCCCGGATGCACGATTCGGAATCGGCCACGAGCACGTGTTTCTGGGCGAGGGCCACGACAAGAACGAGCGAAAGACCTGGGCCGTCATCGTGTTGTGCAGCGTGATGATGATCATCGAGATCGTGGGCGGCGGCATTTTCGGCTCGCTCGCGCTGGTGGCCGACGGCCTGCACATGTCGACGCATGCGAGCGCCATGCTGATCGCGGCGCTGGCGTATACCTACGCGCGAAAGCATGCCCACGATCGACGCTTCGTTTTCGGCACCGGCAAACTCGGCGATCTGGCGGGCTTCACCAGCGCCATCATCCTCGCCATGATCGCCTTGCTGATCGGCTATGAGGCCGTCAGCCGATTCCTGGCGCCCGTGCCCATCCGCTTCGGCGAGGCGATTCCGATCGCCGTTCTCGGTCTGATCGTGAATGTGGTCAGTGCGTGGCTCCTGAGCGGCGGCGACCATCACGGCCACGGCCACGGCCACGATCATGGCCATGGCCACGACCATTCGCACGACGCCCACCCGGACGAGCAGCATGAGCACGCGGAGGAGTCGCATCGTATCGAGACCGCATCCGGTGCCTTCCTGCTCTCGATATTCGAGGACGGCGTGCCCCCGGTGTTCCGGATCACCGCGGAGGTCTCCGGAGCGGACGCTCCCGGGGCGGCATTGAATCCGGCTGCCTACAGCGTCACCACGCAGAGGGTCGACGGTTCGAGCCAGGTCTTTTCGTTCCAGCGGGGGGCGGGCGATTTCATCGAGTCGTCCATGCCGGTCCCTGAGCCGCACGCATTCGACGCCATCGTCACATCGCCCGGCGGACGCCACCGGGTGACCTTCGTCGAACACGCGCATCACGCCGGACATGCGGTGGACGCGCGGGATCACAACATCCGGGCCGCCTACATCCACGTGATTGCGGATGCGGCCGTGTCCGCGCTGGCCATCGTCGGATTGCTCCTCGCCAAGACCTTCGGCTGGCTGTGGATGGACCCCCTGGCGGGTATCGTCGGTGCCATCGTCATCGCCAACTGGTCCTACGGCCTGATCCGGGTCACGGGTGCGATCCTGGTCGACATCAGCCCCGACGATGCGGTGGCCGGTCGGATCAGGGCGGCGGTGGACACGGCGGGGGACGAACTCGTCGACCTCCATGTGTGGCGCCTGGGGCCCGGCCATCTGGGCGCGGTGGTGTCGGTGGTCAGTCGTGCACCGGGCGACTAGCGGCGGGTGCCGCGTCAGCCAAGGTTGCCACGACCGGGTCGGATTTCCAAGAGGGGTGTCGTGATCCCGTCGAATCAATCGTTGTTGCCCGGCCGTCTGCTGCGCCGGGCGGGGCCCGCCACGCGGGTCGCAGGGTTTCCGGGCGTGCAGATCGACGACGCCCGACTGGCGCGCGTGCTGCCGCCGGAAACCCCGCTCCTCTGTCTGCACGATGGCACCGAGCACGGCGAAGGGCCGGTGTGGCAGCCGGATCACGATCGGCTCCTATGGTCCGATGTGCCGAATCGGCGGTTGCTGGGCTGGCATCCCGATGGTCACGTGGAGGTGGTGCTCGACGGAACCTATTTCATCAACGGCAACGCACTGGATGCGGCCGGCCAAGTGGTCCATTGCGAGCACGGCCGGCGCTGCATCAGCAGGTCCTCCGCGGCCGATGCGACGCCGACGCCCCTCGTCACGCACTTCGAAGGCAAGCGGCTGAATTCGCCGAACGATCTGACGGTCGCCGCGGACGGCGCAATCTGGTTCACGGATCCCATCTTCGGGATACTGGTGCCCAGCCAGGGCAGTCTCGTGGCGCCCGAACTCGATCACCGCAGCGTCTATCGCTTCGACGAGCAGACCGGCGGCCTCACTCGGATGGCGGACTTCGAGCAGCCGAACGGGCTGCAATTTTCTCCCGACGGCGGCACGCTCTACGTTTCGGACACGTCGCTGGCGCTCAACGACATTGCCGGCGCGGCGCGGGGCAGCAAGCATGAAATCATCGCGTTCGACGTGGGAAGCGGGGGCGGCCTGGCCAATCGGCGATTCTTCTGCCAGACCGATCACGGCTGCCCGGACGGTCTCGTGGTCGATTCGCGGGGCTGGATCTGGACCACCGCGGGCGACGGTGTCCACGTCTGGTCACCGGCGCGGGAGCGCCTCGGTTTCATCCCCACCCCGGCAGTGGCGGCAAATTGTGCCCTCGGCGGCGACGGGAACCGGCGCTTGTTCATCACGGCCACGCAATTCCTTCTGGCCATCGATCTGGCCGTCTGACGTCTCAGCCCGCTCGCGATTCTTCAGCCAATGTGGCAGGGCTCGCGTCGTGGGGCCACGTGGAGCCGGACCGTGATGAGACAGCAGGGTTCATCGCCCAGCGTTCCCGACCGATGCCCCCTGCGGCCATCCGTCGCGACGCAGCCCTGGTCCTCGCCGAAGGAAAACTCGCCCGGTCCCTGCTCGATGCGGGTGCCGTCCATGCTCTCGATGAACCAGCGTCCCGAGAGCACCACGATCCATTGCGGCGCCGGATTCTCATGCCAGTCGCCCACCCATCCCACGGGCTGCACGGTGAACACCACCGTCGATTCGCCGCGCGGCATCTCGTCGTTCCACTGCGGATCGGCCGGACCGATGCGCGCGAGTTGATATCGGGTCAGCGCACAACGCCGTTGACGGCTGACGCCGCCACCGTCGACGTAGAGGTGCCAATAGGGCACGGAAGGCTTGGGGCCGGCATCGTTCATCGCGAGCCTCGCTTCCGTCGTCAGGCCGCCAGTTCTTCGACCATCGCGATGATGCCGGACAACACCGGCCCTCCGACCCGCAGGCAACAACGTTCGATGTCCGAGCGATCGAACGACATCTCACGGGATTTGTTCCTGGCGATGATTTCGATCCGCGAGCCGGTCGGGGCCTGGTCGGCCGGACCGATGTCGAAATAGTTCACGGTGCCGAACAGGCCGTGTGCGACCAGCCGGCCTTTGATCTCGTGCCTGATTCTGCTCAGGGCGGTATCGAATACTTCTCGCAGAGGATGTTCCTCGTCGGTGTGGGGATACCGTCGTCCACGTATAGTACACCCGGCAGCGCAGGAAATCGGACATGAAGGAGCTCGATCAAGTGCAGTCGGTCGCGCCCGACCGCAGTCCCGTGGTCGGTCCGAGCAAGCCTCGGCTGTGGCAGGTATTGGGCCCCGGTCTCGTCACCGGCGCGGCGGACGATGATCCGAGCGGCATAGCCACTTATTCGCAGGCAGGGGCCCAGTTCGGATTTCAGCTGGCCTGGACCCTCGTCCTGACGTATCCCTTGATGGTCGTGATCCAGGCCATCTGTGCCCGCATCGGACGCGTGACCGGCAAAGGAATCGCCGGAAACTTGCGGGCTCACTACCCCAATTGGCTCTTGCAGTCCGTCGTCGGTCTGCTGTTCGTGGCAAACACCCTCAACATCAGTGCGGACCTGGGCGCGATGGGGGAAGCCATGCGCTTGCTCCTGCCGCAATGGCCGGCGTGGCTCTACGTCGCCGGGTTCGGCATTCTCTGCACGGCTGCCCAGTTGATCCTCGAGTACACCCGCTACGTGGCGCTCTTGAAATGGCTCACGCTGTCGCTGTTTGCCTATGTTGCTGCCTTGTTGATGGTGCACATCTCCTGGCCCGAGCTCCTGCGAGGCTTGTTCATTCCGCGGCTGGGCCTGGGGCGCGACTCCTGGCTGATGGTGGTCGCTATATTCGGCACGACCATCAGCCCGTATCTCTTTTTCTGGCAGGCGGCGCAAGAGGTTGAAGACACGAAGGCGGATCTGCGTCGAGTGCCGTTGATCGAAGATCCCGCGCAAGGCCGACAGGCCTTGGGCCGCATTCGACTCGACACCCTGGTGGGGATGGGCTTTTCCAATCTGGTCGGGTTGGCGATCCTGGTGACCGCCGGCGCGACTTTGCGCGTGGCCGGCATGGATCACATCAACAGCGCGGCGCAGGCCGCCGAGGCGCTTCGCCCGATCGCCGGTGATTTTGCGTCTGCGGTGTTCGCCCTGGGCATCATCGGAACGGGTCTTCTGGCAATCCCGGTTCTGGCCGGTTCGGCCGCATACGCCGTCGGGGAGGCGGAAGGTTGGGCAGTGGGGCTCGCCCGGAGACCGTTGCAGGCCAAGGCTTTTTACGGCGCCATCGCCGTGGCAACGTCCCTGGGGGCGCTCGGCAATGTGTTCGGCATCAATCCGGTCAAGGCGTTGGTGTGGTCCGCGGTCATCAACGGCGTCGTCGCACTTCCCGTCATGACGCTGCTCATGCTGATATCCACCAACCCGTCCATCCTGGGACCCTTCGTCGTTTCGTACTGGTGGGTCATCCTCGGATGGTCGGCGACCGGAGTCATGGCGGCCGCGACTGCCGCCTTTCTCGTGACGGCCATGGGGGCTGCATGAGGCGAACGGGCGCCCTGCACGAAGATGCTCCAGCTTTCATTTCACGCCATGACCCGGGATCGCCCGCAAACTCTGTTAGGCTCGTCGCCGGGAGGCAGGCGTGTTCTTCCACCGGCCCGATGCCGCGCTCGCGTCGATCGAACCGTTCGAAAGTCACCAGAGGTGGACGTGATGCTAGAGCCGATGTTGACGCTTCGGATCAAATGCCCGACGTGCGGCAATCAGCGCCTCGAGCAGTTTGCCAAACGATTGACGAACCTCGAAGGTGAACGGGGCAGGCAGCTGTGGTTGCACAGCACGTGCCACCATCAGCAATGGCAGGCCAGCCCTGACGAGGTGATGGAAATTCGCGAGTTCGTGAGAAACCTGCCCGCGGATTGATCCGGGCGCGGTCGTCGGGCAGCCATCGCCGACCCGGTGGCTGCCCGTTCGAGGCCCGCCTCGACGGAGCGGCTGTCGACAGTCGGAGGCTAGTCGCGATGCGCCGATGGCCGTTTTTCCGCGCCGTCGCGATCTGCCGGATGCCCGGTTCCAACCTCCCGTTCCTGCAGTTCGAGCAGTTCGCTCCTCATCTGCGCCACCACCTGCTGCAACGCCCATACTTCGCGCCCGATGGTTTCGCGCGGTGCCATTCGCGGCGGGAAAATTCGTGTTCGCCGCGCCAGTGACGCATCGCAGGCGATTGCAACGGTGCGCAGCCTGCGCATCACGCCG
>CAZZWZ010000022.1:10554-21354 GCA_964657955.1 uncultured Steroidobacteraceae bacterium
GCGAGGCGCCGCATACGACGTATCGGCCGCCGTCGAATTAACGTTCTCGGGTTCGTGAAGCGAGTAAGCTCACGCGCCTCGATCATCGCCCTCCCGCCGGATCCCGGCCGCTCTCCACCAGGAGACGCGATCGGACATCACCATCCCGGATATGGGTCGTGTCGTGTTTCAACCCGTTCGATCCACGTTACGGCAGGAAAATCACCATGGACACCGCTACGGCGAACGTATTGACCGAAGAATCGCTGCGTCGCCTCGATGCGTATTGGCGCGCTGCAAATTATCTTTCCGTCGGTCAGATTTATCTGTACGACAACCCGCTGCTCCGGCAGCCCTTGAAGCTGGCGCACGTCAAACCCATGCTGCTCGGACACTGGGGCACGACGCCCGGTCAGAACTTCATCTACGCCCACCTCAACCGTGTCATCAAGAGCCAGGATCTCGACATGATCTACGTCTCGGGCCCGGGGCATGGGGGTCCGGCGGTGGTCGCCAACACCTATCTGGAGGGGACCTACAGCGAGTTCTATCCTGCCGTCAGCGCCGACGAGGCGGGCCTGAAAAAGCTTTTCACGCAGTTCTCCTTCCCCGGCGGCATTCCGAGCCATGCGGCACCCGAGACACCCGGCTCCATTCATGAGGGCGGCGAGCTCGGTTATTCATTGAGCCACTCCTTCGGAGCGGCGTTCGACAATCCCGGATTGATCGTGGCATGCGTGGTGGGTGATGGGGAAGCCGAGACCGGGCCTCTCGCCACGGCCTGGCATTCGAACAAGTTTCTGGACCCCGTGACCGACGGCGCGGTCCTGCCGATCTTGCATTTGAACGGCTACAAGATCTCAAACCCCACGATTCTGGCCAGAATCAGCCGGGACGAGCTGGACCAGCTGCTGCGTGGCTATGGTTGGACACCGTATTTCGTGGAGGGCGATGATCCTGCGTCGATGCACGAAACCATGGCAGCAACGCTCGATACCGTGATCGGACAGATCAAGTCGATCCAACGCGAAGCCCGTGCGGCGGGAAAATGTGCGCGTCCACGATGGCCCATGATCGTCCTGCAATCTCCCAAAGGCTGGACGGGCCCGAAGGTCGTCGATGGTCTGCCGAACGAAGGGACCTTCCGGGCGCATCAGGTGCCGCTGTCGGATCCGGCGGCAAACCCGCAGCATCTGCAACAACTGGAGGAGTGGCTGAGAAGCTATCGTCCTGAGGAACTGTTCGATGCGTCGGGGCGACTGATACCCGAACTGGCGGCGCTCGCCCCGGTGGGCGCGCGCCGGATGGGCGCGAATCCGCGCGCCAACGGCGGATTGCTGCTCAAGGATCTGCGGATGCCGGACTTTCGCGATTACGGTGTGAAGGTGGCGGCACCCGGAGCACCCGGCATCGGCGACACCCGCAATCTCGGACCATTCCTGCGCGACGTCGCGAAGCTGAACGGAGCGGACCGTAATTTTCGGGTGTTCGGTCCCGACGAGACGCTCTCCAACGGACTTCAGGCCGTCTTCGAGGTGACGGGGCGTCAATGGAATGCCGAGATACGGCCCAATGATGAATTCCTGGCACCCACCGGGCAGGTGATGGAGATGCTGAGCGAGCACCAGTGCGAGGGCTGGCTCGAGGGGTATTTGCTGACGGGGCGCCACGGGTTGTTCAACTGCTACGAGGCCTTCATTCACATCGTCGATTCGATGTTCAACCAGCATGCCAAATGGTTGAAGGTCACTTCGCGCATTCCGTGGCGACGGAAGATCGCCTCGTTGAATTATCTGCTGGCCTCCCATGTCTGGCGCCAGGATCACAACGGGTTCACGCATCAGGACCCCGGCTTCATCGACCATGTGGTCAACAAGAAGGCGGAGGTTGTGCGGGTGTATCTGCCGCCCGATGCCAACTGCCTGCTGTCCGTGATGGATCATTGCCTGCGCAGCCGCCACTACGTCAATGTCGTGATTGCCGGAAAACACCCCGCGCCGCAGTGGCTCACGATGGATGCGGCGGAGAAGCATTGCACCGAGGGCATCGGTATCTGGCAATGGGCGAGCAACGACCAGGAGCTGGCCCCTGATGTGGTGATGGCGTGCTGCGGGGACGTACCGACGCTCGAGACGCTGGCGGCGGTGTCGATCATGCGCGAGCATCTGCCGGATCTGCGAATCCGTCTCGTCAACGTGGTCGATCTCATGAAATTGCAGCCGCAAACGGAGCATCCGCACGGCTTGAGCGACTTGGACTTCGACGGTTTGTTCACGCGCGACACACCGGTGATCTTCGCCTTTCACGCATATCCCTGGTTGATTCACCGGCTGACCTACCGGCGCACCAACCATCACAACATCCACGTGCGGGGCTACAAGGAGGAGGGGACGATCACCACCCCCTTCGACATGACGGTCTTGAACGAGATGGACCGATTTCATCTGGTGATGGACGTCGTCGATCGCGTGCCCAAGGCCGGCGCGCGAGGCGTTTATCTCAAGCAGCAGCTGAAGGACAAACTCATCGAACACAAGCGCTACATCGACAAGCACGGGCAGGACCTGCCGGAGATCCGCCATTGGACGTGGAGGTCCCAGCTCGGGCAGTGATGTCCGGCATCACGCCGACGCGAGGGCGGCTCGGCCGCCCGGCAGGTCCGGCGGCGCTCAGCCGGCGCGCGGTTCGTCGAACACGGCCAGGTGATCCGCCATCGCTTTGCGATGGGCCGGCCGCCCTTCCCCGCGGGCGATGTAGGCGGCGAGCCGCGGAAAAGCATCGAGCTCCCCGGTACCGCGCAGGCCGCCGAGCACGGATACCATCATCAGGTCGGCCACCGTGAAGTCCCCGCAGAGCCACACCTTGTCACCGAGCGCGGCCTCCAAATCCGCCAGTCGTCCATGAAGGTCTTCGACGACCTTGGCGTGGCGGGCCTTCGACCAGTCGCGGTCCGCCTCGAACACGTCGTTGATCGCCAGCGCCATCACGAACGGCTCCACCGAATTGAGGGCGCAGATCAGCCATTGCATCGTGCGGATGCGGTCCGCCGGATCCGCCGGAAACAGCCGGCCGGCGCGCTCGGCGATGTGCAGGACGATCGCGCCGGACTCGAAGATCTCCACCTCGTCGTCCTGGTAGGTGGGCACCTGGCCGAACGGCTGGCAGCGCCGATGTTCGGGCGTTTTCGCATCATGGATCAACTTGACCGCGTAAGGCTGCCCCACCTCTTCGAATGCCCAGCGCGGACGGACGTCGCGGACGAAACCGCGCGCGAATTCGGGTACCCAGGCGAAGGTGGTGATGGTGGGTGTCATGGTCAACGATCTCCTGTAGTCAGCCGATGAACGAAACGATCGGACGCACTTTGGCGAGTCGCACGCGGATGCCGCTCGCGCAAGCCGCGGCTCGCGGGCGCCGCGCGCGCCTCCGTTCACAGTCCCGCGAACCAGTTCTCGCCGAGATTTTCCCAATATCCGCCGGGGAACCGGTTGGTCACCTCGATCGCGGTGATCCACTTCGGATTCTTGTATCCCAATTTGGTCGCCATGCGCAAACGCACCGGAAATCCGAACGGATCGGCCAGCGGTGCGCCCGCATACTTGGTCGCGAGCAGCGTCTGCGGATGCAGGGCCGTGGGCATGTCGATGCTGCTGGGATAATCGTCGGCCGTCTTGAAGGCCACATACCGGGCGGTGAGGTCGGCGCCCACGCGCTCCAGGAAATGGCGCAGCGTCGGACCGGACCAGCCGCCGATGTAGTCCCACCCCTCGACGCAGATGTGCCTGATGACCATCTCGGTCTCGGGCAGCGCGTTCAGTCGCTCGGCCGTCCACGGCCGCTTGTCGGCGATCAGTCCGGCGAGTTCCAGTTTCCAGCTTCCGACGTCCACCGGTTTGACCTGGGTGATGTCGTAATAGGCGTTGAACTTGGGCGGTTTCAAGATCATCGATCGGGGATAGGTGGGCGCCAGATGTCGGGGATCGAACAATGCAGCCTGGACCTCGTCGTTCCACGCCGACACCCTGCGCAGCGCCTTCTCGACGCCGGGCTGCGAGGTGACGTCGCAACCCGTCAGCAGGGCGAGCCACCCCAGGGAGAGCCCGCCGCGCAGGAAACCGCGCCGCTCGATGCGCCGGATGAGGCGCCGATGATCGTCCAAAATGGCGGCATCCGGCAGTCCGACGGGTCGGAACGGTGACTTCATGGTCGCTCCTCGCGCGCCGGCAGATGCGGACCGCCGGCCAACATCGCCCACAAGGTTCGCGGCACCAGCAGCGACAGCGCGACGTGCACGATCAAGAACCCGACGATGACCGACATGCCGATGAAATGTTCGATGCGCACCGCCTGGAATCCCCCCAGCAGCGCCACGGCCCGTGAGAATTGCACGGGTTTCCAGATGAGCAGCCCCGTGGCCACCTGCCAGGCTCCCGCTGCGATCACCACGATGTACAAGAGCTTCTGCACGGCATTGTAAACCGTCGGATCGTCGTGGGAGATCGCGAAACGCAGCGTGTCGCGCACGGTCTGCACGAGCTCGTTCCGACGGATCGGCAGCAGCCGCCTGCGCAGGCGGCCCGTGACCGTGCCGTACCCGAGGTAGGCCAGACCGTTGAGCGTGAGCAGCCACATCCCGGCGAAATGCCACAACAGACTGGGCGCCGCCCAGCTGCCGAGCCTGAAGGCGGGGGCGAAGTGCAGGCCGTGGATGATGACGTAATCGTCGTAGATGCCCCAGCCCGACATGATCATGATCATCATGGCGACCGCGTTCGTCCAATGCATGAGCCGTATCGGCAGCGGATGCAGGCGGGGCGGATCGCGAAGGCGACCGCTATCCTGATCGCGACCGCGTCCGGGCGCTTCGTGCGTCGGCATCGCTCCATCGGTGGAGGGGGTCTCGCTGCGCATCGTCAGGGCCTCCGGTGTGCCCGCATCATCGCTCAGTGCGAAGGATGGGCCAAGCCCATGCGGACGACGTCGTCGGCGGCCACCGCGCGACCGGCACCGTCGTAGGTCGGCAGCTGCCGCAACTGCCCGGGCGTCAGGTCGAGCACTTCGAGCTCGTCGCCGAGCAGCACCACGGCATCGAGGGGAACGGCGATGTTGCGGCCGCCGAATCCCCAGGCACCGCCGAACCTGATCACCACGGCCCGGCTCCCGTCGTCGAACCGGATCACGCCCTCGACGTGACCGAGCACCGTTCTGCTCTCGGTGGGCTGCAAAACCACGCGGTGCAGCAGGTCGCCGACGCGCACGGGCTGCGGGTAGCGTTTCGCCGCGAACGCGGCGAGATTCGCGCCGGGCGGCGCGGGCTGCTGCGCCCGGGCTCCGGGGTTCTGCAGGCCCGCGAGCGTCAGCAGCGCGACGAGCACCGCGGGCGGGGATGCGACCCGCCGCACCGCCGACCGTTGCGCCGCCACCCGCAGGAAGGTGAGCAACAGGCGGGTGCTCGCGCGTACCGTGCCCCACCAGTGGCCCGAGACCTTGGATTCACCCGCAATCCGGCAGTGATAGGGCACCGGAATCTCCAGGATGCGCAGCCGCGCCGCGGCGGCGCGCATCTGCATCTCCAGATTCCAGCCGTAGCTCATCTCCGTCAGTCCAAGCGCCAGCAATTCGCGGCGGCGGATGGCGCGAAAGGCGCACATGTCGGTGTAGCGGACGCCGTAGCGAAGTTGGATCAGCCGGCCGATGAGCAGCCCGATGAAGACCTGGTGCATCCCCATGCTGCCGGGAGCGCGTCGTCCGCGAACGCGTGAGGCGATGACGAAGTCCTGCCGCCCGGCGATGATGGGGTCGATCAATTCCTCGATGCACGAGGCGGGGTCGCTCCCGTCGCCGTCCATGAACACCAGAACGGCCTCCGCGTCGGCCTCGAGTGCACCCGCACGGCATGCCCGTCCATACCCCCGGCCGGCGTCGATCACGCGCGCGCCCGCGGCCCGCGCCTCGACCGAAGTCCCGTCGTCGCTGCCGCCGTCGGCGACGATCATGTGATCGACCACGTGGCGGGGAACCCGCCGCAGCGTTTCACCGATGGCGCCCGCCTCGTTGCGGGTGGGGACGATCAGCACCACCGGCGGCCGGCCCCCGACCGTGCTCAATGCGCCGTCTCGGCAAACCGCTGTGCGCATTCGACCACCAACCGCCCGAGCGCGGCGGCGAGCGCGACGTCGGTGCCCGCGGACAGCCGCAGGAACGCCTCGTCCGCCTCGTAGCTCGACCACGCCGCGCCGATCCGCGGTACGCTGAAGCCGAAGCTCACGCCCGCGGTCAGCGGGAGACGGTCCGCGCGGGCGCGTTCGATCAGCAGATCGATGAACGCTTCGAGCGGCAAGCGGCGGTTCAACTGCGGATTCGCGAAGCGGAACACCAGCACGCCGCCCAGGTGCGGATAGTGGTGCGCTTCCGCATGATCCGGGTGGCACACCTGAGAGGGATGCACGGGTTCGATGACGCGCAGCGCCGATGGCGGGCACGCGTCGGCCGCCGATCCCGCCACGGCCTGCGCACAGGCGGTCTGCATGCGAAGGTAGCTCAGATAGGCGTGCCGGGACGCCCGCGGAAGGACCAACGACTCGGACGCGCCGGCGCCGATGCCGCGGCGCAGCTGCTCGAAACTCCCGGCCAGGGCGGGCTCGACCACCACCAGGCCGGTGGACGCCAGATCCATGCCGAACTGCAGATACTTGCAGCCGCTCTCGTAGTACAACACCCGCACGTGCCGGCGCCGCGGCCCGGCGAAGGGATCGAAAGCACCGGACAGCAGGGTGCTGTCCACGACGAACCACGTCTCGGTGCCGCAGATCTGGTCGGCCTGCCGCAGCAGCTGCATCATGTCGATGGCGCGAAAATCCGCCGCATTGCTCAGCGGATCGACGAACACCACGCGGGGCTTGCAGGCGGCGATCGCCGCCAGCATGTCGGCACGGCCGCCGCCGCCGGCCGTGCACGCAATGAACTGCGGCAGGCTCTCGACCTGCCGCCGTGTTTCGAAGTACGTGCTCGGATGCAGCAGGACGCGATCCTGCGGGCGCAGCACTTCGCGCAGCAGATAGGCCTCGATGAGCGCATAGGCGGTCATGCCCGACGAGGTCAGCAGAAGACGGGCCTGCAGCGGGTGAAATCCCAGCATGGCGGCGTAGATCGATTCCTGCGCGGCGATCTCGGCGCCGCCGAAGCGTGCGTACGCCACCACATCGCGCGCGGCGGCGACCGGGAACGAGGCGAGCGCATGGCTCTCCTGCGTGGCCGGGGCGCTCCACGCGGCGAGACTGCCCAGAGCGCCGATCAGGCGGTAGGCGGAGCGCAGCGTGGGCTCCGAGGGCGGCGCCGCGGACTCGCCCAATGCGCCGCGCAGCAGGTGCCGTGCCTCGGCGAGGTAGGCCTTCCCCAGACGTCGCGTGGGGTCCCACGCGTGCCCCGCCCGACACTCGTCCCGGCGCAGGAATCGAGCGAGGCGCAAAACGCTGCCGGCCAGTCGCCGGGCGGCATCCTGCCGCAGCTCGGTGGCGACGCGCGCCGCGGTGCCCGCTTCGGGGTCACGTGGCGCCGACCACGAATCGGCCGTGACGGCTGCTGCGCATTCGCCGGGCGGCGCCTGCGGCAATTCGTACGCGCCGCTCAAGTCCTCCATCGGCGCTACAGGCTCCAGCGCAAGCCGCAGCCGGCACAGGCGGAGGGCGGCGCATCGCTCAGCAACGCGCGGCGGAAGGACTGATACCCCGCACCGTTCCAGATGTCGCGCAACGATTCCTGCGAGGCGTTGCCCAGCGTGAAACTTTCGTAGCCGCGCATCGAAAAAGGCGCGATGCAGCAGGGGATGGCGCGGCCATGCGCCGTGAAATACATCAGCGTCCAGGGGCGGCGGCAGATCGACCAGGGCTGCGTCGTGCCGTCGCGCTTCAGGCTGGCCTCGGGTTCGGCGGCGCCCGAGGCGTCGAAGGACACCTGCAGTTCCGCGGCGACGCGATGCGCCTCGGCGAGGAACACGTCGTCTTCCTGCCGCAATCGTTCGAAGAGCGACGATTCGGGGCGCGCCAGTCCCTGGCCTTCCGGAAAATGAACCAGGCGTTGCAGATGAACCTCGGGCACGCCGATGTCCGCCGCCAGCCGGATGAAATCCGGCAGCTGCTCGAGCGTCTCGCGCAGGCCCGTCAACCACAGGGACAGACGCGGACTTCCGGCCCGCAGCGCGCGCTTGAGCTCGACGAACTCCCGCACGTTGCGCACGATGCGGTCGAACCAATCGCGGCCGCGGACCAACTTGAAGGCCCGGGCTTCCGCCGCGTCCAGCGAGATGCGCAGCTCGTCGAGACCGGCATCGATCAACTCGCGGCCTTTTTTCGGCCGCAGCAACGTGCCGTTGGTGTTGAACAGGACGTAGGTGCCGCGGTCCTTCAGATAACGCACCATCCGGGGCAGGTCCTTCACCATCATCGGTTCGCCGATCCCATGCAGCACCACCCGGGAGATCGCCGGATATTGATCGACGATGCGGGTGAACAGCTCCCAGCTCATGTCCGCGGGCGGCTCCAGTTCCTCGTAGGTGCGCGGACAGGTGGTGCACAGCAGATTGCAGCGATTGGTGGTCTCCAGATACAAGCACACCGGCGCCGCCGCCGCGACCGACGATCGTCGGTCCCCCACCGCGTCGAAGTAGCGGCGTGGATCGGGCCTCGCCGATTCAGGCGCTGGACTGACTGTGCGGGCGGTTGGCATGCAGCATCTCCGGGGAAGTGGGGGCGAAATAAAAATATTGCATCAGGAGCAGGGCGACGAATGGAACATAGAGCAGCGACTGGATCGCGAGGCCCGTGGGGTGCGGCGACACGTACATCAGCGTGCAGGCGCCGGTGAGCCACACGTGGGCGGCCGATGGACGAAAGCATAAAAACGGTACCAGCCAGGTGAAATACCACGGATCATGCGGCGACACCAGCAGGGTGAACAGGCTCGCGAGCCCGAGCGCCGCCGTCCAGGTGCCCTGCGCCCGCCAGCGCCGGGAAAACTGCAGCCGGAGCGCGGCGGCCACCATCAGTAACGCGGCCAGCGGTGCGAAGTACCGCGCCAGCTGTTCCGGCGGGTGAATGCAGGCGCGCAGCAACGACCAGAGAAAGATGCCGCTGCCGCTGCGCATACCTTCCTCGTCGGCGTAGCCGGACAGGAAGCCGAATACCGCCGGCCCCACGCTCAGATACGGCGCGTAGAGCAGGACCAGCGTCACCGCGAAAGCCGCCGGCAGGCGCCAATCCCAGCGGCGGTACAAGGCGGGGCCCGCGACCGCGGGATAGAACTTGACCAGGGTGGCCACGGCCAGGGCCACGCCGGTCCAGACGGGGGCCCGTCGCGATGCCGCCAGGAACGCGAGCATCAAGAAGCCGATGGCGACGGCATCGACGTGGCCGGTGCCGGCAAACTCCCACACCGGCAAAGGATGCCACGCGTACAGCAGCACGCGCGTCGCCGGCAGACCGCGCCGACGCAGCAGGGGAATGAGACAGCCGATGGCGAGCAGGTCGAACGCGAGCATGCCCAGTTTCATCGCCGGGATGCCGTCGCTCAGCCGCTCGATGGCGAGAAAGGACAGCTGGGCGGTGGGCGGATAAATGGTGTGTGCGTAGTCGGCCCGGTTGATGTTCGGGTAGATGGACCCGTCGCGCAGTGCGGCGAGCGCCGGGTCGGCGGGGATGTAACGATAAGGATTGATGCCGGCGGCCTGCACGCGACCGTCCCACACGTAGCGAAAGGCATCGGTGGACAGTGCCTGCGGCGCGAACAAGGCGATACCCCGCAGCAGCGCCGCGACGACGAGGACGGCGATCAGCGCGCGACGCTGGAACGACGCGCTCTGCGGGGAGGCCGCGGACCGCCAGGCGGCAGCCGCATACATCATCATCTGCAGGGCGAACACCGCGACGAATTTTTTGATCTCCCATTCGCGCAGGCAGTGCAGCCCCAGGACACCGAGCGCGACGCTGACGAGGCCGATGATCCACAGCGTCGCCGGCGGCGACGGCCTTTTCATGGGAGACGGTGCAGGCTCGCGGTCGCCGAAGCGCCCGCGGCCGGCGAAGCGTCAGCATGCCAGGCCAGCCGCGCGAGGGTCGCCCGCGTGTGCGGCGCCTCGTACGAACCGGCCGAACCCGCATGCTCCGCTTGCAGGTCGGCGAGCAGGCTGCGCAGGGCCGCCGCGTCGTCCACGTCGTACCAGGGCTCGAGAACCGTCACGCCGAGTTGCAGTTCGGCGGCGCGCTGCCGGGTTTGATCGAACACGCGCGAGGTGCTCCAGTCGATGTCCTCGAAGAGCCGTCGATGGGCGTGTTTCACGCCGAGCAGGTAGTAACCGCCGTCGGTGGAAGGACCGATGACCATGCCGTCGCCGGGCTGCGCGAGCACCTGCGCCGCCCGCACCAGCACGCGCGTGGGCAGGGTGGGACTGTCGGCGTTCAGCACGCAGGCGGCGGCATGCCCCCGCTGCAGCAGGGTGGTGATGGCCAGTTGCAGACAATCCCCGAACCGGGGCAGGCTGCATTCGATCAACGGCGGATGCGACGGCAGGCAGCCGCGAAAGAATGCCTCCGAACCGGCCGGTCCGAACGCCACGTAAGGTGCGATGTCCG
This sequence comes from uncultured Steroidobacteraceae bacterium, assembly GCA_964657955.1. Classification (GTDB taxonomy): domain Bacteria; phylum Pseudomonadota; class Gammaproteobacteria; order Steroidobacterales; family Steroidobacteraceae; genus Bog-1198. The sequence continues at coordinate 21,159 of CAZZWZ010000022.1, forward strand.
CTTCGCGCCCGGCGAGTCGAAGATTGCCGACGATGTCCTGGAGAAAGGCCGTGTTGAGGTGCGCAGCATCGGCCGCGCTCAGCGGCGGCACCAGTCGCGTCTTGGTGCGACCCGGCGCCGATGCCTTGCCCATGACGGCCATGGCGCAGGCGGCCGGATCGTCCCCGCCGGGACCCCCCTCGGGACCGTCCCGGCG
>CAZZWZ010000023.1:0-20326 GCA_964657955.1 uncultured Steroidobacteraceae bacterium
AACCCGCGGACGACGAACCACGCCGCGAGGAACCGCCGCGCGACGAGTCGCCGGGTGACGAATCATCCCGCGACGCGGCCGACGACCGGCCGGCCGAGGAATTCGATCACGAGATCGCGAACATCTACAGCGAAGAGGCCACCGAGCTGCTCGAAGCGGCCGAGATCTCGTTGACCGGATGGAATCACGACCGGCGTAACAAGGACCGGGTGGCGGACTTGCAGCGGCAGCTGCATACGCTCAAGGGCGGCGCGCGCATGGCCGGCATCGCCGCGATGGGCGACCTCAGCCATGAACTCGAAACGCTGGTGATCAACATCGAGAACGGCATGGTGCCCGCCGACGACCGCGCGCACGCCGTGATGCAGGCCAGTCTCGACGAACTGGCGCGGATGCGCGACCTGGTGAGCGCAGGCTCCATGCCGCCCCCCGCGACCCTGCTGCTGGCCCAGATTCGCGGCCTGGAGTCCGCAGCGTCGGAGCGGCGGCCGGATCACGTCGGCGCGGAACGCGCGAACGCGGACCACGCCGAGCACAACGATGCGGCGGAGCGCGCCGCGGCGGCCGAACCGGTGGCGTTCATCGAGAGCGCCGTCCCGGAGGCGGCGGGGGACACGGGCAGGCCTTCGGAGGCCGGCACCGCCGGCGTGGCCGCCGATGCGGAATCGCCGGGCGCGGTGGACTCACCGGGTGGCGCGGACTCGCGAGGCGCCGCGGACGCGCCGCGCGCGGCGGAGATTTTCGTCGAACCTGCCCTCACCGAGGATTCCATATCCCAGATGGACGCGGCTGCGGCGCCCGTCCTGCCGGGTCGGGAGAGCGCGCCGGCGGAGCGCGTGGAGCTCGCGCGCGTCGATGCCGAACTGCTCGACGCCATGCTCAACCACGCGGGCGAGGTGAGCATCTTCCGCGCGCGCCTCGATCAGCAGGTCAATTCGATCGACTTCAATCTGGCGGAACTGGCGCGCACGGTGGTGCGCCTGAAAGAGCAGTTGCGCGGCCTGGAAATCGAGACCGAGGCGCAGGTGCTGAGCCGGCACCGGGACGACGACGCTCGCCGCAGCGATTTCGACCCGCTCGAGCTGGATCGCTATTCGACGCTGCAGACCTATTCGCGCGCCCTGGCCGAGACGTCGGGCGACGTCGCGAGCATCCAGGGCCTGCTCGAGACGCTCGCCCGCGAAGCACAGAATTTATTGACCCAACAAGCGCGGGTCATCACGGAATTGCAGAACGGGTTGATGCGCACCCGCATGGTGCCGTTCCAACGGCACGTCCAGCGTCTGTCACGGCTCGTGCGTCAGACGGCGAGCGGCACCGGCAAACGGGTCTCGCTGTCGGTGCAGGGGGCCGCCGCCGAGCTCGACCGGCAGATGCTCGAGCGCATGGTGGCGCCGCTGGAACACATGTTGCGCAATGCCGTGATCCACGGCATCGAGACGACGGATGTGCGCCTGGCCGCGGGAAAACCGGCGGGGGGCCGGATCATCGTGAGCCTGGCCCGGGACGGGGCGGAAGTGGTGGTGGTGGTATCCGACGACGGCAACGGCATCGATGCGAAACTGATCCGCGAGAAAGCGACCTCGCTCGGCCTCATCGACCGGTACGCCCAGCTCACCGACGGTGAGGCCATGCAGCTCATCCTGGAGCCCGGCTTCAGCACGGCGGGTCACGTGACGCAGTCCGCGGGCCGCGGCGTCGGCATGGACGTGGTGGCCACCGAGGTCAAAAAACTGGGCGGCGGCCTGTTCATCGAATCGACCCTCGGGCAGGGTTCGCGATTCACGATCCGCCTGCCCTTCACCCTCGCCATCAGTCAGGCCTTGATCGTGCGGGTGGCGGAGGAGGTCTACGCGCTGCCGCTCGCCACCGTCGAGGGCGTGGTGAGGCTGCCGCGCAACATCGTGGTCCGGCACCTGGGCAAGGATGCGCCGCTCTTCGAATACGGCGGCCAGAAATATCGCTTCCAGCAGCTCGGCTCCTTCGTGGGCCTGGGCGCAACCCGGCTGCCCGACACCGACGCCTCCATCTCCGTGGTGCTGGTGCGCGCCGGCGAGCATTCCACGGCGCTGGTGACCGACGAGCTGGTGGGCAGCCGGGAAATCGTCGTCAAGTCGCTGGGCCCGCAGATTTCGGGCATTCGCGGCATCGCGGGGGCGACCATCCTGGGCGACGGACGGATCGTGGTCATCCTGGACATGGGCTCGCTGGTGCGCTCGGAGTGGCGGGCCAAGGCGGCCGAGGCGCCGGTGCTCGACCAGCGCGACCGGCGCACCTTTGCGCTGGTGGTGGACGATTCGATCACGGTGCGTCGGGTCACGCAACGCCTGCTCGAGCGCAACGGCATGCGCGTGTTGACGGCGAAGGACGGCGTGGATGCGGTCTCGCTGTTGCAGGACAACCTGCCGGACATCATCCTGCTCGACATCGAGATGCCGCGGATGGACGGCTATGAAGTGGCCGCCCACGTGCGCGGCGATCCGCGGCTGAGGGCCATTCCGATCGTGATGATCACGTCCCGGGTCAGCGAGAAACATCGTGCGCGGGCGATCGAACTGGGGGTGGACGATTATCTGGGCAAGCCGTACCAGGAAAGCCAGCTGCTCGATGCCATCGAACCGCTGGTGAATCGTCGCAGCGCCGTCGCGCGGTAGCCCATGTCAGAGCTGCGCGACGAACTGTACAGTTTATTGGTGCCGCTCGCCGGCGAACGGCTGATCGTCCCGCGCGCCTGCGTGGCCGAGGTGATCAGCTATCAAACGCCCGCCGAGATGACCAACGCGCCGCCCTGGTACGCGGGCCTGGTGAGCTGGAACGGACGCAGCGTGCCCGTGGTGTCCTTCGAGGGCGCCTTCGGCCAGGCGCTGCCCACCGTGTCCAGCCGGACGCGCATCGTGATTTTTCATGCCACCGGCGGCATGGTGCAGGCGGGTTACTTCGGGATGCTGACGCAGGGCTTTCCGCAGCTGGTGCGGGTCAACGCGGAGGTGGTGCGGCCCGATCCGTCGCGCAGCTTCTCCGAACGGGCGCCGGTGCTGTGCCAGGTGCGGATGGTGAACGAGACGCCGTTGATCCCCGATCTGGAGCGGCTCGAAGAGATGATCGCGGAGGAGACGTCGGTGATGCCGTAGGCATCTCACGCGCCCATGTCGCCGTAGCGGGTCTGCAGCCAGGTCAGGGCGGCGATGGCCGCGGTCTCGGTGCGCAGGATGCGCGGCCCCAGGCCGACGGGCACGAACCCCGCGATGCGAAAGCCTTCGAGCTCGTCCGCCGCGAATCCGCCTTCGGGTCCGACGGCGATCTCCGCCGCCGGCGAGGCCGCCTCGGGCCGGTTCGGCGGGGCCTGCGAACCCGCCTCCGGCTCCAGCACCCATCGCGTCGTCACGCGGCTCGCGCCGCCCAGATAATCGAGGAGGGGAATCGGCGTCTCGATCACGGGCAGGCGGTTCCGGCCGCACTGTTCGCAGGCGCTCTGTGCGACGGCACGCCAATGAATCGTCTTCGAGTCGGCCTGGCGCCCGTCGAGGCGTACCACACTGCGCTGGCTCAGCAGCGGCACGATGCGCGCCACGCCGAGCTCCGTCGCCTTCTGCACGATGAAGTCCATCCGGTCGCCGCGCGGCACGCATTGCAGCAGCGTGACGGAGAACGGCGACTCCCGGTCGACGTGCGCGCCGCTGCCGACGGCCACCGTGACCCGCGAGCCGCGGACGCTCTCCACGTCACCGCGGAATTCGCGCCCGTCGCCGGTGAACAGGATCAATTCGTCGCCCGCCCGCCCGCGCAGCACCTTGGCCACATGCGCCGCCGTCGCGGCCGGCAGTTCGACCACCGAGCCGGCGGTCAGCTCCTGCGGGACGTAGAGACGCGTCAGTCGCATGTGGCGCGGTCGATCCCCTCCGCCGCCACCCGCACCATGAGATCCATCTCCGCCGCATCGACGACGTACGGCGGCATGAAATACACCACGTTGCCGATGGGCCGCAGCAGCACGCCCTGGGACAGGGCGTACCGATACACCTGCTGGCCGCGCCGCTCGGTCCAGGGAAACGGTTCGCGGCTGGCCTTGTCCTTGACGAATTCGACGGCGACGATCATGCCGCATTGCCGTACGTCGGCGACGTGCGGATGATCGCCGAGGCCGCGGGCGCACGCGCCGAGATGGGCGATCTTTCCGCGGTTGGCGGCGATGGTGTCCTCGGCCGCGAAGATGTCGAGCGTGGCCAGGGCGGCTGCGCAGGCGAGCGCGTTGCCGGTGTAGCTGTGGGAATGGAGAAAAGCGGTCAGATTGGTGTAATCGTCGTAGAAGGCCGCGTACACGTCGTCCGTGGTGAGCACGGCGGACAGCGGCAGATAGCCGCCCGTGAGTCCCTTCGAGACGCACATGAAATCGGGCGAGATCCCGGCCTGTTCGCAGGCGAACATCGTGCCGGTACGGCCGAAGCCGACGGCGATCTCGTCGGCGATCAGGTGCACCCCGTGCCGGTCGCACGCCTCGCGCAGCCGGGTGAGGTACACGGGGTGGTACATGCGCATGCCTCCAGCGCATTGCACCAGCGGTTCGACGATGACCGCGGCCACCTCAGCGGCGTGCGCCTCGAGCAGGCGTTCCATCGCCTCGAACTGCCGCAACGAGAAACCCTCCCAGCTCTCGCCGGTCTCGCGCGCGTAGCAGTCGGGCGACGGTGCGGTGAGCACGTCCATCAACAGCGGCTTGTACAAGGATTTGTAGAGTTCGACGTTGCCCACCGCCAGGGCCCCCAGCGTTTCGCCGTGGTAGCTGTTGGCCAGCGTGATGAAGCGGGTCTTGCGCGCGAGGCCGCGATTGCGCCAGTAGTGAAAGCTCATCTTGAGCGCGACTTCGACCGCCGCGGAGCCGTTGTCGGCCAGAAAGCAGCGCTTCAGACCGGCGGGGGTCAAGCCGACCAGCCGCTCGGCCAGACGCACCGCCGGCTCATGCGTGAACCCCGCGAAGATCACGTGCTCGAGCTGGTCCATCTGGGCGCGCAGGGCGGCATTGATGCGCGGATTGGCATGTCCGAACAGATTCACCCACCAGGAACTGACCGCGTCCAGGTACCGCCGGCCCTCGAAATCCTCGAGCCAGGCGCCTTCGCCCCGTTTGATCGCGATCAGCGGCAGCGTCTCGTGGTCCTTCATCTGCGTGCACGGATGCCACAGGACGCGCAGGTCCCGCTCCGACAAGGTGGGCTCTTCGGGAATGAAGCGATTGACGTTCATAGGCGCGGGATTGTCGCATATGCTGTGAGCGGTCATGGGCGCGGAGAACGTGCAGTTGGAAGTCGATCTGGCCAGCGGCTTGTTGCGCGGCGCCGCGGTGATCCCTTCGCCGAATTGCGATGCGCGCCCGGCGGGCGTGCAGGCGGACCTCATCGTCGTGCACGGCATCAGCATGCCTCCGGGGGAATTCGGCGGCCCGTGGATCGCGCGCCTGTTCACCAACACGCTGCCCCCCGAGGTCCATCCGTACTTCGCCGAGGTGGCGGGGCTGCGCGTGTCGTCGCACCTGGTCATCCACCGCGACGGGGCCGTCGCCCAGTACGTGAGTTTCGACCAGCGTGCCTGGCATGCGGGCAGATCGAGCTTCGGGGGCAGGACGGCCTGCAACGACTTTTCGATCGGGATCGAACTCGAGGGCGCGGATACGATCGGCTACGAGGACGCGCAGTACCGGGCCTTGGCGGAGGTGGTCGCCGCGTTGTGCAGGGCCTACCCGTCGCTCTCGGCCGACCGGGTGGTGGGACACAGCGATATCGCGCCCGGCCGCAAGACGGACCCGGGTCCGGCGTTCGACTGGCCGCGTGCCCGCGCCGCCATCGCACGGGCGGGTGCCGCCGCCGGGCGGACATAACGCGTCGGGCGGGCAGCTTCCTGGCCGGATTGTGACGCGCCTCACATCAGACGACAACAGAATTTCGCGGCTGCGCCGACATGGTACTGAGGCGGAATCCCCGCACATCAGCGTAGCGAGGGCAATTGAGTCGTCGGTCCACGAATCTGCCCGGGCGCCAATGGGGCGTCGTCATCCTGCTGCCCGCGCTGGCCTGCTCGGCCATTGCACTGCTGCGCCCGGATCTGCTGGGCTACGCGGCGCTCCTGTTCGCCGGCATGGCGGGCGCCGCGGGCGCCTCGTATTCACTCACCCGGCGGGAGCTGCACGAGAGCCAAGCCCGCGTCGAGTACCTGGCGAACTACGATCCGCTGACGTCCCTGCCGAATCGGACGCGGCTGCTCGAGATGCTGGAGCGGCAGGTGGCGCGGGCGGCGGCGCACGGGCACGGGGTCGCGATGCTGGTGCTCGACGTCGACAATTTTTCACGGATCAACGATACGCACGGCCAGGCGGTGGGCGATGCCCTGTTGAAGGAGATTGCCGGCCGGCTGCAGCTGTGCGTGCGCGACGCCGAGCCCGCGGCAGCTTCGTTCGGAAGACGGTTCCAGGACCCCGACGATTGCGTGGCGCGCACCGGCGCCGACGAATTCGGCCTGACGCTGCCGGGCGTCTGCACCATCGATGCGGCCCACGGCATCGCCCGCCGCGTGCGTCTGGCGCTGGAGAGGCCTTTCACCGTGGCCGAGCAGGAAATTCCGCTCTCGGCCAGCATGGGCATCAGCCTCTTCCCGCAGGATGGGGAGGCTCCGGAGGCGCTGGTCAAGCACGCGCACGTGGCCATGCACCATGCCAAGCGGGCCGGTCAGAACAACGTCGAATTCTTCTGCCAGTCCATCAGCACACGGGCCGCCAAACATCTGTCGCTGGAGGCCGATCTGCGCAAGGCCCTGGATCGTCAGCAGTTCACGCTGCATTATCAGCCGCGTCTGGCGCTCAGCGACCTGCGGGTCGAAGCGGTCGAAGCGCTGTTGCGGTGGTCGCACCCACAACGCGGCTGGGTGCCGCCGGACGAGTTCATCCCTCTCGCCGAACAGAGCGGCTTGATCGTCGAGATCGGCGACTGGGTGCTGCGTGAGGCCTGCGCACAGGCGCGGCGCTGGCGCGATGCCGGATTGCTCGACTGGCACGTGGCCGTCAACGTCTCGGGCGTGCAATTTCGCGACGGCAGCCTGGTGGGCCGGGTGGCCAACGCCATCGATGCGGCCGGCATCGATTCGCGAACCATCGAGCTGGAATTCACCGAAGGTGCGCTCATCGAGAATTCCAGCGCCGTCAACAAGGCGGTGAAAGCACTCAAGAACCTGGGGGTGGCCACGGCCCTGGACGATTTCGGCACCGGCTACAGTTCCATGTCGTTCCTGCGGCACTTTCCCATCGATACGCTGAAGATCGACCGCAGCTTCGTGCGGGACATCGCATCCAAGCGTGCGGGCAACGCGCCGCTGGTGGATGCCATCATCGCCATGGCCAAGAGTCTGGGGCTGGCCACCGTGGCCGAGGGCGTGGAAACCGAGGCCCAGTGGCAGTACCTGCGCGATCGCAACGCCACCCAGGTCCAAGGCTTCTTGTTCTGCAAACCGCTGCAGAGCGCCGCGCTGGAGCTCTGGCACGCCGATTGGATGCATTCGAATCAGGTGCGCGCCGCGGGCGTGGCCTGAGCGAGGGCGCGCCGCGGATGCTGCCGCGCGGTCGCCCGGCAGTCGCGGGCGTTCAGCCCGCGCGCGAGCGGCGCCAGATCACCTCGCCGCCCGACTCGTGGCGCGCCAGCACGCGCGCCACGACGAACAATAAATCCGACAAGCGATTCAGGTACTTGAGCGCATCCGCGGCCACCTCTTCCACCCGCGCCAGCGACCAGACCCGGCGCTCGGCACGCCGGCAGACGGCCCGCGCGACGTGACACGCGGCCGCCGCGGGGCCGCCGCCGGGCAGAATGAATTCCTTCAGCGGTGGCAGCTCTTCGTTGAACCCGTCCAGGGCCGTCTCGAGACGGTCGACGTAGGCCGGGGTGATCATGCGATGCCCGGGGATGCACAGCTCCCCGCCGAGATCGAACAAGTCGTGCTGCACGTCGGTGAGGCACGCCCGGATCGCCTCGGGCAGCCGCGCCGCCGCGAGCACCACGCCGATGGCGCTGTTCGCCTCGTCGACGGTGCCGTAGGCTTCGACCCGCAGACTCTCCTTGGCCACGCGGGCGCCGTCGCCGAGCCCGGTGCTGCCGTCGTCCCCGGTGCGCGTGTAGATCTTGGTGAGGCGATTGCCCATGGGGCTTGCTCCTGTGGATGCTGGGACGGTAACACAAGGTTTGCTAAGGTGGAGTTCCTACCGGAGTTCCCTATGAACCTCTCGCCCGAACTCAAGGTCGCGCTCGACGCGGCCCAGAAGGCCGCGGACATCGTACGATCGCTGTATCAGCACAACATCGAGGTACGCTTGAAGGCCGACAAATCGCCGGTGACGGAAGCCGATGTGCGTTGCGAGCAAGCGATCCGGGAGATCCTGGAGGCCAGGTTCCCCCACTACGGGTTTTGCGGCGAGGAGACGGTGTCGCGCGGAATGGACGCCGAGAATTTGTGGCTGGTCGATCCCATCGACGGCACCAAGGCGTTCGTGCGCGAATACCCGATGTTTTCCACCCAGATCGCGCTGCTGCGCCGTGGCGAGATCGTGCTCGGCGTGTCGAGCGCGCCCGTGTATGGAGAAATCGCCTACGCCGAACGCGGCCACGGCGCCTACCTGAACGGCAAGAGCATCGGCGTGAGCACCGTCGCGGACCTCGAGTCGGCGGCGCTGTCGTCCGGCAACCTGAAGACCCTGGCGTCGAGCGCCTCGTGGAACCGGTACGGCGCCCTGGTGGCCCGGGTCAACCGGATCCGCGGTTACGGGGACTTTCTACACTATCATTTGTTGGCCGCCGGCAAGATCGACGTGGTGATCGAGACCGACGTGAACATCCTGGACATCGCGGCTTGCGTGGCCATCGTCAGCGAAGCCGGCGGCCTCTTCACGGATTTGAGCGGTGCCCCCATCACGCTGCAATCCAAATCGGTGCTGGCCACCAACGGCATCCTGCACGCGCCGGTGCTCGCCGCCCTGGCCTGAGCGCGGTGCTCAGGGCGCCTGCCGCCTCCAGCGAATCTCGCGTGCGGTGGCCGCGCCGACCACCACCTCGTCCAAGCTCGCCGGCTGCTCCCAGCGATCGGCGCTCAGCATGCGCCGCCCCGCCATCAGCTCGGCGGTGCTCTGCGGATACAAGGGCGTCTGCCGCGGGTCGCCGTAACCGTCGGGGTATCGCGGCGCGTCGTTCGCCGGATCGTATTTGTCCGTGGCGCCGACGGTGTGGAGCAGTTCGTGCGCGATCACCACGTCGTTCGCCGCACTCATCAGCGGGTCGGCGAACGCGTAGACCACGCCGATGAGGCCCTTGGCGAGGCCGAGCGAATGCGGGACGGCCGGCGTGATCTTCGGATCGTGGTACAGAACGAACACGCGGATGTCCTGGGGTTCGGTTGCGTTGCGTCCGGCCCGCCAGGCCCAGTAACGCAGTTCCAAGCTCCACGCCGCAGTCGCCAACGGGCCGGCGCCGGGATCGAGCGCGGGTGGCTGCCGTGCCAGTTCCGGCCGGCGTCGCGTTCTGAACGGTTCGTCGATCGACAGGCCGTGACGCCGCGCTTCGCGCGCGAAGAACCGGTCGATGGGTTTGAAGCGTTCATCGTCGAGGCCGTCCACGTACGTACGGGTGGCCGGGCTGTCGTCCGCCGCGATCGGATAGATCGCAACGAACAGCGGGTGCACCCAGCGCGTGCTGCGATAGCGGTCCTGCCAGGTGGTGAACGCCACCAGCACCAGCACCAGCAGCAGCGCGGCGATGCGCACGGCTTTGAACCATGGCACGCGCGGCGTTGCGGGGCGGGCCAGCCTCAATCGGTGGGGTCGACGCGCAGCTCGGTCAACTCGCCATCCTCGGACGCATAGGACACCGCCATGGGTTTGCAGCACACGGGGCAGTCCTCGATGTAGGACTGTTCGGGTACGGACAGATCCAGCGTCAAGGCGATGGTTTCCCAGCAGTGCGGGCAGGTGGCGTCATGGCCCTGCAGCAGATTCATCGCCGGGTCCTCACGGCTGCAACCGGGTGACCGACCACTCGGGATCGGCGCCTTCCCGTGCCGCCGGATCGAGCCTCGTCCAGCGCGCGCGGTCGTGGATGCGAAACTCGCCCTGCACCCACAACTCCATGGCGTCCACGTGCAGACGAAAACCGCCCCAGACGGGCGGCCTCGGCACGTCGGTGACGATGCCTTCCGGTTCCGGCGAACCGGGACCCTGGTAAGGAATGCCGAAGCGCCGGGCCTGGGCGGCGACGGCCGCCGTCAGCGCATCGCGCGAGGCGACGGGTGCGCTCTGGCGACTTGCCCACGCGCCGAGGCGGCTCTGCCAGGGCCGGCCATGAAAATACTCGTCGTTCTCCGCATCCGACAGCGCCTCGACGCGCCCCTCGGCGCGCACCTGGCGGTGGCGGTGGTCCCAATGAAACACCACGGCGGCCCGCGCGTTGGCGGCGAGTTCACGCCCCTTGCGCGACTCGTAGTTCGTGTAGAACTTGATGAAGCCGCGGCTCGCGATCTCCTTGCAGAGCACCACCCGCGCGGACGGCTGTCCGCGCGCGTCCACCGTGGCCAGCACCATGGCATTGGGGTTCGGCTGTGCGGCGTCGGTGCGCGCCTGCTCCAACCACGCCGCCGCGATCGTCAACGGATTGACGGGCAGCGGCTCGGGCAGCGTTTCGGTCCAGTGGGTCTTTTCAGGATGGCTCATGCCGTCATGGTAGCCGTGCCGGCGGTCTTGCGGTAGCGGCTTCCGCGCCGTAAAAGACTAACGGGCACCCGGAGATCCCAGCGCATGACCCTCGATGAATTGCGAACGACGTTGACCGAACTCGACGAGCAGCTGCTCGGCCTGGTCGCGCGCCGGCAATCCCTGAGCGAACAGGTGGCCTCCGTCAAACGCGCAACGGGGCGGGCCACGCGCGACTTCGGCCGCGAACGCGAGGTGATCCTGCGCGCGCGCCGCAGCGCGGAGCGGCTGTGCATATCGCCCGATCTGGCCGAATCGTTGCTGCGCCTGCTGATCCAGTCGTCCCTCACCACGCAGGAACATGCGCGCGTCGCGGCGCAGGCGCACGGCAGCGGCAAACGCGCGCTGGTCATCGGCGGCCGCGGCAAGATGGGCGCGTGGTTCGCGGAATTCCTGGCCTCGCAGGGTTTCGGCGTGAGCATTTCGGACCCGGCGGGGGCGCTGCCGGGATTCGAACGGCTGGACGACTGGCAGCACCACCCGTTGGATTTCGACGTGATCGTGCTCGCAACGCCGTTGCGGGTCACCGCCGAGCTGCTCGTGGCGCTGGCGGCCCGCGCGCCGCGGGGCCTGATCTTCGACCTGGGTTCGCTCAAGACGCCGCTGCGTGCGGGCCTGGAGGCGCTGGCCGCGGCCGGCTGCCGGGTGACCTCGCTGCATCCCATGTTCGGTCCGGACACCGATCTTCTGTCCGGCCGTCACGTGATCTTCATCGATCTCGGCAACGCCGAGGCCCTGCGGGAGGCGCAGGACCTGTTCGCTCCCACCATGGCGGAACGCGTGGTGATGGATCTGGACGAACACGACCGGCTGATCGCCTACGTGCTCGGACTCTCGCACGCGTTGAACATCGCCTTCTTCACCGCGCTGGCGGAGAGCGGCGAGGCGGCGCTGCGCCTGGCGCGGTTGTCGAGCACCACCTTCGATGCGCAGCTGGACGTGGCGGGCCGCGTGGCCGCCGAGAGTCCCGAACTCTATTTCGACATTCAAAGCTTGAACGACTACGGGGGGGAATCGCTGAAGGCGCTGAGCACGGCGGTGGCCCGGGTGGTCGGCGCGGTGGAGGCGAAGGATGCCGCCGGGTTCAACGCCCTCATGACCCGCGGCCGCGCCTACCTCGACGTGCGGGCCGCCGCGCGCGCCGGCTAGGCTGCGATTCCCCTCATGAACGACCTGCTCCAGGAAAACGAGGATCTGCGGAAGCGTTTGAAGGAGTTGACCGCCGAGGCGGCCAACAATGAAACCATCCTCAAGCGCACCCAGGCCCGGGAGCTGACCCTGCTGCGTGCCGACAGCCTGGCGCAGCTGCTGCGTGCCATGGTCGACGGGCTGCGCGAGTCGTATTCGCTCGATGCGGTGAGCGTCGTGCTGCTCGATCCGCAGCACGAGATCCGTCACCTGCTGCTCGCCGGCGGCGAACGGCCCGACGAGTTCAAACAGGTGTTCTTCGTCGACTCCCTGGTGGGGCTGGCGCCGCAACTGGCCGCCCTGCACCGGCCGTGGCTGGGGCCCTTCGTCGGCGCCGATCATCACCTGCTGTTTCCCGGCAGCAGCAACCTGAAGAGCACGGCCCTGGTGCCGCTGCCGCGCAAGGACCGCGCCACCGGCGCCCTGTGCTTCGGCAGCCACGATGCCACGCGCTTCACGCGCCATCACGGCACCGAATTCCTGGCGCATCTGGGGGCGGTGGCGGCCGTCTGCATCGAGAACGCGGTGAACCGCGCGCGCCTGCTGCGTGCCGGCATCACGGATTTCCTCACCGGCTGGCACAACCGCCGCTATCTGCAGCAGCGGCTGAAGGAGGAACTGGCCCGGGCCCAGCGGCGCGCCGGCGCGATCGCCTGCCTGATGATCGACATCGATCGCTTCAAGGGCATCAACGACGGCTATGGCCACCTGGCCGGCGACAATGCGCTGAAGGAGATCGCGCATCGCGTCGATGCGCAGATTCGCAGCATGGACACGGCCGCACGTTTCGGCGGCGACGAACTGGCCATCCTCCTGCCCGAGGCCAGCGCCCCCGAGGCCGCCATGCTGGCCGAACGCATCCGCGAGGTCATCGCCGCCGTGCCGGTGGCGCTCACCCCGCAGATCGAACGCAACCTGACGGTCTCCATCGGCGTGGCCTCCGTATCGCCCGGACGCCACGAAACCGACCTGAAGTCGGTGGCCGACCGGTTGATGGCCGACGCGGACGCCGCCCTGTACCGCGCCAAGGCCTTGGGACGCAACCGGGTGCAGCTGGGGGCCGGCTGACGCATCACCCGGCGGCGGGCCGACGCGACACCCGGGCAGGCGCCGGCATCCTATGGAACAATCGTCGCATGTCCGCCATCCCCGCCGCCGATGACATCGACAAAGACGGATTCCGAGCCAACGTGGGCATCGTCCTGACCCGGGACAACCGCGAACTGTTCCTGGGGGGGCGCGTCGGCGGCCGCGGCTGGCAGTTTCCGCAGGGCGGCGTGAACCGCGGCGAACGGGTCGAGGACGCGCTGTTTCGCGAGCTGAAGGAGGAAATCGGCCTGGACCGCCGCGACGTCGAGGTGCTGGGGTCCACCCGCGGCTGGTTGCGCTATCGCCTGCCGCGCCAGTACGTGCGCGACCGCTGCATCGGCCAGAAGCAGCGATGGTATCTGCTGCGGCTCACCGGCGACGAGTCGCGGCTGCATTTCGACAGCACCAGCCAGCCCGAATTCGACCGGTGGCGCTGGACCGACTACTGGACCCCGGTGCGCGAAGTGGTGTATTTCAAGCGCCGGGTGTACACCCGGGCGCTGCACGACCTGGCGCCGTCGCTGTTTCCCGAGGGGCTGCCGGCATATCCCGACTGGTGGCACGAGATCGTGCCGCCCGCCCGGCCGCCGGTCACCAAGGTTTGACCACGGCGAGCAGCACGATCCCGATCAGCAGCAAGGAGGGGATCTCGTTGAACGCGCGAAACCATCGGGCGCTGCGGTGCTGGTCCCGATGGCCGGCAAACGCGCGCACGAAGCCATAACAGGCCAGGTGATAGGCGATCAGCAGCGCCACCAGCACGAGCTTGACGTGCAGCCAGCCCATGGCGAGGTAGGCCGGCGCGCGCCAGATCATGGCCAGTCCCAGCCCCACGGTGAGCACGGCGCCGATGCTCATGAGCATGAACAGCCGCCGCTCCATGATCCGAAAACGCTGCACGCTGATCTCATCGTGCGCGTCCGCGTGATAGACGAACAGGCGCGGCAGATAAAACAGGCCTGCAAACCAGGTCACCATCGCGATCACGTGCAAACCCTTCAACCAGAGCAAGCGTCTTCCTCGGTGGTGTTACAGCCCCGGATGATACGCGCGCGGGCGGGCTTCGTATAATGCGCGCCAGGGCGTTGCCGGGCGGTGCGACAGCGCGTCAGGAATGACCGTTCATGGCGGATTTGTTCGACAAACTCGTGGTGGGAGCGCAGGCGCCGCGCCGTCGCGCCGTGCTGTTCACGTGCATCGGGCTGGGCCTCGCCGTGCTCTATGCCGCCTTCGAATTCGGCCGCTACGAGGCCGGTTTCAGAGTGGTGGATTCGATGCGGGGTGCGCTGTCCGCGAGCCGGCGCATCCGCGACCTCGAGAGCGACAACGACCGGCAGCGCCAGCAACTCGAGGCGGCGGACGTGGCGCGGCGGGTCGACCATGAGGCTTACAAACAGGTGGAGCGCAATCTCGGCGACATGCAGAGCCAGATTGCGCGGCTGACGCAGGACCTGTCGTTCTATCGCGGCCTGGTGCAGCCGGATTCGTTGATCCACGTCAAGGTGCAGACCATGCAGATCGTGCCGCAGGCCGTCGCCGGGCAGTTCGCGCTGAAATTCGTTCTCATGCAGACGGGCAAGCAGGAAAAGAGCGTGGCGGGCACGACGGCCATCGCCATCGAGGGGTCGATGCGCGGCAAGCCGGTGACGCTGAGCTTTGCCCAGGTGTCGGTCGCCCGCCGGAGCATCCTGGCCTACGCGTTCCGGTACTTTCAGAGTTACGACGAACTCGTGGCGTTGCCCGCGGGATTCGAGCCCGCGCGCGTGGGCGTCGAGATCCATGCCGGCCGCGACTCGTTCCACGCCTTCCGGCAGGCTTTCGTCTGGAAGGCGCAGGGGATGTCCCTGGAAACGGAGACGGCCGGCGCGGGCGCTGCGGGCGTCGGCGCGACCGGTGCCGGTGCGGCGGGCGTCGGCGCGCCCGGCGCGGGAAGCGCCGCCCAGGGTGCGCCCGGCGAGGACTGAGGGAGTTACCAAGGTAACGACCGCGTCGCGGGAGCGCGGAGTGCAGGGCGCAGGGCGCAGGGCGCGAGGCGCCGGGGCGCCGGGGCGCCCGATTGGAGCTTCGGCGCGCGCGCGCGTACACTAGCGGCATGAACGCAACCTCCGACATGATTTCCTCCGCGGACGCGGCGCTGCAGCCTCCCGACGTGCTGGTGTTCACCGACGCGGCGGCAGGGAAGGTGGGGGAATTGATTCGCGAAGAAGCGAACCCCAACCTGAAGCTGCGTGTGTTCGTCTCCGGCGGCGGATGCTCCGGTTTCCAGTACGGCTTCACCTTCGACGAGAAGATGGAAGATGGCGATTTTTGCGTGGAGAACCATGGCGTCCAATTGCTGGTGGACCCCATGAGCGCGCAGTATCTGATGGGTGCGGAAATCGACTACAAGGACGATCTGGCCGGGGCGCAGTTCGTCATCCGCAATCCCAACGCCAAGACCACCTGCGGCTGCGGCTCTTCGTTCTCAGCCTGACAGGGCTGTCCGTGTAGATGAGCGGCGTGGTCGTGCCCGATGTGCTGGCCGCGGTGGATCTGGGCTCGAACAGTTTTCACATGGTCGTCGCCCGCTATTCGCACGGCCAGCTCGTCATCCTCGACCGATTGCGCGAAATGGTGCGCCTGGCCGCCGGCCTGAGCGACGGCGGCCGTCTCGACGAATCGGCCACCGATCGCGCCCTGCGATGCCTGGAGCGGTTCGGCCAGAGGCTGCGGGCCATGAATGCCGACAGTGTCCGGGTCGTCGGCACCAACGCCCTGCGCCGCGCCAAGCGCAAGCGCTGGTTCCTGGAACGCGCCCGTGCCGCGCTCGGGCATCCCATCGAAATCATCTCCGGACTGGAAGAGGCGCGCCTGATCTATGCCGGCGTGGTCCACACCAGCCCGTCGAGTCCCGACAAGCGCCTGGTCATCGACATCGGCGGCGGCTCGACGGAAGTGGTGATCGGCGAGGGATTCAATCCGCTGCTGCTCCAGAGCCTGTCGGTGGGCTGCGTGGGGTTGACCAACATCTGTTTCGACGACGGCCGGATCTCGGAGCGGCGCTTCGAGCGCGCCCGCACCTCGGTACGGCTCGAACTCGAGCCCATTCTCGAAAGCTACAAGAAACTCGGGTGGCTGCAGGCCTTCGGCAGTTCGGGCACGGTCCGGGTGATCGCCGACGTCGTGCGCCGCCTGAATCCGGAGTCGCCGTACATCACGCTGGCCAATCTGCGCGCACTGGCCGAGCGGGTGATCGCGGCCGGCCACGTCGACGAACTCGAGCTGCCGGACGTGGACGGCGAACGCGCCCCGGTGTTCCCGGCGGGCCTCGCCATCCTGCTGGAAGTGGTGGACAACCTGGGGGTGGATCGCATCCGGGTGGCGGAAGGCGCGATGCGCGAAGGCCTGCTCTACGATCTGGTGGGCCGCTTCACCGACGAGGACGCGCGCGTGCGCAGCGTCCGGGCCATGGAAAAGCGCTACCACGTCGACTCCCTGCAGGCGGACCGGGTGGAAGCCACCGCCGTCAGCCTCCTCGAACAGGTCGAATCCGACTGGGGCCTGGAAGACCCGCTCGCCGAATCCGTGCTGCGCTGGGCGGCGCGCCTGCACGAGACGGGCCTGGACATCGCCCACTCGAAGTACCATCGTCACAGCGCCTACCTGCTGCAGCATGCCGACATGCCCGGCTTCCCCCGCGAGGAACAATTGCTGTTGTCGGCGCTCGTGGGCGGGCACCGCCGGCAACTTTCCTTCGAGGCGCTGGAGCATCTGCTGCCGCCCTGGGACCGGCACGCCGAATTCCTGATCGTCCTGCTGCGCCTGGCCGTGCTGCTGCATCGCGGCCGCAGTCCGCAACCGCTGCCCGAGGTGCTGGTGCGCGTCAAGGGCCGCCAGATCACCCTCGAGCTGCCGCCCCGCTGGATGAAGGAGCATCCCCTGACCCTGGAAGACCTGGAGCAGGAACGGAGCTATCTGAAGGACGCCGGATTCCGGCTCAACTCTCTGTGATCGCCACCCGCTCGTCGTACTGATTCAGCAGGCGCGCCTGCGCGTTGACGTGGCCCTCGGTGCCGACCCGCGTGTAACGGCCGTCGGCGGCCAGCGTCCATGC
Source organism: uncultured Steroidobacteraceae bacterium (assembly GCA_964657955.1). Taxonomy (GTDB): domain Bacteria; phylum Pseudomonadota; class Gammaproteobacteria; order Steroidobacterales; family Steroidobacteraceae; genus Bog-1198. Next base: position 17,142 of record CAZZWZ010000023.1, read on the forward strand.
CTGGCAATCGTCCGCCAGATACAGCTGCAGGTCGTCGGTGACCCGCGTCTGCAGTTCCACCGACTCCACGGGAAATGCCACCTCGATGCGGCGAAACAGGTTGCGGTCCATCCAGTCGGCGCTGCCGCAGTAGATCTCGCGCGATCCGGCATTCTCGAAATAATAAACTCGCGTGTGTTCGAGGAAGCGGCCGACGATCGAGCGTACCTTGATGCGCTCCGAGACGCCGGCCACCCCCGGCCGCAGGCAGCACACGCCGCGCACGATGAGATCGACGGTCACCCCCGCCTGCGATGCCCGGTACAGCGCCTGGATCACGGTGGGTTCGGTGAGCGCATTGAGCTTGGCGATGATGCGCGCGGGAGAGCCCGCCCGCGCGTGCTCGCTCTCCCGTTCGATGTTCGCCAGCAGCGTCTTGTGCAGGCTGAAGGGCGCGTGCAGGAGCTTGCGCAGCCGCGGCACGCGGCTCAATCCGGTGAGCTGCAGAAATATCTCGTGAATGTCCTCGCCGATCGACTCGTCGGCGGTCATGAGGCCGTAGTCCGTGTACAGCCTGGCGGTCTTCGGATGATAGTTGCCCGTACCCAGGTGGCAGTAGCGGCGCAACCCCTTCTCCTCGCGACGCACCACCATGACCAGCTTGGCATGGGTCTTGTAGCCGAACACGCCGTACATCACGTGCGCGCCCGCCTCCTGCAGCTTGTTGGCCAGTTCGATGTTGGCCTCCTCGTCGAAGCGGGCGCGCAGCTCGATGATGACGGTGACGTCCTTGCCCGCCGTGGCCGCGTCGGCCAGCGCGCCGACGATGGCCGAATCGCTGCCCGCCCGGTACAGCGTCTGCTTGATGGCCAGCACCTGCGGATCGTTGGCGGCCTGTTTGATGAAGTCCATCACCGGGCCGAAGCCCTGGAACGGGTGGTGCAGCAGGACGTCGCCGGCGCGCAGCGTGGTGAAGATGTCGGTGCCCACCTTGAGCCGTTCGGGAACGCTGGGCGTGAACGAGGCGTACTTGAGTTCGGCGCGGTCGACCAGGTCGTACAGCGCCATCAGACGATTGAGATTCACCGGTCCCCACACCTTGTAGAGGTCGTCGGCGTTGAGCCCGAACTGCTCGAGCAGATAGGTCAGGATTTCCTCGGGACAATCGTGGGCCGTTTCCAGGCGCACCGCGTCGCCGTAGCGGCGCGCCGCCAGCTCGCCCTCGACGGCGCGCAGCAGATCGTCCACCTCCTCCTGTTCCACGAACAGGTCGCTGTTGCGGGTGACGCGGAATTGATAGCAGCCGCGCATGCGCATGCCGCCGAACAGTTTGGAGACGAAAGCTTCGACGATGGTGCCGAGGAAGACGAAATGGCGGCTGCCCAGTTCGTCGGGCAGGCGCACCAGCCGCGGCAACGAACGCGGCGCCTGCACCACGGCGAGACCGCTGTTGCGGCCGAAGCCGTCCTCGCCCTCGACCACGACCGCGAAATTCAGGCTCTTGTTGAGTATCTTGGGGAACGGGCGGGCCGGATCGAGGGCGAGCGGGGAGAGCACCGGTTCGACCTCGCGTTCGAAATACATCCCCAGCCACTGCGCCTGGGCCTCGGTCCACATTTCCGGCGTGACGAACACCACGCCGTTCCGGGCGAGTTCGGGCATCAGGGAATCGTTCAACAGCTCGTACTGCTCCTCGACGAGGCGCGTCGCGCGTTCGCGGATGGCCTTCAACGTCTCGGGCACCGCCAGGCCGTCCACCGCCAGCTGCAGCGCGCCGGCTTCGACCAGCTCCTTGAGGCCGGCGACGCGGATCTCGAAGAACTCGTCCAGATTCGCGCAGGAGATGCACAGGAACTTGACCCGCTCGAGCAGCGGGATGCGCGGATCCTTGGCCTGTTCCAACACGCGTTGATTGAAATCGAGGAAGGACAGTTCGCGGTTGATGTAGAGCTGCGGCGTCTGCAGGTCGATGTCGTTCATCTGGCCGCGCCCGCGTAGATGCCGCCCAGGATGCGCGGGCCGCGCGCGCCCGTCACGCTGGCCGCGCTCGAGGTGAGGCCGGCGAGGGTGCGCTGCGCGAACCAGGCGAAGGCCACCGCCTCGACATAGTCCGGATCGAGCCCCAGCACGGTGGTGGTCGACACCGGACTCGGGCCGACGCGGCGGCCGATGGCTTCGATGAGCGCCGCATTGTGAGCCCCGCCGCCGCAGGCGTAGAGCGATGCGCCGGGTGCGTGATCGTGCACGGCCTGCGCCACGCTGGCCGCCGTGAATTCGAGCAGGGTGGCTTGAACGTCCTGCGGCCGCCGTTCGGTGCCCCCCAGCTTGTCGCGCAACCAGCGCAGGTTGAACAATTCGCGCCCGGTGCTCTTGGGCGGCGGCAGCCGGAAGTATGGCTCGTCGAGCAGGCGCGCGAGCAGCGCCGCATCGCAGTGTCCGCTGGCGGCCCAGCGGCCGTTGTCATCGAATTCCGCGCCCCGATGCGCGGCGATCCAGGCGTCCATCAAGCGACTGGCCGGTCCGGTGTCGAAGCCGATCAAGGGCGCCGTGCGGGTCAGGAGCGTCACGTTGGCAATGCCGCCCAGGTTGAGGATCACCCGGTCCTCGTCCGCCGTGCGAAACACCTGATCGTGGAACACCGGCAACAGCGGGGCGCCCTGGCCGCCCGCCGCCACGTCGCGGCGACGAAAGTCGCCCACCACGGTGACGCCCGTCGCCTCCGCCAGGATGTTCGGATCGCCGATCTGCAGCGTGAACGGGGCGGGCAGGTCCGGCCGATGACGGAGGGTCTGGCCGTGGCTGCCGATGGCCGCCACCTCGCCGGCATCCACGCCGGCGGAGCGCATCAACTCGTGCGCGGCATGGGCGAACGCCCGCCCGATCAAGACGTCGACCTGGCCCAGCTCGTCGAGCGCGACGGCGTCCGGCGCATCGATGAGCGCCGCGATCCGGCGTTTGAGCGCGGGTTCGAACGCGGTGGCGCTGGACGCCAGGATGCGCAGCGGGCGTTCCGAAAAGTCGACCAGCGATGCATCGATGGCGTCCATGCTGGTGCCCGACATCATCCCCAGATACAACCGACGAACGCCCATGACCGGATCGAACCGCGCTTCAGTCGGCCGCGATGTCGGAACGCGAGCGGCGGGAGGGAGACGACCCGGGAGCCGCGGCGATGTCCGCGGCGGTGACCATGGCGGAGGAAGCCG
>CAZZWZ010000024.1:0-20053 GCA_964657955.1 uncultured Steroidobacteraceae bacterium
GTTCGCTTTGATGAGGCGCGCATAGAGCTTCAAGTAATTCTGCGCCATGTGATGCGCGGTGAACCGCCGATCGAATTCGGCCCGGATGCGGTCGCGGTCCAACGAACCGATCTTGGCCGCCGCCTCGACGGCCTGCTGCTCGTTTTCGACGATGAAGCCGGTCACGCCGTCTTCCAACACTTCGGGCACCGATCCGTTGTTGAAGGCGATCACCGGGGTGCCGCACGCCATTGCTTCGATCATCACCAGGCCGAAGGGCTCGCGCCACGCAATGGGAAACACCAGGGCCGCCGCATTGCCCAGAAATTCGGTCTTTTGATGCTCGGCGATTTCGCCGACGAATTCGATGTCGCCCTGGCCGAGCAAAGGCTCCACGGTGGTTTTGTAATACACCTCGTCCACCCGGTCGACCTTGGCGGCGATCTTGATCTTCATGCCCGCCTTGGCGGCGATTCGGATGGCGGCATCCGGCGCTTTCTCCGGCGATATGCGCCCGAGAAAAGCCAGGTAGCCGCCCTGCCCCGGCCCCTTCTGCAGCAAATCAGCCGGCAGCCCATGCAGGATGGTGGCCACGTAATTGGCTTGCGGCAACGGACCGCGCTGCGAGTTGGAGATGGAGACCACCGGCATGTCGCCGTACAGCCCGTACAGGGGCTGAAGTTCGGGCAGGTCGAGGCGGCCATGCAGGGTGGTCACCGAGGGAACCCCGAGGCGCCGCAGCAGCGGATAGCCGAAATAATCCAGGTGAGCGTGAATGACGTCGAATTCCCGGGCGCGCCGCGCCACGGTTTCCAGTTCCATGAACACGGGGGCGAAATAATCCTTCACACTGGGATCCAGGCGCAGCGCACGCGGCCAGATTGCCGCGAGTTCGGCCTTGGTGATGCTGTCGCCCGACGCGAACAAGGTAACCTGGTGACCGAGTTCGACCAGCGCGTCGGTGAGATAGGAGACTACGCGTTCCGTGCCGCCGTAGAATTTCGGGGGCACTGCCTCCGTCAAGGGCGCCACCTGTGCAATTTTCATATTGAGCTTCCGTCCCGGTGTCGAGTTATTCTAGAGACTATGGCCCGTCGTTGCACGCGGAACCGAGGACTGCGGCTCGACTCGAGGGTTTGTGCTGCGCGTGCTCGTGGGGGCAGGCCGGCGCCGGCCCGCGCTGAAAAATTTACATTATCACAACTGACATCGAGGCGTGCGTGACTACATCTACTTTGCTCGATTCCGATTCGCCGGCCCACACCGTCGACGACCCGACTCCGCAATATGCGATATCGGCCACCGCCAATCTGCAGGAACGCCGCACGCGGACCCTGAAGCACGGGGACACCTTCGCGGTGTTCGATCAACGCGGCGACATCGGCGGCGAAGACGGCAATTCCGAGGGACTGTATCACCGCGATACCCGCATTCTGTCGCAGTTCCAGTTGCTGCTGGAGGAGGCCCGGCCCCTGCTGCTGAGCTCGATGACGCAGGACGACAACGCCGTGTTCAGCGCCGATCTGAGCAATCCGGATTTGTTGGCGGACGGACGCATCGCCCTGCGCCGGGAGCAGATTCATCTGAACCGCACCAAATTCGTTTGGGAGGGCAACGGCCACGAGCGTTTGTTGGTCAAGAATTTCAGCGACTCGCCGCTGTGCATCCGGTTGACCTTTCGCTTCGCGGCGGATTTTGCGGATCTGTTCGAGGTGCGCGGCGAGCAGCGCAAGGCACGCGGCGTGACGGAAGCCAGGTTGACCAGCGGTCACGGCGTCTTGCTCAGCTACGTGGGACTCGACCAGATCGAGCGCACGACCTCGCTGAGCTTCGATCCGCCGCCGAACGCACTGACCACGGCGCGCGCCGCCTACGAGGTGACGCTCAAGCCGCGCGAGACGCGGCGCATCTTCGTGCGCTACGGGGTGGCCCAGGAGGAAGAGTGGAGCGGCCGGCGGTTCTACCGTCACATGCGCTCGGCGCGGCACGCACTGCGCGAGTCGAGCGCGCGTGCCGCCAGCGTCGACAGTTCCAACTCCGTGTTCAACGAGATCGTGCGCCGCTCGGTATCCGATCTGTACATGCTCATCACGGACACGCCCCAGGGAGCCTATCCGTACGCCGGCACCCCATGGTTCAGCACGCCGTTCGGCCGCGACGGCATCATCACGGCACTGATGACGCTGTGGGTTGACCCCACCATCGCCAAGGGGGTGCTGAATTTTCTCGCCTCGACGCAGGCCACCGCCGTCGAGGCGGAACGGGACGCGGAACCCGGCAAGATTCTCCACGAGATGCGCCACGGGGAAATGGCGAATCTGCGCGAGGTGCCGTTCGGCCGGTACTACGGCAGCGTCGACTCGACGCCGCTGTTCGTGCTGCTGCTCGGCGAATACTTCGTGCGCACCGGCGACCTCGACACGGTGCGTGCGTTGTGGCCGCATGCCGAGGCCGCCCTGCGCTGGATCGACACCTACGGCGACCGCGACGGCGACGGATTCGTCGAATACTACCGCCAGACGAAGGAGGGCCTGGCCAATCAGGGCTGGAAGGATTCACACGATGCGGTGTTTCACGCCGACGGACGCACGGCGGAGGGGCCGATCGCCTTGTGCGAGGTCCAGGCCTACGTCTACGGCGCGAAACGCCACGGGGCCCTGCTGGCGGCGGCTCTCGGTCATCACGCGGCGTCGGCGAGCCTGCAGGCGCAGGCCGTTTCCCTGCGCCAGCAGTTCGAGGAAAAATTTTGGTGCGAAGAGCTGTCGATGTACGCCATCGCGCTGGACGGCGCCAAACAACCCTGCCGCGTGGTCTCGTCGAATTCGGGCCAGGTGCTGCTGACGGGAATCGCCTCGGCCGAGCGCGCACAGCGCGTGGCCGACACCCTGCTGGCGCCCGAGGTGTTCAGCGGTTGGGGCATTCGCACCGTCGCGCTGTCGGCCGCCCGTTACAACCCCATGTCGTATCACAACGGGTCGGTCTGGCCGCACGACAACGGGCTGATCGCGATGGGCATGGCGCGCTACGGGCTGAAGGACGCCGCCGCCCGGGTGTTCAGTGCGCTGTTCGACGCGGCCTCTTACATGGACCTGCGCCGTCTGCCGGAATTGTTCTGCGGATTCGTGCGCCGCCAGCGCAACGCGCCGACCCAGTATCCGGTGGCCTGCTCGCCCCAGGCTTGGGCGAGCGCCACCACGCTGTGCCTGTTGCAGGCGACGCTGGGTCTGGAATTGTTCGACGGCAGCCGCGAGGTGGCCTTCTATCGCCCGGTGCTGCCGCCCTTCATCGATCACGTGTATCTGCGCAATCTGCGCGTGAGCGGCGGATCGGTCGACGTGCTGCTGCACCGTCATGGCAACGGCGTGGCGGCGACGGTCACGCGCCGCGAGGGTGATGTGGTGGTGGTGGTCCGCTACTGATCGGCCGCGGGGACATCCTGGGGTTCTTTCGTGGGACGCGTCTCCGGCATCGCGAACAGGACCACCAGGACGGCGAGCAGCCCCACGCCCATGAGCGCGAAGAACGCCGTCCGGGTGCCGAAGTGGTCGGCCAGCCAGCCGGCCGCGGGCGTGCTCAGCGTGCCGCCGATGCCGATGCCGAAACCCACGGCGCCCAGCGACAGATTGAAATGTCCCGAGCGCCCGGCCACGTCGCTGACGATCAGGGGCACCATGATGCCGAAGCAGGCGGCCGCGATGCCGTCGAATATCTGTACGGCCACCAGCAGCGTGGGATTCTGCGTCGCCGAGAACAGGAGGCAACGCAGCGGCAGCATGCTGAATCCGAGCATGAGGACGACGCGGCGCCCGTAGCGTTCGGCGAAGCGTCCCACGGTCGGCGATGCGAAGGCCACGATGATCTGCGGCAAGACGATGCACGCCGCGATCAAGAGGCTGGGATTCGATCCCTTGGCGGTCAACGTACCGCTGATCAGCATCAGCAGCGGCGCGTTGGCGAAGGTGAACAACATGGCGCACGCACAGAAGATCAGCAGGCGACGATCCGCGAGAATCCGCCAGTAGCGCAGCGGCTTGTCTCCGGGCGCCCGCCGCTCGGGAACCAGCTCGGCACTTGCAACCGCCACCCGCCGCAACGGCAGCAGCGTGAACAGTGCCGGCAGCGTCAACGCTGCGGTGAGGTAGAAAACCGCCCGTTCCGAGACGTACTGTCCGCACGCGCCCATCAACGCGGCCCCCACGCCGTTGCCGACGGCCGCGTAACGCGCGTTGCGGCCGAGGCGCACGCCCATGCCGAAACGGCCGGCGATCACCAGGCTCATCGCCGCGATCGCGGGCCCCAGCGTGCAGCTCGAGATGCCGTGCAGAATCTCGGCGAGATAGACGAACAGGGGAATGGGGTGCACGGCGAACATCAGGGCGCTGATCGTGAACGTGAGCACGCTGAACGCGGCAACGCGCGTCTTGTTGGGCATCACGTCCACCAGCGCGCCGGCCGGCACCTGGCTCGCCATGGCGCTCACCGTGCCGATGCTCAGGGCCAGTCCGATCGACGTCTGGGTCCAGCTCTGGCTGCTCAGGTACACGGCGATGAACGGGCCGAATCCCGTCTGGATGTTCGCCACGAACAGATTGAACCAGTCCAGACCGCGACTTGCCCGCGCCGAAGCGTGGCCATCCATGTCGGCCGGCGCGGGCACGCTGTTACTTCTTGGTTTCGGGGGGAGGAGTGGCCGGGTCAGCGGCGGGCGCGGCCGGTACGGGCTCCATCAGGGTCTGGGGGCGCGGATTGTCCTTGTACTCCGGTGCCGTTTTGAGCTTTTCAGGACTGAGGCTGAGCAACAACGAGGGGTCGGCACCGTCGGGATTGAAGCGCAGCAGCGGCCAGTCCACCGCGATGCGATGGTTGCCCACGCCGAGAAATCCGCCGAAGTCGATGATGGCGATGCGCACCCGCCCGCTGGCGTCGGCCAGCACGTCCACCACGCGTCCCAGGTCGTCGCCGTGGGGGCCCTTCACCCGCTTGCCCAAGATCGACATGACCGACACGCTCATGGCCTTGACCTGCGCATCGATCACGCCGCCGGGCGGCGTTTCCGCGACGATGGGCGCGGTGGGCAGCTGCGGCGGGGCCTCCTTGTGCACGGGTTTCGGCTTGGGCTTGGGCCGGGTCTTGGTCTTCGTCTCCGCGCACGTACAGGACGGCGTGGCGGGCACGGCCTCCGGCGGCCGCACTTCGTCCGTGGTCGGTTCGCTGGTGGTCTCCTCCGCCGGCGCCGGCTGCGGCGTATCGACCACCGGTGTCGGCAGCGGGACGGGCTCGCTGGGCGCCTTGGTGGGTCTGAGTCCGGCGCATCCGGCCACCGACACCAACAGGGCCACCGCGGTGCAGCCGCCGATACGTCGCGCCAGCCGGTGTGGCTGTCGCAATGCGGGTCCATGTTGCCGCGGGACCGCGTCGTTCACGGCACCTTTTCCGCGCTTACCCTGACCTGGCGCCCGTACATCTTGCTGTACACACCCTTGCTCTGCAGCAGCCGGCGCGGCGGCCCATCCTCGACGATGCGGCCGCGATCCAGCACCACGATGCGGTCGAAGGCGTCGAGCGTCGACAGGCGGTGCGCGATGGCCACCACGGTGCGCCCCTTGAAGAGCCGCGCCAGAGCCTCTTGAATGGCCTGCTCGGATTCGGTGTCGAGCGCGGAGGTGGCTTCGTCGAGCAGCACGATGGGCGCGTCCATCAGAAAGGCGCGTGCGATGGCCAGGCGCTGGCGCTGACCGCCCGACAGCTTCATCCCGCGCTCACCCACCAGCGTGTCGAAGCCTTCCGGCAGCTGATCGATGAACTCGTTGCACTTGGCCGCCTCCACCGCGCGGTACACCTCCTCGTCCGTCGCCTCCGGCCTGCCGTAACGCAGATTCTCGAGCAGCGATCGGTGAAACAGCGAAATATCCTGCTGTACCACCGCAATGGAACTGCGCAGGCTCTCCTGCGTCACCTGGGCGATGTTCTGCCCGTCGATCAACAATTGCCCGGACATGGGATCGTAGAGCCGCTGCAGCAACGCGATGATGGTGGACTTTCCGGCCCCGGAACGGCCCACCAGGCCGATTTTCTGGCCGGCCGGAACCTCGAGCACGAAATTGGTCAGCACGCTCTGGCCGGACGGATAGCTGAAGCTCACGTTGCGGAAACTCACCGCTCCGCCCTTGACCGCGAGCGGTTTGGCATCGGGGGCGTCGGGCATTTCGTGAGGCAGACCCAGAACCTGCACGGCCTCGCCCAGCTTGGCGAACTGCTGCACCATGTCCACCAATGCCATCGCGAAATCGCGCGAGGCATGCAGCACCGTGAAGCCCAGGGTGGTGGTCAGCACCACGTCGCCGGTGGAGATCTGTCCCCGGCGCCACAGTTCCACCGACCAGACCAGCACCCCCGCCGTCACCCCGAACACGGTGAAGGCGTGGAACAAGCGCAACCGTTCGAGCGAACGCAGGCTGGCGCGCTGCGCCTGCATCTCGTCGCTGATCTTGACGCTGAGACGCTCCTGCTCCCGGCGCGCGGCGCCGAAGGCACGCACGAGACCGATGTTGCTGACCACGTCGGTCAAATCGCCGCTGACGTGCGCGGCGTGACCGGCAAAACTCTGGTGCAGCTCCTTGCCGTGCGCCGCCAGCCAGCCGATGACGCATCCCAACAGCGTGACGACCACCATCAGCACGGCCGTCAAACGCCAGTTGATGGTTCCCAAGACGAAAATACTGAGGATCACCGCGATACCCGGAGGAATGGTGGTCCAGGTCAACGCATTCTCGATGGTCCATGCCGCATTGGCCGCGGCGGTGATGCGGCCGGCCAGAGCGCCGGGGAAGCGTTCGACGAAGTAGCGCGTGCCCTGTCCCGACAGATGGTCGAACAATTCAAGGCGCATGTCCCCGCCCACCGCGACGAAGGCATACGTCGACACCCAGCCGGCCAGCCGCCAGAGGAGATTGTCGCCGGCCACCAAACCCAGGAGCAGCCCCACGGCCCCCCACAGCACGTTGGCCGCCGGGCTGTGGCTGCCGAGCACGTCGACCAAGTGCTTGACCGCGTATTGCGATGCCACCGAACAGCCGACGGCGGCGAGCACCGAGAGCAGCACGATCGTGTGGCTGATCGCACGCCGGCGCACGTAGCGCCCTAGGAAACTGATCGCGCCTTTGGAGGCATAGCGGGGCAAGGCCATGGTGGATCGCTGCGCCTCATCTGCGGGTGGGTAAGTAAAGCTTAGCCTATCGACCGCGTCAATCCGTGGCGGAATCTATCGGTGGCTGTCAGTCTTCACCGACACGGAGGTCTCCGCGACGTTTGGAATGATCCCCGGCAGCAGGTATTGCTGAATCGTCACGATGACGGCCAGGATCAAGGTCATGACGATGCTGTGCACGAAGGTGCGCGCCAGGATCGCGCCCTCCTGCCCCCGCAGGTCGGTGACCGACACCCCGGTGGCGATGTTCTGCGGCGAGATCATTTTCGCAAGCACCCCGCCCGACGAATTGGTGGCGGCGAACAGCAGCGGGTCGAGGTGCAGTTGTCGCGCCGCCACCACTTGCAAATTTCCGAACAGCGCATTGCCGGATGTGTCGCTGCCGGACAGGAAAACCGCCATCCAGCCCAGGAACGGCGACAACAGGAGGAATCCGCGGCCGCTGGAGGCGGCGGCGAGTCCCAGCGTGTAGGCGATTCCGGCATAGTTCATGATGTAGGCGAGCGCCACCACCAGCATGACGGTCACCACGGCCAGGCGGATCTGCCGGACCGTGAGGCTCACGCACTCCAGCACCCGGGCCGGCGGCAATCGCACCAGGAACGCCGTCAGCAGGGCCGCCGCCAGGATGGCGGTGCCGGTGCCCAGCGGTTGGAACACCCACACCGCTGCATAGGGTTTGTCGTGGTACAGCGTGATCGCCACGGCCCGGTCCAGCCAGGGCCAGGGAATGTCCACCTCGCCCACCGCCGCCAGCTTGAAGAACGTCCAGAGGATGACCGTGACGGAGACCACGATCCACGGGAGCCAGCCCTGCCAGGCACCCACCGCCGTTCCGCCGGCCCGATCGTGCGGCACGCGCGGTGCGTGGGCGGACGCGATGGTGGCGTACGCCGGATCTGCCGCCGGACGCCACACCCGCAGGAACAGCAGCGTCGCGATCAACGAGCCCAGCGCCGCGAGCACGTCGGTGAGGGTGTAGTCGAGATAATTCGATGCCGCGAACTGCGCGAGGCCGAAGCTCACGCCCGCCACCGCCAGCACCGGCCAGAGCGCGGCCACGGAACGACGCCCGCCGTACAGTGCCGTCACGTAGAACGGCAGGAACATCGCCATCAGCGGCAGCTGCCGCCCGATCATGGCCGCCAGGGCATGAGCCGGCAGACCGGTGACCGCCGCCAGCACCGTCACGGGCACCCCGAGTGCCCCGAAAGCCACGGGCGTGGTGTCGAAGATCAGCACGAAGACCACCGCATCCATCGCCGAGAATCCCACCATGATCAGCAGCGAAGCCGTGATGGCCACGGGCGCGCCGAAACCCGCGATCCCCTCGAGCAACGCACCGAAGCAGAACCCGATGACGACGAGAATCACCCGCCGGTCGTCCGGCAGATGCGTCACCACCCATTCGCGAAAGGCCGCGAAGCGGCCCGACACCACGGCAATGTTGTACAAGAGCAATGCACAGATGACGATCCACATCACCGGCCAGAATGCGAACACCGCACCGTTGAGTCCCGCGGCCAGCGCCAGTCCCAGCGGCATCTTCCAGACGCCGACCGCGACGGCAAACGCCACGGCGAGGCCCGCGGTGGCGGCCTGCCACGCGGGCCGCCGCAGGATGCCGAGCAGCACCAGCAGCGCGGCGATGGGCGACAGCGCCACCAGCGCGGAGAGCGCGAGGCTGCCGCCCACCGGGGTCAATGATTGATGAAACATGCGGACTCGAACCCTTTCTCGCTCAGTCGTGCGGTCTGTCGAACCCCGGCGCCACGCTCAGTCCGGCGGCCTGTCGCGGTCGCGCGCCATGGCCTGCAGATCGCGCACCATGTAGTCCACCGCGTGATTCCACGTATTGTCGCTGTCGCCCCTGAAATCGTAGGATTTGCGGGAGGCGATCTGGCCCGACTTCACGTCGTGGATCTCATAGGTCAGGGTCAGTATCAGCCCGCTCACCCGATTGACCCACGCCACCAGCACCAGATCGGCCTGCAGCTGGCGGCCCACGTCCAGATCGCAACCGTTGCAATCGTGCAGGAACGCCTGTTGCGACTTCAGGCGGTCGATCGCACCCTGGGCCGGCGCGTTGTCCAGCACGTGGTAGAGCCGGGTGCGTTCCAGGTCCTGACGCAGCCGCGCGCTCTCGGTCTTCAATCGTGCTTCGTGCTCGGCCGTGAATTCCGGGCCTCCCAGATCGCCCGACAACTCCAGGTCCAGCACTGCAAGCTTCGGCGCGTTCGCCGGCGTTTCGGCCTCGCTCGCCGCCGCGGGCCCGAGCGGCATGACGGGCGCGGTCGGAAAACCGGCGGCCGTCCAGCCTTCCACGCCGTCCGGAAACCACAGGACCCGCCGGTAGCCGTAGCCGATGGCGCGTTTGGCCGCATTCCAGCTCAACCAGCAGGCCGCATGACAGTAGAGCACCACGGGACTGTCCGGGGTCGGCAAGAGCGCGGCGAGCCGAGCCCGATAGAATTCGGCCACCTCGGGGGCGATCGCCCCTTCCCCCGCGCCGGGAATCCACAGCGCGTTCGGCAGCGCGGGATGGACGGCCGGTATCCACGGCGCGCCGGGGGCCAGCTGCGCGGGACGCCGGGGCGCATTCGACACGTCGATCACCACCGTGCCGGGATGGCGCAGCAGTGCCGCCAGCGCCCTGGCGTGGATCACGCGCCCGCCGTGAATGTCGGCCGGCACCGGGGCGTCGGCGGCGCCGGTCCAGTAACCGGGATCGGACGCGGCACGGCAGGAGCCGCCCAACCCCGCCAGCAGCGCAATGCCGAGGCACAGCGCGCGGCAGCGCGCCGTACCTCGCGCGCGGCGTCGGCCGCCCATCAACCGGCCGGTGCGGGAACGTCGAAGCTCTGCCCGAATTCGGCATCCTTCGTGTCGCGCACCAGTACCTTGAGCTGGCCCTTCTGCGGGGGCACGAAGCCGAACCCGATCACCGGATCGGAACTCAGCGAAATGTCGGAATCCATGTGCATGACGGGCGTGCCGTCGTAGCTCACGTCGATCGACCGGATGAACATGGCCGGCGTCACCATCCGGGTCAACTGATTCATCTGCATGCCGTTGAAATTCGGGTGACGAATCATGAGCTGCGCCTGCATGGGCTTGCCGGCGGCGAACGGCTCGGTGAGGCGCAGTTTGATATGCCCGATGTCCTGCACGGCTTGCTGCTCGTCGCCGCCGGCCGGCGCCGAACATCCGCCCGCGGCCTTCACGAATCTCGCCACGGAATACAAGTGATCGTCGCTGGTTTCAGCCACAGCGTGGATGTAGGTATAGGCATTCACCCGCACCCGCAACTTCAACGAACGCGGGTCGCCGTCGGGACCGAACGTGAAGTGCCCGGCCAGCGGTCCGGGGTTCTCGTCGATCACCAGATAGATGCTCTTGATTCCCCGGGCAGACGGCTTGTCGCCGGCCGGCACGGTGGCCGGCTTCGGAGCCTTCGCTGCGTCCACCGTCAATTGCACCGGCACCAAGGCCGCGTCCAGGGCTCGCGCCGGTGCCTCGATACCCATCCAGGCGCTGCCGTCTTGAATCACGCGCTCGCCGAAGATGGCGTGCTGCAGATCCTTCCAGCGCGCCGCACGCGCGGGCTCCTCGTCGTCCGGCGCGTGCGCAGGAGGCGCGGCCGCCGTGGCCGGTGCGCCCGCACCGGCGACCGCGATGGCGGGGCGGCCGGCAGCCAGCACCGCAATACAGATCAGACCCGGCCTCATGAAGACTCCCATTCGACCTCCTTGAACGCTTGCGTCACGTTGTGCCCCTGGTAGTCGTCGAACAGCTTCCATCGGCCACGTTCCGACCGGCCCACCGTGGCCACGGCGTCGCCGATTTCCAACCCCCGCTTCACCGCCGCGCGCGTCTCGCGTTGCAAGACGTCAAGATAGCGGTCGAGATCCGCGGACCCTGCGGGCCAGTGTACGCTCACGGGGCCATGGCCGGGGACGGCACGGCGGGCGGAAACGGTTTTGAGGGTCCGCAACGCTTTCTGCCAACCCTTGATCTGCCCATCGAGCGCGGGCACCCTTTCGACGAACAATAAATCGGCAGGCAGCAACGTGGCACTGGCAACGTCGAATACGCTCAGATCGCAATTCGAATGGGCGACCCCGTGGGCTTGAAGAGTCAGCACGCGATCTCCCAGGTCCAACCGATCCTGGTCCGTCACCAACCGCGTCGGCATCACCAGGGGACCGGCGTTGTCCTTGCCGAGCAGTTTCTCCAGCGTCGCTCGATAATATTCACCGCGCTGGGCAAGGGCGTCCGGCAGGCGGGCGTGGCCGACGAACTGCGCGCCGTCCTGCTGGAACGCGCCCGCTCCGAACACGTGATCCGGGTGGCCATGCGACATGATCACGTGGCGTATGGGCAGGGAGGTCACGCTGCGAATGCGGGCGCGCAGCCGCAACCCATCGCGCAAGCAGCCACCGGGATCGATGACGGCCACGGCGTCGCGACCGACGATGAAGCCGATATTGGCGATGGCATCGTCGTTGGTCGCGCTCGCATCTTCGTCGAGGCCGCGTCGCACGTGTACTCCGGGCGCGACGGCGGTGGTGACCAGCGCGGCCTCGCCAGATCTGCAGGGACGCGCGGCGATGGCGCACATCGCACCGGCCGCACCGTACAGCAGCTCGCGGCGCGATACCGCCGGCGGCGGCGCTGACGGGGCCGCTCGGATCGGCATTCAGGTCCTGCGGCAAACCATGAGAATCTCGTCGACGTGGTCGACGTCCATCATGCCCGACTGGAAATCGAGCCTCTTCTGGAAACGCAGACCGAGCGGCATGAACGCGCGGTTGTACCACCACAGGGCGCGTTCCCGGTGATGCGTCAGCCACCACATGCCCAGGTCGAGCAACCGTGAGGAGCGCGGCTGCATGCCGAACACCGCGCTCTGCCGCACCACCAGGGCATGGCGGGCCAGCTTGACCGCCAATCCCTCCGGTGTGTAACGCCGCCGATGCCCGACGAAATCATCGAAGGGGGTCCAGCGCGCCGGATGCAGCGGCACGGACAGCAGGAGGCTGGCGCCGGATTTCGCCACGCGGACGATCTCGGACAGCGCTCCATCGTCGTCCTCGACGTGCTCGACGATGTCGAGCGCGCAGACCAGGTCGAAGCTCCGGGCCGCGAACGGCAGCGAGGACACCTGGCTCACGGCCACCGTCGCGCCCCGCTCGTGCAATTTTCCCATGGCCGGTTCGCTGATGTCCACGAAGCAGGTGTGCTCCAGCGGCAGCCGCGGCCGCAGTCCCGGCGCGATCTCGAGTTGGCGGCCGCTCGCCGGCAGCAGGCGCTGCACCAGGGGCCAGGTATTGAAGCGCTGCGGCTCGATCAGCCGGGCTCCCGACCACAGCGCATCGTAGTAATGACGGTTGGCCTCGAGTAGCGCTCCGGCGCCGCGCACCGGCGCATCCAATGGCTGGATCATGGCCCCACTGTAGCATCCGGCGCACCGCCGGGGTCGACCGGCCGCTCACGCCCCCGCGGCGAACAGCCCGAGCACGTCGTCGGTCGCGGCGACTTGCCGGCTCAACAATTTGGCGCAATCGTCGGCGGACATGGGCCGCGCGAACAAATATCCCTGCCCCACGGTGCAGCCCAGCTTGCGCAATATTTCCACCTGCTGAAATCCCTCGATGCCCTCGGCCACCACCTCGATCTGCAGATGGCGTGCGAGCGCAACGATCGCGCTCACGATCGCCAGATCGTTCGAGTCCGTGACCAGATCGCGGACGAAGCTGCGGTCGATCTTGAGCGCATCGACACGCCAGTTCTTCAGGCAGCTCAGGCTGGAATATCCCGTGCCGAAATCGTCGATGGCGATCTTCACACCGAGGTCGCGCAGTCCCGACATGATGCTCTGCTGGGTTCCCCCGGATTTGGCGCGGTTGCCGTCGAACGCCGTCCGTTCGGTCATCTCGAGCTGCAACAGGGACGGCCGCAGTCCATGGTGCCTCAGCTGGCTCGCGATGGTGGCTTGCAGATCGCCGCGCGCGAGCTGCGCGGGCGCGACGTTCATCGAGACGGGCACGAGCGAGATTCCCGCATCGCGCCACGCGCTCATGGTCTTCAGGGCGCGATTCAGGACGAACTGGCCCATAGGCACGATCAGTCCGGTTTCCTCCGCCACCGGCATGAATCGATCCGCGGGTACCATCCCGTGCACCGGATGGCGCCAGCGCATGAGTGCCTCCACGCCCACGATCTTGCGGGTGCCGAGATGCACGAAGGGCTGATAGAAAACGTCGAACTGCTTCAGTCGCAGCGCCTTGCGCAGCGCCGCTTCCATGGCCACGCGGTGCTGCAGCTTGCGATTCATCGCCGGGCTGAACACCTGCACGTTGTTGCGGCCGCGGTCCTTAGCCTGGTACATGGCCGTGTCGGAATGCTTGAGCAGCTCCACCATGTCGGCGCCGTCGCGCGGATACAGACTCACCCCGACGCTGCCGGAGGTCTGCAGCGGATGACCGTCGACGACGATGGGCGCATTGAGCGCCGCGATGATGCGCCCGGCACCCAGGCCCACCTCGTCATAGGACTCCACGTTGCGAAACACCACGACGAACTCGTCGCCGCCCATGCGGATGATCACGTCGTCGTCGCGCACGCACAATCGCAGCCGTGAGGCGACCTCTTGCAGCAATTTGTCGCCGGTCTCGTGACCTCGCGTGTCGTTGATGTGCTTGAACCGGTCCAGGTCGAGAAACACCACGCCGAGTTTGCCGCCGGCCGCCTTGGCTTCGCGGATGGCCTGCGGCAGGAAACCGGCGAGGTAGTGCCGGTTGGGCAGGCCCGTCAACTGGTCGTGGTGCGCCAGCCGGTCCAGACGTTGTTGATTCTCGCCCAGCTGCTGTTCGGCCTTGCGCCGCAGCGATACGTCGCGCGTGACGCAGGCCACGAGATCCCGCCCCTCCTCCTCCACGCGCGTGCAGCGCACCTCGACTTCGACCACCACGCCGTCCTTGCGACGCTGCTGGATGTTGAGCGACTGCCTGCTGTCGGCACCGCTCAGGCGCGCGCCGACATTCGCGGCGAGCGTGCTGCCGTCGGCAAAGAGATCACCGAGCAGCAACGAAGCCGCTTCGGTTGCGGTATAACCCAGTGCCGAGAGGAGCGCGTCGTTGCAATATTGAACACGGTGGGTGGCGGCATCGGCGATCACCACACCGTCGTGCGAGCGATCGATGATGGCCTTGAACCGCGCATCGAGGGCACGACGCTGCCGGAGACGGCGCAACCATGCGCCGATGCCGCAGACGGTGATCAGAAGGACGGCCGCGCAGACGAACAGGACGTCTGTGGCTCCGGGTTCGAGCTTGAGACTCACCGGCGCCCAGCCCGGCCCCGCGACGGCCGCGACCCTGCGGCAAGCAAACGATTCAACATAATCACCACGGCCGTCGAACTTGAGTGGACCAGGCGGAAGTATCTGCCATCGCGGCGGACCGGGCTGATATGCAACGCACAATACGCTGTAGGACAGCCTGCGGCGAACGGCCGGCTTCCGGCGTCAGACCGCGAGCCGGCGGCTGTATTCCTGACGGCGCCTGACCGGCCTGCCGGCCGTGCCCAGCGCATCCGGCTCGGTGGCGGCCAGAATGTCCTCGATGACGCGCGCCAGGTGATCGCGCATGGCACTGCGCGCACCCTTCGGATCGTGCCTGCGCAGCGCGTCGAGGATGCGGCGGTGCTCTCTCACCCGCGGCTGCAACCCGACGCGCATCGCACGCTCCAGCATGTAGACACAGAGCGGCGATTTGTGCCGCATGTCCAGCAGGTTCTCGATGACGCTGGCGATGGCGCTGTTGCGCGTGGCGCGCGCGATCGCAACGTGGAACCGCCGGTCCGCAGTCCAATCCTGCTGACGGCGCGCGTTCTCATCGGCCATCTCACCCACGATGCCGTCCAACTCGTCCAGCCGGTCGTCGCTGATGGTGGTCGCGGCCAGCGCTGCCGCCTCGCCTTCGAACAAGCGGCGCGCCTCGGTGAGTTCGAAGGCGCCGATGTCGAGATCGCCGCCCTCGTGCGTCGGGGATTTCTCGGTGACGTATATCCCCGATCCGTGCCTCGATTCGGCGAGACCGCGAATCTCCAGTGAAATCATCGCTTCGCGAATGGTGGGCCGGCTGACCTTGAATGCCGCCGCCAGGTCGCGTTCGGACGGCAGGCGTTCGCCCGGCTTGTACCGGCCGGATTTGATGGAAGCCATGACCGTACTCGCGACCTGCTGGTAGAGCTTGCGGC
Source organism: uncultured Steroidobacteraceae bacterium (assembly GCA_964657955.1). GTDB lineage: Bacteria > Pseudomonadota > Gammaproteobacteria > Steroidobacterales > Steroidobacteraceae > Bog-1198. The sequence goes on from CAZZWZ010000024.1 coordinate 15,449, forward strand.
TGTCGGACGTGGTCATGCCGCGGAATCTTGAGCGTTTGAGCGGCGGATGGCAATTGCGCGTCACATTGCCGATTTGCCCCGATGGCGTAGACTTCGCCGGAGCCGGTGATCGGCGTCAACTACAAAGACGCTCGCCGGCTTGGCTTGGCGGCACCACGGGTAGGGTTTCAGCGGCAGTCGGGAGATGGGCATGTCCAGTTTTTACAAATCCCTGGTGGTCGCCATGGCGGCCGCGCTGGTCGCGGCGTGCGGCGATGGCAGTTCCCCGACGGCGCAGGTGAGCACGTCCACCGCCCACGGCACCTTGTCGGTCAATCCGCCCTTTCGCATCGCATCGTTGTCGGCGGCGGCGCTGGCCGCCGATCTGGGCGCCTCCGCGGCGGGCGCGCAATTGCTCGCGCTCGCCGGGACGCCCGCGTGCGGAGTGGATTTCTACTACCTCAAATTCTGGACCCTGGGCGCGTTGGCCACCGAGGTCACGCAATCCTCCGGCGCCCTGATGGTGCCCACCGGAGGCGCCGGTTGCTCGGGACCCCGTCCCATCGTGCTGTACGCGCACGGCACCAACACCGATCAGGCGCTGAACATCGCGGACATCACGAACAGCGGCAACACCGAAGGCGCGCTGATTGCGGCCACGTTCGCGGCACAGGGTTACATCGTCGTCGCACCGAATTACGCGGGTTACGACATTTCCACCCTCGGCTACCATCCCTTCCTGAACGCATCCCAGCAGTCCGGCGAGATGATGGACATCCTGACCGCGGCGCGCACCGCCCTGCCGCAAACGCTGTCGGCCGCCACCAGCGATGACGGGAAATTGTTCGTCACCGGCTACTCCGAGGGCGGTTACGTGGCCATGGCCACCCAGCGAGCCCTGGAAACCGCCGGCGCCAAGGTGACCGCGGCGGCGCCGATGTCGGGTCCCTACGCGCTCGAAGCCTTCGGGGATGCGATCTTCTACGGCAGCGTGAATCTGGGTTCCACGGAATTCGCGCCGTTGCTGACCTCCAGCTACCAGCACGCATACGGCAACATCTATGCGGCAACCACGGATGTTTACTCGGCCACCTATGCCACCGGGATCGACACCCTGCTGCCGAGCACGACGCCCATCGACACGCTGTTCGCCGACGGCTCGCTGCCGCAGACGGCGCTCTTCGACAGCACCACGCCGGTGGTGGCCGGAGAGCCGGCACTCACCGCCGCGCTGGCGGTGCCCAGCGATCCGGCGAATCCCGATACGCCGCTGTTCCGGTTGGGGTTCGGCTCGCCGTATCTCATCAACAACGCCTATCGGGTGAGCTATGCGGCGGACGCGGCGGCCGATCCCGACGGCGCGCTCCCCACGGCGACCGCCGGCGCGCCCCTGGCGAAGGCCGCTCCCACCCAGGGCCTGCGGCACGCCTTCTACGTGAACGATTTGCGCAACGGCGGCTGGCATCCCGCATCACCCACCCTGCTCTGCGGCGGCGACCGGGACCCCACGGTGTTCTTCAGCGTGAACACCGAGACCATGGTGGCGTATTTCCCGCCCGCCGTGGTGGCCGGTCTGGTCACGGTGCTCGACGTCAATGCGGCTCCGGCCGGTCCGTTCGCAAAGATTCAGGCCGGCTTCGCGGCCGACCAGGCCTCGTTGCTGGCGTACTATCAGTCGGCGGCCGGCGGCGGCCTGTCCCTGAGCGCCGCCGAACAACAGCTGGTCGCCGGTTACCACACGGCGGTGGCGCCTTTCTGCTCTCTCGCTGCGCGCTCCTATTTCAGCCAATTCTAGGGAATCTCGCCATGATGAACCTCGATCGCGCAGCCTGGCTCGCCCTGGCCGCCCTGGCCGCAACGGGCGCCGCACCGGCATCCGCGGACGATGCGGTGTACGGCAACAGTTTTCGGCTGGGTGTGTATTCGATTTTCTACCACACCAGCGCCTCCGACCTGCAAGGGCCCTACGTTCCACCCGGCGTCAATTTCAAGGCCAAGGATCTGGAGACCCTGTACGTCGGGTATGTCCGCCGCCTTTCCTCGGACTTCGACCTGGAGCTGGCTCTCGGTTATCCGCCGCTCAGCAAGGTCGAGGGCCGGGGCCCGGCCACCGTCGGCTCCGTGCCCTACAACGGCCAGACGGTCTCCTCGGCGCGGTGGCTCTCGCCCACCCTGCTGTTCGAATATAAGTTCCTTCCCGAAAGTTATCGCCTGCGGCCCTACATCGGCGCGGGCGTCAATTACACGGCGTTCTACGACCGGACTTCCACGGCACAGGGCAATGCGGGTCTGGGCGGCCCCACCCGTCTGTCGCTCACCTCCTCGGTGGGCCCTGCGGCGACGGTGGGCTTGAGCTACAACGTCTCCGGCCACTGGCATCTCTACACCTCCTACGGCATCTCCCGCGTCAATACCGACATCACCGCCGATACGGGCGGGGTGGTCCGCACCACGCGCATCAAGTTCGGCCCGCAAGCGTGGATCGTGTCGGGGGGATACTCGTTCTAGGGCGTGCAATGGGATAGGCTAGCGCCGAACGACCGCCAGCAGGAGCCAGCCCGCCTCATGTCGAATCCTGGAACGGCACCCACCTATCGATCCGGTGAGATTTCCGTCTCCGCGTCCGGCTCGAGCGCCAGCCCCGAGGAGCGCGGCGCCGCACTGGCCTTCCTGCAGAAACTCGCGGCGGAAATTTCCGAAGGCAGCGTCGATCTGCCGTGTTTCCCGAACGTCGTGGTGCGCATCAGCGCGGCCTTGAAGAATCCGAACACCACCTCCGAACAGGTGGTGCACATCGTGGGAACCGAGCCGCGGCTGGCCGCCCGGCTCCTGCAAACCGCGAATTCCGCCGCCTTCAATCCGTCCGGCAAGCCGTTGACGGAGCTGCGTTCGGCGGTGACCCGCATCGGTCAGCAGATGGTGCAAGGCATCGCGATGTCCTATGCCGTGCACCAGATGCAGAACGAGACTTCGTTGCAATCGATCAGAGCACCGCTGCTGGAACTATGGAACCGGAGCATCGCCGTCGCGTCCGTCTGTCAACTGGTGGCCGAGCGCACCAAGATTCACACCGACACGGCTTTTCTGACCGGACTGCTGCACGGCATCGGCAGTCTCTACATCATGGCGCGCGCGGCGGGACGGGCGGCGGAACTCAAGAACCAGCAGTCGTGGCTCGAATTGCTGGACGGCTGGCAGTCGCCCATCGGCAGGGCCGTCCTGGAGAGCTGGGGTTTCGACGAGGAGATGTGCGCGGCGGTGGGGGATCAGCGCGACACGGAACGCAAGTGGAAACACGACGCCGCGCTGGCCGACGTGCTGATCGTGAGTTTGGTGCTCGCCGAAGCGCTCAAGAAGCCCGAGCCCCGGATCATCGGCATCCAGGGCATCCAGCCGTTCGCGAGCATCGGGTTGAGCGCGACCGACTGCGAAGCGACACTGGTGCGGGCGGAGCGCCGGATCGCGCTCGTGCACGACGCGTTGAAGTAACGCCGGCGACCATGTCCGGCCCGTCCGACTCCACGGGGAGTTTTTTCGCCTCGGCGCGGCGCCACCTGCCGCTGTGGACCGTTGCCGCGCCCCTGGCGTCGGCGGCCATATTGATGGGCGGAGTGAAGGCGGTCGACGCGGTCGGCGACCACTATGTCGTCCTGATCGCGCTCGGCGTGATGGCCAGCGTGTTCGCCGCGGTTCATCACGCCGAGATCGTCGCGCAACGCGTCGGGGAGCCGTACGGCACCCTGGTCCTGGCGTTCGCGGTCACGCTCATCGAGGTGGCCCTGATCGTCTCGCTCATGATCGCGGGCGGTCCCGCCGCCGCCTCGCTGGCGCGCGACACCGTGTTCGCCGCGGTGATGATCATCTTGAACGGCATCATCGGCCTGTGCCTGTTGCTGGGCGGGATCAGCCACGGCGAGCAGGTGTTCTCGCTCGACGGGGTGAGCGCCGCATTGGCTGCGCTAGCGGCCATCGTGGTCATGACGTTGGTGTATCCGAATTTCACCGTGACCACCCCGGGGCCCTACTACTCCTTCAGCCAGCTGTTGCTCATCGCGGTGGTGTCGGGGGTGGTGTACGGCTGTTTCATCCTGACGCAGACGGTGGGTCATCGAGGCTACTTCCTCGAAGACGTCGCACCGGCTGACGCGTCCGATCCGGTTGCGGCTCCGCACGGGAGCGGCGCGCGCGACGCCGCGCCCGGCAACGGGATCGCGCTGACGAGCAGCAGCCTGCTGCTCGTCAGCCTGGTGACGGTGGTGCTCCTGGCGAAAAAACTCGCCCCGACCCTCGAGTCGGCGGTGGCCAGGCTGGGCGCACCGGCCGCGGTGGTGGGAGTGGTGATCGCGGGCATCGTGCTGTTGCCCGAGGGTCTCGCCGCCGTCCGCGCAGCGCGGCAGAACCGGCTCCAGACCAGCCTGAATCTGGCCCTGGGATCGGCGCTCGCCAGCATCGGCCTGACCATTCCGGCGGTGAGCCTGCTCTCGCTCTGGATGCATTCGCGCCTGACGCTCGGCATCGACGCAAAATCCATGGTGCTGCTGATGCTTTCGTTGCTGGTCACGACGCTGGTGCTGCGCACCGGACGCACCATCATTCTTCACGGGGTCGTATTGCTGGTGGTCTTCG
>CAZZWZ010000025.1:0-19014 GCA_964657955.1 uncultured Steroidobacteraceae bacterium
TGCGGCCCTCGAGCGCCTGCAAGGCGTTGCGGGCGGCCCGCACGGCTGCACCCGTCTTGCCGCCGTGGGTGAGTCCGGCCTGGTGCGGGGTCAGGACCACGTTGTCGAGTTCGAACAGCCCGCTGTGCAGCAGGGGTTCTTGCTCGAAGACATCGATGCCCGCGCCGGCGATGCGGCGCGCCCGCAGCGCCCGCACCAGTGCCGGCTCGTCGACCAGTTCGCCGCGCGCGATGTTGAGCAGATGAGCGGACGGCTTCATCAGACCGAGCTCGCGCTCGCCGATCATGTGACGGCTCGCGGTGTCCAGCGAGGCGAACAAACCGACCACGTCGGCCTGCCGCAGCAGGTCGTCCAGCGGGACGTATTCGACGCCGGAGGCCTTTGCGAAGTCCGGATCCGGCGTCCGCGTGTGGACCAACACCCGCATGCCGAATGCCTGTGCCCGACGCACGAAGGCCTTCGCGATCTGCCCGAGCCCGATCACGCCCATGGTCGCGCCGAACAGGTCCATGCTCGACTGGGTGCGGGAGGCCCAGAGCCCCGCGCGGATCGCCTGGTCGCCGGTCACGATCTTGCGCACCACGGCGATCATCAGGCCCATGGCGAATTCGGCGCACTGCTCCGCGTTCACCCCTTTGACGTTGGTGACCAGCACCCCGCGGCGGCTGGCCTCGGCGATGTCCACGTTGTCGCAGCCCGAGGTGTGCAGCGCCACGATGCGCAGGTTGGGTGCCAGCTGCAGAGCGCCGGCATCGATTCCCAGCACGCGACCCATGACCACGGCGCGCGCCTCGGCCAGATCGCGCCGGTGCGCAGCCTCCAGATCCTTCCACGGCGTGAGGGCGGGCACGTAGGTCACCTGGTGACCCGAGCCGTCGAGGGTTTCGATGGCCGGCGGCAGATCACGGAAGCTGTCCGAGATCACGACGATGCGGCAGGGCGCGGGCGCGCTCATGCGGCGCCCACGATCAGGCCCCACGCGGCGGAACGGGCCGCCACGCGCAGGCGCGGCTGCTCGCCCGGGTACACCGCGAGCGTGTCCCAGGAATCGAGCGTGATGCCGGCGAGACCGGGCGCGTCCGCGGTCACGGCCCGCGCGGGCGCCGAGCGGACGTGGATCAGCATTTCGGCTGCCGCCGCCAAGGGCGCGGCCGTGTCGGCCGCCGCCCGGTCGGCCGGGATCAGGTCGGCGTCCTCCTCGCGCGTCTCGACGTGCCACAGTTGCAGGCGCAAGCGCTCCGCATACGGCGGCAGGTCCAGCAACGGGCACGGTCCGGTGCCCTGCCGGGGACTGCTCGAAAAGACGGCGGGCGAGCGGGCGCCGGCGGGCAGGGCGCGTGCGTAGGCGACATCCGCGCCCGTGCGCGGCGTCAGCGCGTACTCGGCATGCGGGGGCAGGTACGCGGCGCACGTCACCGGCGAGGCCGCATCGGCGGCCCGGAGCGTGAACCGATCGTCGCTGCGCGACCCGTCGTGGCTGCGCGATCCACCCTCGCTGCGCGACCAGTGCTCACTGCGCATCTGCAGTTCGATCTCGCCTTGCAGCACCACGATGAACACCTCGTCCTCTTCGGCGTGGCCGTGGATCACGGCCGGCGGCTCGAAATGGTAGATGCGCAGGGTGCGCAGGGCGGCGAATCCGGTCTGGGATTGGTCGATGTCCACGGGACGCAGCGCCGGCCCGACACCCGCGAGCTCGATGTGGCGGGCATGATCGGCCTTGAAGAGCGTGCTCATCCGGCCGAAGCGAACTGCGGCAGATGCGCCCGGTGCGCATCGAGCAGATCGTGCGCCAGCGCGACGGCCTTGTCCGGTTCGGTGACCGAGCCGTCGGTGAGCAGCGCCTCGACGAACAAATCGAAGCGGCCCTCGAGCGCGGCTTGCACGGTGACTTCCACGGCGGCCAGCTTCGCGAGCACCTTCGCCGCCAGTGCCGGCGGCAGCGCCGGTGTCTGCAGCGCTGAGAAGCCGGCACCCCCGGCCGAGGCGGGCAGTTCGAGCACGGCGTCGCGCGGCATGTCGGGCACCGCGCCGCCGGCCGGCATGTTGGCCGAGAACACCTTGCGACGGTCCTCCAGGATCGAGTAGATGATGGCCACCAGCTGCTCGGACTCGCCGGGTACGTTGTCGAAGTAGGAGGCGGGCAGCGGGTCGGGGGACCGGGCCACGGCCAGCATCTCGTCGAACCAGGTGTCGCCGAGGGCGATGCGCCCGTCGATGGAGAACGCATCCACACCCAGCGTGCGGCCGAAGTAACGCCCTCCCGGAAAACGCTCGGGAAAGAATTCGCTCACGTGCCGATCCATGGCCACCGGAAACACGCCATAACGATCGAAGATCGACCAGGACAGGGGATCGTCCGAGTAACGAATGGGCCGTCCCGTCACCCCGTTCGGCCACTCGGTCTTCTCGCGGATCTCCCGCTCGGCCAGCGGCCGCTGCTCATCGATCCGCGCCCGGATGAGCGGCCTGGCATCCTCGCCGTCCACGCGGATGTCGGTGAGGAACGTCATGTGATTGAGCCCCACGCCGAAACTGCTGATGCTGCCTTCTTCGCGGCCGATGAATTTGGCGAGCAGGCTCTCGACGTACGTCACGCCGTGACACAAACCGACCACCGGTACGCCCGTCTTCAAGCGGATCGCGCGGCAGATGGCCGTCATGGGATTGCCGTAGTTGAAGAAATGCGCGTCCGGACACAACCGGGCGATGTCCTCGGCGATGGCCACCATCTGCGGGATCATGCGCATGGCGCGCGAAATCCCGCCCGGCATCACCGAGTCGCCGACCGGCTGATAGATGCCGTGTCTTCGCGGGATCTGAATGTCCGTCTCCCAACCGCGGCGTCCGCCCACCGCGATGGTGGTGACGACGAAATCCGCGCCCGGCAGCACCTCGCGACGGTCGGTGGTCGAGACGATGGGAAAATCTGCGCCTTTGTAGCGCAGCATCTTGCGCACCAGCGCGTCCACGGCCTCGATGGTCACCGGATCGATGTCCACCAGCGCCAGCTGCCAGCGATGAAACTCCCCGCTCAGGATCAGATCGGCGACCAGGCGCTGGGTGAATACGGTGCTGCCGGCCCCGATGAGAACCAGCTTCAGACGTTCAGTCATGTCACATCTCCAGGCCGATGAATCTCAGCGGCCCGCGGCCGCCCGCGCATCCGCTCCTTCAGAATCGATACGCCGCGCCGAACACGAAGGTCCGGCCATAGGCAGTGTAGCCCGCGCCGACGCCGCTCGCGCTCTGGCCCGTGGCCGCGCCGTTCGCCCACACCAGGTACGGGTTGCCGTTCAGGTAGCTGCGCACGATGGCGTCGGTGAGATTGCGGCCCTCGACGTACACGTCGAAATTCTCGAAGAACTTGTAATGCACGCTGGCGGTGAGCCACTGGAAGGAATCCGTGTACACCGGCCAGCCGGACACCTCGGTGCACTGGGCGCACTCGCTCTTGTAATGCGAGGTGTAGTCCCAGTTCACGTCGGCGCTGATCGGGCCCTTCTCGTAGATCAAGCCCACCGAGGCCGTCGTCGGCGGCGTCGTGTTCACCGCGTCGGCCGAGCTCTGGGTGTGCGTCACCTGCACGTGGGCGCCCAGGCCGTTCTCCAGCAGGTGCTGCCAGGTCAGTTCGACGCCGCGGTAGGTCTCCTTCACGCCGTTGGCCGGCGCGTAGATGGTCCACAGAAAATTGCGCACCTGGGTGACGGCGGCCGAGCCCGGCGGCCCGCCGATGTACAGCTTGGTGCCCAGGTCGACGTTGTTGGTCACGCCGGTGTAGATGTCGTCCCGCACGTGCTTCTCGAAGTAGGCGAGGGTGAGGGCCGCCCGCGGCTGGTAGTACCACTCCGCCGACAGGTCACCCTGCCACACCTTGATGGGCTTCAGGCCCACCGTGCCGCTGTAGTAGATCTCCGGCCGCCCGCCCAATGCGCCGTTGGTCGAATTGGGCGCCAGCTGGTTCAGGTTCGGCCGCGACATGGTCTCCGCGAGGCCGGCACGCAGCTGAAACTCCTTCGGTACCGCCCAGAAACTGAAGTTGAGCGAGGGCAGCGCCAGCGTGTAGCTGGCATCCGAGCGGACCTGGTTTCCCAGGGCGTAATTGACGTTGTAGGTGACGGTGGAGGCGTTCGCATCCGCGGTCCACAGCGAGGTGGGTACGGCCTGCGCGTATTGCGCCGACGTGTCGGTGTGCACCACCCGCACGCCGAGGTTGCCCGCCCAGCGCTCGCCCGCCCAGTCGGTCTGCAGGTAACCCGAGTAGGTCTTCTCCGTGACCTCGTACGAATTGAACGGATTGGCCTGGGGCAGGCTGTTGGCGAAGTTGAACACCGTGCCGGGCGCGTACGGATTCTCCTTGCCGTTCAAGCTCTGCAGAAAGCTCAACAACTGGGGCGTGTTGATGGCAGGCAGCACGAGCGGATAGGAGCCGCCGGCGCCGTGCATGAAGTTCGACGGCGTCAGGAACGAGAGCACGTTGTAACCCTGCGAGCCGAAGGAGTACGCGTTGCACTGGATCGGACATCCGGCGGTGTTGTACAGCGCGCCGTACTGGCCCGAGCCGTTGGTCCAGTCGTTGTCCTCGTCGATGCGCTGCTTCGAGCGGTGGCTGTCGACGAATCCGAATTCGATCTTCTCGAGCGGCCCCATGTTCATCTTGAGGGTCCCGTTGAACTGCCCGCTGTCGATCTGGTCCCGGACCGAGAAGCCGTTGAGCGATATGTAGTGCGTCGACCAGTACTTGTTGTTGTTGAGGTACCCGCCGTTCAACAGCGAAGTATAGGAGCACGATCCCGCCGTGGTGGCGCTGGCCGTGTTGCCCGGACACGCGGCGAGTCCCAGCTGCCCCGGCGGCACCACCACGTTGATGCTGGGCAGGCTGTGCGGCAGATCGTTGTAGATGAGCGTGTCCACCGCTGAGCTGGTCGGCGACACCAGGCCCGCCGTCACGTACGTATCCGTGCCGCCTTCGGGCCGCTTGGCGAGCGAGTGGTAGACGTCGAACCCCAGGTTCAGCCGGGAGTTCACGTCCCAGGACCCGTTGAGCCCGAACAACTGCGTGTCGACGTTGCGATTCAAGGTGTTGTTGACGGCCTCGGGCTGGAAGTTGCTCGAAGTGACGCCGGTGACCACGCCGTTGGCGATGGTGGGATTCGACCACAGCGGATTGCCCGCGGCATCCGTCGTGTACGGGAAGTAATACGACTGGTTGTAGCCGTACTGCGGGTCGCGCAACCGGGTGTACAGGCCGTCGGCCACCAGCTTGAAATCGGACGTCGGCCGCCACTCCACGCTGCCCGACACGGCATCGCGCTTCTTCTCGTCGTAGATCGAACCGAAGGCCGTCGAGTACGGGGCCGCGATGATGGGCGTGACGCCGGGCGCGCCGCAGGCCGCGTTGAACGGATAGCCGCAGGGGCCGTAGACATACTGGTTGTTGTCGTTGAGCGAATCGCTGCGCTGCTTGTTGTCCGAATGCACCACGCCCAGCAGAAAGCCCAGCGTGTCGTCGGCGACGGTGTTGGACACGAACGCCGAATACTTCTGACCCCAGAGGTAGCTCATGTCGTTCCAGTTGCCCTCCGCATGCGCGCCGGCGTGGAATCCGCGCGTGTCGAAGGCGCTGGCGGTGCGCAGGTTGACGGTGCCGCCGATGCTGCCTTCGAGCGCGGAGGCCTGCGGCGACTTGAGCACGTCCGCGCCGGAGATGACCTCGGAGGGCAGCACGTCGAACGCCAGGTCCCGGGCATCGTCGTCCGTGGCGAGGATGCGGTTGTTGAGCGTCACGATGTTGTACTGCGGACCGAAACCGCGAACGGTCACCTTCTGACCCTCGCCCCCGGTGGTGCGCGAGATGGTGATCCCCGGGAGGTGTTCCAGGGAGTCCGCCACGTCGGCGTCCGGGAAGCGCCCGAGTTCCGTGGCGTTGATGGAGTCGAGCACCACCGGCGCGTCTTTCTTGATGTCGAGTGACTTCTCCATGCTGGCCCGAAGTCCCGTGACCACCACCTCCTGCAGTTCGTCGGACGAGGCTGTCGTATCGGCGGCAACCGCACCGCTCGACAGGCAGACCGCACAGGACAGACCTGACCCTATCAGCTTCAGCAGCCGTGTCGTCACAAGTACACCCCTAAGTTTTTTATATGCACCGAATTGCTAAGTATCGAAAGTCAATCGCTTTCGTATGCTCGCACTTGAGTCTATTGTTTCTTTCGGTGTTGTCAACGGTCCCGAAGCAATGCAAAGGAACTCGCGCAGCGCCGGGGCGCGCTCGCTCGCCGACCGTACGTGCGGGCTCGCCGGCCGGCCGTCAGGCGCAGCGCACCTCGACGCCGCGGCGCCGCAATTCGGCGACGACCACCGGGTCGGCCGCACTGTCCGTGATCAGCATGTGCAGCTGTTCCACCCGGGCGATCAGCGAGACGTTGCGCCGCTTGAGCTTGGAGGAGTCGGCGACGGCCACCACCTGCCGGGAGATGCCGATCATCCTGGCGTTCAGCTGCGCTTCGAGCAGATGCGGCGTCATCACGCCGCAATCCGGATCGAGGCCGTCCGCCCCGAGGAACAAGCGGTCGGCCTGCAGGCCGCCGATGGCCGCTTCGGCCATGTAGCCCGAGAACGCGTGCGATTCGGGTCGCAGGACGCCGCCCGGCATGATGAGCCGCACCCACGGGATGTCGGCCAGCAACACCGCGATATCCAGCGAGATCGTGATGACGTTGAGAGAGCCGAATGCCATGGATCGGAGCTGCTTCGCGATCTGCGCCGTCGTCGTGCCGGAGTCGAAGACGATGGTCTCGCCGTCGCGGATGAGCGAGACGGCCTCGCGGGCGATGCGCAGCTTCTCGGCATGGTGCAGCGTGCGCTTGACCGAAATGGGACGATCCTGGCCGTCGCGCAGGGCCAGAGCGCCGCCATGCATGCGTTCCAGCGCTCCGGCCCTGGCGAGTTCGCCGAGATCGCTGCGGATGGTGGCGGTCGAGATCCGAAACGTCCGCGCCAGTTCGTCCACCGTCACCCGGCCCCGTTCGGCGAGCAGATCCAGGATCTTGTGGCGGCGTTCGCCGCGCAGCAGCACCGCCCGGGCTTCGGTGTCCTGGCCGGGCGAGAGCGCCCTCTCGTCGGCGGCGGATGAGCCGGCCGAGCGCGCCGCCACCGAACCTTTCGGTGCGTTCATCGACGATGCGTTCATGGAAATCGCGGATTCCTGCCAAACACCGGCAACTCCCACCGTTCAGGCCGAGGCTTGTAAATATTACCAATAAGTGCAAGGATAAAAAAGCGATCAGATCTTCGATATCTTTCACTTTTGACGATCCGGGTCGTCGGGTGCCGACCTTGGCGTGCCGGACGCGGAATGCTAACGCGCGATTCTAAATGAAAGTGGTCGTCTAGGGCCCGCTGGACCGAGCGTGGTCGTCGGCCCGTGCGAGGGACCGAGACTCATGCATCACGAAGGGGATGTCGGTTGAACATCGCGACCTTGCCGGACGCGGCCCTCGCGCCACCGTCCCCCGTCCCCGCGCCACCGCCCTCGGCGCTGTACCGGTGGACGGTGCTGCTGTTCGTCAGCATCACCATGGGTTGTGGAACCTATTACGTCTACGACAGCATCAACCCGCTCGAGCGCATCTTCATCCGCGAGCTGCACTTCACGGCGACGACGTTCGGCATGCTCAACTCGGCGTACGCGGCGAGCGCGATCGTCACGTTGCTGATCGGCGGCGCCATCATCGACCGCGTGGGCACGCAAAGGGCAGTGCCGTTGTTCGCCGTCATCTGCTGTCTCGGCGCCGCGCTCACCGCGGCGAGCGGACATGCCGGGACGATGATCGCCGGCCGTGCGCTGTTCGGCCTGGGCGGTGAATCGTTGGTGGTCGCCGCCACCACCGTGATCGCGCGTTGGTTCCGCGGCAAGGAGCTGGCGCTGGCGTTCGGCATCAAGGTGATGATTGCCCGCCTGGCCTCGGTGGCCTCCGACAACTCCGCGGGCTGGGCGAATGGCGCATTCTATCCGCAGGGTGCGGCGGGGGAGCCGAGCTGGCAGGGCCCGATGCTGCTGGCCGTGGGTTCCGGGCTGATCGCCGTGCTGTGCGCCGGCATTTATTGGATGCTCGAGCGGGGCGCCGCTCCCTCAGTGTCCCCAAGGAGCGCCGCCCCGGCGAAGAGCGCCGCGCCGGCCCGACCCAAGCTCGGGCTTGCCGAATCATTGCGGTTCAACCGGTCGTACTGGTATCTCGTGGGCGTATGCCTCACGTTCTACTCGGCCATCTTTCCGTTTCGTACCTTCGCCATCGATTTCTTCACCAACCGGATTCTGGACGGGCAGGGCGGGCTCGCCACGTCGGAGGCGATGCACGTGGTGGCGCATCAACAAGCCGGCCGCTTCGCGAGCCTCCTGCCGCTCTCCTCGATGATCGCCACGCCCTTGCTCGGCTTCCTCTCCGACCGCATCGGCAAGCGGGCCACGCTGCTCATGGTGGCCGCGCTGGTGTTGATGCCCGCCTATCTGCTCATGGGCTACACGCAAGTGTCGCTCTGGGTGCCGCTGTGCATGATCGGTGTGGCGTTGTCGGTCATCCCGGCGGTGATGTGGCCGTCGGTCGCGTACCTGGTCGACCCCGCCCGGCTCGGGACGGCCTATGCGCTCATGACCCTGATCGAGCAGCTCGGCTTCTTCGCGCTCAACCTGCTCATCGGTGGTGCCAACGATCATCAACATGCCGGGCTCGGACATCTCGAGGGCTATCGAGCAGGCTTGCTCATTTTCACCAGCCTCGCCGCGACGGGATTCCTGTTCACCGTGCTGCTGCGCCGCCGCGAGCGGGGACCCGAAGGCCACGGCCTCGAGACGATCACCACGAAGACGGCCTGACCAATCGGCCGCGCGGGGGCCGAAGAACCTGCGGCACGAAGAAGGATGACGGTGGATGCACACCCGCTGGCCGGTCGATACCGACGCCGGTGGGATGGGTTAGACTTCGCATTCCCCTTTGCGCTGGAGTGACCTTGAAAGCTGTTCGTCTATACGCCTATGGCGGCCCGGAAAACCTCCGATACGAGGAAGACGCGCCGGCCCCCGTCCTCGCCGACGACGCCGTGCTCATCCGGACGGTGGCTGCGAGCGTGAATCCCATCGACTGGAAGGTGCGGTCGGGCGCGAGGCAGAAGGATTTTCCGTTGCAGCTGCCGGCCATTCTCGGGCGCGACGTCGCCGGCGTGGTGCACGCGGTCGGCCGCAACGTCCGTGGCTTTGCCGTCGGCGACCGGGTGATCGCGATGGGGGACGCCACGTATGCCGAGCTGGTGGCGGTCGATGCCGCGATCGTCACCCACCTCCCCGACGGGCTGGATTTGGCCGACGCGGCGGCGATTCCATTGGTGACATTGACCGGCGAGCAGCTGGTGAGGCTGGCGGCCGGGGTGCGCCCGGGTCAGACCGTTCTCGTGAGCGGCGCGCTGGGAAGCGTGGGACGCTCCGCCGTCCTCGCGGCGAAGAGGCTCGGCGCCACGGTGATTGCGGGGGTGCGCACGGCGCAGTTGCGGGACGCGGAATCCCTGGGTGTCGCCGCCACGGTGGCCATCGACGATGACGCGGCTCTCGCCGGGCTCGAACCGCTGGACGCCGTTGCCGACACGGTGGGCGGCGATACCGCGGCCAGATTGTTCGGGCGGATCAAGCCGGGGGGCCGTTTCGGCTATGCGTCCGTGTTTCCCGCGGATGCGTCCGGCACCAATCCTTCGGTCACCGTGACGCGTGTGTTTGCGCGACCCGATGCCTCGAAAGTTCGCGAGTTCGCCGACGCCATCCGCGACGGTAAATTCGTGCTGCCCATCAGCCGACGTTTGCCGCTGGCGCAGGCCGCGCAAGCGCACGAGCTGGCGCAGAAGGGTGGCGCGGGCAAGATCATCCTGGTGTGTTGAAAAACCGCCCCGCGTTCATGCGCGGCGCGCCGGCGCGAGATCGGCAATCGGGCAGGAGTCTTCGATGTTGACCATCCATCATCTCGGCCACTCGCAATCGGAACGCATCGTATGGCTCTGCGAGGAACTCGGCGTTCCGTACCGGCTCGTGAAACATACCCGGGACCCGGTCACGCGGCTGTCGCCTCCGGAACTGAAAGCGCTGCACCCGCTCGGCGCGGCGCCGCTCATCGAAGTCGACGGCCTGTGGCTGGCCGAATCGGCCGCCATCGTCGAGTTCATCCTGACGCGCTACGGCGGCGGCCGTTTGCAGCACGCGCCCGGGCATCCCGATTTCGTGCCTTATCTCTATTGGTTCCACTTCGCCAACGGCAATCTTCAGCCGGTGATGGGACGAGCCATGATGGTGGGACGCTGTGGCCTGACGCCGGACCACCCGGTGCAGGTTTCGGTGCGGGAGCGATTGGAGAAGGTGATCGCGCTGGTCGATGCCAGGCTGTCGCAGAACGACCATCTCGCGGGAAGCGAATTCACCGCGGCCGACATCATGAGCGTCTTCTCCGTGACGACCATGCGCCTGTTCCAGCCGCTGGACCTCGCGCCCCACCCACACATCCTCGCGTACCTGCAACGCATCGGCGGGCGGTCCGCCTACCAGCGGGCAATGGCCAAGGGCGATCCTGATTTGACTCCGATGCTGACGTGAGCGCTGGAACCTGAAGGTTACTCCTCATCGTCCTACAGTCGAATGCTACAAAATGATCGGTTGGCGCGCCGGTGTCGACGTACACTCTTTACCCATCGCGCTTCAGAGTCTCTCCGAGGCTCACGCCGTCCCGCCACCGCCCGCCTCGGGCACCCCCATTCCCATAGGATACCGATCATGCAGACCATCTTGGCCACATTCGACGATTCCAAAGCCGCGCAATCCGCGATCGATCAATTGATTGCGCAGGGATTCGACCGCGCCAGCGTTCACCTGCAAACGGATTCTTCCACCGAACCGAGTGGCGCGAACGAAGCCGGCCTCGATGAGGACAAGCGCGGTACTCTTTCGGGGATCGGTCATTTTTTCTCCCAGTTGTTCGGGTCGGACGATGCCTCGCATGCGGGCAATTATTCCGAAGCGGTACGTCGCGGCAGCTCGGTGGTGGCGGTCGATGCCTCCACGGATGCCGAAGTCGAGAAGGCGACGTCCTTGATGAACGACATGGGTTCCGTCGACGTCGAGCAGCGGGCTGCGCAGTGGAAGCGCCAGGGCTGGAAAGGGTTCGATCCCAACGCGGGCCGCTGGAGCAGCGACGACGAAGAATTCGCCAATCAATCGGTCCCCGTGATCCAGGAGAAGATGCAGGTGGGTACGAGAGCGGTCGACATGGGCGGATTGCGCGTGATCAAGCGCCTGACCGAGACACCGGTGTCGCAGATGGTCAATCTGCGACAGGAACGTGCCACGGTGGAGCGCCTTCCCGTGGATCGTGTCGCCACGGATGCGGACCATGCCAATTTCCGTGAAGGCACCGTGGAAGTACGGGAAATGGCCGAGGAAGCCGTGGTCTCGAAGACGGCGCACGTGGTGGAGGAAGTGCGCATCGGCAAGCAAACCACGGAGAAGTCGACGCAGGTGGTCGACACGGTCCATGGGACCGATGTGGATGTCGAGCGTGTCGCCGCGGAGCCCACTGTCTCGCCGACGTCGAAGCACTGACGGCATGGGCTTGTTCGACCGGAAAGACGATCAAGACGGTGCCGTCCGGGTGCCGGCCGATGAGGCCGTCACCGTCATCCCCGTGCTGTCGGAACGCCTGGACGTCCACAAAACGGTGGTGGACGCCGGCGGCGTGCGTATCCGCAAGCAGGTGCGCCCCGAAGAGGTCACGGTGGATGAGCCCCTGCTGAGGCAGACGGTCCAGGTCACGCGGGTGCCCGTCGGCCGGGAAGTGGATTCGATCCTCCCGATTCGTTTCGAGGGCGACGTCACCGTCATTCCCGTGGTCGAGGAGCGGCTGATCACGCGACGACAGCTGTTCCTGGTCGAAGAGGTCCGATTGTCCCGGATCGAGCAGATCGACCACGTCCCGCAACGACTGGTGATCCGGCACGAGCAGGTCGTGGTGGAACGGCAGGACATGGCCACCGGCCAATGGGTGCGCGAAGAGGCTGTGGTTGTACCGGGCGCAGCGGGCGGCGTGTCGAACTTGTCGAACGATCCGGCCGCAGCGCTTTCGCGCGGCGATACCTGATTCGGGAGCGGGATCATGGCTATCGTCTATGCCGCGTTCGATTCGCAGGAGGCCGTCGCGTCGGCACTCCAGAATTTGAAAAGTTGTGGGTTTGCCACCTCGGATATCGAGACGCATAGAGACCCGGACTTCCGGCCATCGTCGGAAGGTCAGCCGTCGCCTGGACTCTTGTCGGCGTTCGGCGATCTTTTTTCCAAGCTCGGCAAGTCACGGAGCGAAACCCCGCCCTGGCTCCATGCGGCGGCGCTACGCCGCGGCGGCCTGGTCATCGGGGTGAACGCGCGCACCGGCGTCGAAGAAGCCGCCGCGCGCACCCTGATGCAAAGGGCCGGCAGCGTCGATGGCGCCCTGGAGGCGGAGCGGGATGCGGCATCTCGTCCGTCGGCGGCCGAGGAGCCCGCGACACCGCGCGCGGACGCCTCCGAGGCGGCGCACGTGGGGGGGCTGCCGATACGCCGGCCGCAGCCGGGCGATGCCGATGACGGCGCGTCGAGCGCAGACTTCGCAAGCTTTGCGGAAGGCGTCTTCGAGATTCGCGAAAAGGCGGAACGAGTCGTCGTGAAGAAGACGGCCTGGGTGGTCGAGGAACTCCGCGTGTCCAAGTCGATTGCCGTGTACGAGGAATTGATCACCGACCGGTTGCAGGGAACCGCCGTCGATGTCGAAACCATGCCGGCAAGCTGACGTACGCGGCCCAATCAGGTACCGGCGCCGACGGCGTTCCGGAGCTTGGGCCATGCCAGCGTGAGGAACAGGCTGCGGGCCGCCATCAGCGCAAGCATGGCTGCCCAGACGCCGTGATTGCCCCACCTCGACGACCACCAGAACAGCAGCGGGACGTAGATTGCGACGCTGGCCGCCATGCTGTTGCGCAAGGTGCGCGTGCGCATGGCCGACATGAATACGCCGTCCCAGAGAAATGCCCAGATGCACACCACCGGTAGCAGGGCCACCCAGGCCCAGTAGTGCGATGCAGTCTCCCGCAGTCCGCGGTTGGACGTCATCACGCCCAAGTACCAGGACTCGACGGCGATGAGTGCGAGCGCCAGCGTCAGGCTCCAGCCCAGCGACAGCGCCGCGCAGCGGCGGACGATCTGCACCAGCGCGAAACGCGAGCCGGCACCGATGGCGCGGCCGCCGAACACCTCGGCCGCCGTCGCGAAGCCGTCGAGCAGGTTGGCGACCAGCAGGAATGCCTGCATCAGGATCTGGTTGGCCGCGAGCTCCATGAGGCCCATCTGCGCGCCGCGCTCGGTCATCAGGGCCAACGATCCGGTGAGCAGCAGCGTGCGGACGGTGATGTCGACGTTCGCCGAGAACAGCTGACGCCACGCGGCTTTGTCCAGCACCCGGGCGCGCACCGCGCCCCACTGCCTCAGCGGTGCCATCTGCAGGATCAGCGCCGTCGTCACTCCGCCGATGCAGGCCTCGCTGGTGACGGTGGCCCAGGCGGCACCGGCGATGCCCCAATGAAATCCCAGCACGTAGAGGCAGGCAAGCGCGGCGTTGAGCACGTTCAGCGTCACCTGCAACAGCATGACGGTCCGGGCGCGGCCCTGGCCCATCAGCCAAGCGCACTGTGCATAGCCGAGCAGCGTCAGCGGTGCCGACCAGATGCGCGCGTCGAAATACTGCCGCGCCAGCGGCAACACCGTGGCGGGTGGTCCCAGCAGCCGCAGTGCCAGCCAGCCGATCGGCCGTTGCAGCAGCCACAAGGCGATCCCGCCGGCCACGGCGGCGAACATGGCCCGCAGACCCGCCAGCAGGACGTCCCGGGGATCATTGCGGCCCGCGGCCTGGGAGACCAGCGCGGTGGTGGTGAAGCGCAGGAAGGCGAAGCACCAGTAGATCACGGTAAAAATGGTGCCGCCGATGCCCGCGGCGGCGATCACGGCGGGGTCACCGAGACGCCCCAGAACCGCCGTGTCCACCATGGCCATCAGCGGCGTGGCCATCGCCGCCAGCATGACGGGCACGGCGAAGCGGATGAGCACCGGGTAGCTCGGGATGGCGGGAAGGGGGGGCATGGGACGCCCGGAATGGTACGGCAACATGCGATGTTCGCGCCACGCAGCCGGCCCGAGAGCAGAGACGACTTCGGCGCAGCTTTCCCGACCTGTCCCTGCGGTGTTCCCGCTAGACTGTTGCCATCGAATTCTCGCAGGAGCCCTTGCATGCGTATGAGGTCCGCCGCAGCACTACAGTGTTTTCTATGTCTGTGCGTGATCGCCGGACCCTCCGGCGCGGCGACCACCCGGCCCATTGCCTCGCCGCCCCCGGACGCAGCGTCCTTGAAGAAGTCCGCCGCACGATGGTGGGCGGATATCGCCGTGCTGGCGGCCGACGACATGGAAGGCCGCCAGACCGGTTCGGCGGGCTATCTGCGGGCGGCGGCGTATGTCGTTTCTCGCTTCAGGGCGGAGGGGCTCCAACCCGCCGGAGTCGACGGGTTTCTGCAGCCCGTGAAATTCGAGCAGCAGATCGTCGATCAGCTGGGATCCAGCCTCGACCTGGTCGACGTCACTCATGCCGTGACGCCGCTGCGGGTCGGCGAGTATTCGAGGATCTCCCCGGGCGGGGCGCCGCTTGCCGATACCGTCGACGCTCCGCTCGTATTCCTCGGGTATGGGTTGCACCTGCCCGGGCAGGGAGCGGACGATTTCGCGGGCATGGACGTGAAGGGCAAGATCGTCGTGGTCTTGAGCGGAGGTCCCGCAGAGATTTCGGGCCCGGTCAAATCGAACGCTCGCTTCGCGCGGGCAGAGTTGCTCGGCAAGCTCGGGGCGGTCGGGATGATTACATTGACCACGCCCAAGCAGGTGGAGATCCCGTGGTCGCGACAGCTGCTGCTGGCGGGTCAGCCAGGCATGTATCTGGCCGACCGGAGCCTGCGGGAAACCCCGGACGGATTCCTCGGCGTGGCGGTGGACCCGGACGAGTCGGAGCTTTTGTTCGCCGGGTCAGGTCACACGTTTGCCGAATTATGCGCCCTCGCCGATGCATCCAAACCCGTGCCGCGCTTCGATCTGCCGTTCCGCTTGCAGGGCCGGATCACGGCCAGCCGCTCTTCGTTGTCCTCGCCCAACATCGTGGCCAGATTGCCGGGTCGCGATCCGAAGCTCGCCGGCCAGTATGTCGCGGTGTCCGCACATCTCGATCATCTCGGCATCGGCGCACCGATCAACGGTGACAATCTCTACAACGGGGCCATGGATGATGCCTCGGGCGTCGCCACCGTTCTGGACATCGCGCATCGCCTGACGCGGGGCGTGAGGCCGCGCCGTTCCCTGTTGTTCCTGATCGTCACGGCCGAGGAGAAGGGGCTTCTGGGATCGCATTACTTCGCACGGCATCCCACGGTGCCTCCGGGCAGCATCGTGGCAGACCTGAATTTCGACATGCCGCTTCCACTGTGGACGCTAAAGGCCGTGTTCGCACCGGGCGAGGGCGAGAGCACGCTGGGCGCAGATGCCCGCGCCGTGGCCGGGCAGCAAGGCCTCACCCTGGCACCTGATGCGTTGCCCGACCGCAATGTGTTCATCCGGACCGATCAGTTCAGCTTCGTGCGCGAAGGAGTTCCCTCGCTGGCCTTCAAGTTCGGATTCGCCAAGGACACCCCGGAGTTCAACATCGAGCATGAGTGGCGCGCCAACCGTTACCACGCGCCCTCCGACGATCTGGAACAACCGGGTGTGATGCGGGAGGAGGCTGCCAGGCTGGACGCCTATGTGGCGGCACTGGCGCTGCGCGTGGCGAATGCCGATTCACGGCCGGCGTGGCTGCCCACCAGCGTATTCAAGCCGGCCGTGCTTTCTGCGGTCGATTAAACTCTGCCACCGGCAGACGCACGAGGTTGAACGAATTTGACGACGCACCGACTGCAGGCCGAGATACGGCGAAAAAACCCGTTGCACGAAGGATTTCTTCGTGTGTACCGCTACGACTTCAACGTCGAAAAGCACGCGGGCGGCTCGGAAGTGATCACCCGTGAGCTCATGGAGCGCGGCGATGCGGTCGGGGTGCTCGGCTACGATCCGAGACGCGACGAAATCGTGCTCTGCAACGAGTTTCGCCCGGGCGCGTTGGTGGCCGGCGAGTATCCGTACCGCGACAACCTCGTGGCAGGGGCCATCGACGCCGGCGAGACGGCGATCGAAGCGGCCATTCGGGAGCTGCGCGAGGAGACGAACCTGGAGCTGCTGCAACCGGAAGTGATTCATCGAGGCGCCTTCGTCAGCTCGGGCGGGACTTCCGAGCGCATCGCGCTCGTGTTCGGCTTGGTCGACACGTCGGGAGCCGGCGGCGTTCACGGGGATCACGGCCAGCACGAGGACATACTCACCGTGATACTGCCCGCCGCGCTGTTCGTGGCGCGTATTCGTGCCGGCGAAATCGATGATTTGAAGACGTTGGTGGCCGGATACTGGTTCGCGGAGCACCAGGCCAGGACGCGTGATTCCTAAACCCAAACATCATACGGCGCACGGCTTTCGCAACAACTACATCGAATCCGTGACGCGCGGTGTGGGCGACCTGCTGCGCTGGCAGCGCGCACGGCGCCGCCTGCACCTTCCGCCGCCGCCCACGGTGCCGGTGCCGGTGCAGCCTGCCGATCTCGAGTTCGTGTGTCGCAACGCGCGGGCCGGGCCGGCCATGCAACCGGCGGTGACATGGCTGGGGCATGCGACTGCGCTGGTGCAGGCGGGCGGCATCAACGTGCTCACCGATCCGATCTTCTCGCAGCGTGCCTCGCCCGTGCAATTTGCCGGGCCGCAACGTGCGCAGGCGCCGGGCATCGCGCTCGCAGCGCTGCCGCACATCGATGTGGTGGTCATTTCGCACAACCACTACGACCATCTCGACCGAGGCAGCATCCGAGCGCTTGCGGCCCAACGGAGCGGGGCACCCCTGTTCCTCGCGCCCCTGGGACTCAAAGCATGGCTCGAGCGCGAGGGTGCCGGCAGCGTGGTGGAGCTCGACTGGTGGCAGCATCACGACTTCGGCGCCGCAACCGGTGCGGTCGAATTTCACCTGACTCCCGCGCAACACTGGTCATCGCGCACCCTGACCGACCGCAACAGGACCTTGTGGGGCGCTTGGGCGGTGCTGAGCGGCGATTTTCATTGGTACTTCAGCGGCGATACCGGGTATTCGCAGGATTTTGCGGATACACGGGTGCATTTTGCGGCTCGCCAGACCGCGGCGGCGGGCGGCGGCTTCGATGCGGCGCTGATTGCGGTGGGTGCCTGTCTGCCGCGTTGGTTCATGCAACCGCAACACGTCGACGTACCCGAGGCCGTGCAGTTGCATCTGGACCTCGGTGCCAAACACAGCATCGGCGTCCATTGGGGCACTTTTGCCTTGGCGGACGATCCGTTGGATCATGCCATCCACGAACTGCCGCGCGCCCGTGCGCTGAAAGGTGTGGCGGACGCTGACTTCGTGCTGCTGCCCGTGGGCGCCACCGCGAAATTCGACAAGAGAGGGCGGTGAGACGAAAATGCAGGGTGCTCGGTCGACCGGCGCCGCACCGTACGCGTCAGGCAGGGCGTTTGAGAAAATTGACGAGATGGGGGCCGGTCCGGCTGGCCGCCGTCGTCGAGACCTGAAGCGGTGTGCCGCTGGCGACGACGCGGCCGCCCAGGTTGCCGGCGCCGGGGCCCATGTCGATGAGCCAGTCGCACGCGGCCGCGACGCGCATGTCGTGTTCGGCGATCACCACCGTGTTCCCAGCCTCGACCAGGCTCTGGATTTGCGCCATGAACCTGTCGGCATCGGCCGGGTGGAGACCGATGGTGGGCTCATCGATGACGTAGAGAGACGCGCCGCGCTGCGCACGTTGCAATTCGGTCGCCAACTTGACGCGTTGCGCTTCGCCACCCGACAGTTCGGTGGCCGGTTGTCCCAGTCGCAGGTAGCCGAGGCCGATCTCCTGGACCAGCCGCAGCGTATGTCGCAACGAGTGCTCGGCGGCGAAGAAGTTCAACGCCTCGTCCACCGTCATACGCAGCACGTCGGCGATGTTCCTGCCGCGCAACTCCACGGCGAGCGTCTGCGGATTGTAGCGGGTGCCGTGGCACGTCGAACACGGTGCATAAACACTGGGCATGAACGAGAGTTCGACGCTCACGAATCCCTCGCCTTCGCAGGTCTCGCAGCGTCCCTTGGCCACATTGAAGGAAAACCGACCGGCATCGTAGCGGCGTGAGCGCGCGGCGGGAGTTGCGGCGAACAGTCGCCTCACCTCGTCGAAGAGGCCGGTGTACGTCGCCAGATTCGAGCGCGGCGTGCGTCCGATCGGCTTCTGATCGATGCTCACCAGCCGTTTGATCTTCTCGGCACCGCTTTCGATGCGGCCGCCGGTCGGCTCGAGAGCGCTGAGTTCGAAGCCGGCGGCATCTTCGGTCGCGGTCGGGGGCGCCTCGGCCCCCAGATGGGCGGCAACCAGTTCGACCAGTGACTGACTGACCAAGCTCGATTTGCCGGAGCCCGAGACGCCGGTCACCGCGGTCAGCACGCCGAGCGGTATGTCCACGTCGACTTCGCGCAGACTGTTGCGAACGATGCCACGCAGCTTCAACCAACCCTGGGGCGGCCGCGGCGGGCGCAACTGCGGCAGCTGCGATCCAAACAGATACTTTGCCGTGTGGGATTCGGCCACCTTCCTCAAGCCCGCCACCGGACCGCTGTACAGCACCCGTCCGCCGCGCTCGCCGGCTTCCGGTCCAACATCCACGATCCAATCCGCGTGCCGCATGATGTCGAGGTCGTGTTCGACGACGAACAGCGAATTGCCGGCTTGCTTGAGCTGATCCAACGCCGCGAGCAGCGCCTCGGTGTCGGCCGG
>CAZZWZ010000026.1:0-3274 GCA_964657955.1 uncultured Steroidobacteraceae bacterium
CCAATTCCGTGAGAGACAGATTATGAAAAAAACGGGCGAGTCGGAGATTGCTTCCAACGAAGCTACTCATCCAACTTGTTTGGCGGCGGCGTCGCCCTCATCAAGCCGCTTTGGTGCCACGAGAGGTTTTGCCACGTCGACGGATTGCGGCAAGTTCTCCTGACCTTCCAGACGCAACACGCGCACGCTATTCGATACCCACCGGCATGCGACATCTCCGTTGGGGGTAAAGCCCACGAACTCGACGCGTGGTTCCGCGTCATCTTCACGGCCTCGGTCTATGATGAAACAGAAACGAGCTGGTTTGCTTTCGGCAGCGAAATCGATGAAACCCATCTGAAAGCGATTAGCCGTCACAACCGCATCTTTCGATGGGTTCGACGGATCGTCGTTGCTAAATCGGCATGGCACGCCGCCAATCGTAAACACAATGTCATTGGTGCTGCTGAGTAACCCGAGCCACGAGTGCCGTGCCGACAGTGCTTCCGCAATGATCCGGTTTCGTTGCCGCCCAAAAGTCGTGCAACCGCGTGTGTAACCGTTGTCAGTGCCCCGTGAGAGGTCGTCTTCAGTTGCGTAAAACTCATCCAGTAACCACTGGGACACCCACTCCAGTCGGTCAGAGCTAAGCTCGGGTTCAAAACTGGCGGGGGGCGGCAGACTCATTTTGTGCACCTTTTATGATTAGTCAACTGGATCTTGGTGCAACTGTTCAATTTCGTCAACCTTCCATATACGCCGGAAGCAGAAGTTGACTTTAGGAGTTATTAGGTCCTAAATAGGACCCATAAGTAATCAGCGAGGTGTCGGCAATGTCGCTTTCCCAATCCCCTGCACTTCAGCCTGGCCCCGCAAATGGTGCCATGTCTCACCTCCACGCTGTAAGCGAGGTCTGCCCGACCTGCGACCAGCTCATCCCACATGACAAGTTCGACGAGATCAAAGAGCGCATTCAGGCCCGACAATCGGAGCGCGAAGCACAAATCACAACGCGGCTCACGGAAGAGTTCGGACGCCAGAAGGCGGAAGCCGTCGAGCAGGCGCGAAAGGAAGTAGCTGCCACGGTCGCGGCACAGGTCGCCAGCGCACGCGAGGAAGAGCGTAAGACGGCGGAATCGGCTGCCAAGCAAAAACTCGCGGATGCCGAGCGCATCAACAAAGAGGCCTTGGCTGTTATGCAGACGCGCATCGACCAGGCGCAAACGGAAAAGGCCGATGCCCAAACGCAAATAGCTCAGGTTCGCCGAGAAAGCGCGGAAACCGTTGAAAAGGTAAAGCAGGACGCCGAGACAAAGGAGAAGGCGATCCGTGATGAAGCGCAGAAGCAGGCCGAGGCCGGGGTTCAGGAAAAACTCGCCGGAATGGAACGCTCGCGCCAGGAATCCGAGGCAGCATTGCAGGCGCGCGTCCAAGAAGCAGAAGACGCCAAGGTCACCGCACAACAAACCAACACCGTGTTGCAGGATCAACTGAATCAGACCCGCGCCGAAGGCGCAGTAGCAGTCGAAAAGGCGATGCAGGATGCGGACACAAGAATAAACGTCGCGCGTCAGGAGGCGACCGCTGCCGCCGAATCCGCCATGCAGGAGAAGGTTACCGGCGCGGAGCTCGCGAAGACCGCCGCCGAATCGAAGGCCGCTGCCGCCGAAGAGGCGGCGCGGGTGCTCAGGGAAACGCACGAGTCGCAGACCGAAGCCCGCGTCAGCGAGGTGCGTCTGGCAATGGAAGCCGACAAGGTGCAGGCAGTCAATGCAGTGAACGCGGCCCGCAGCGAAGACAGCCGAAAGATGTCAGAGCAGTTCGCGGACATGCAGCGCAAGCTCGATCAGAAGACCGCGGAACAGCTCGGCGAAGGCGCTGAGGTCGACCTCTACGAAAACCTGAAGGCACGGTTCGAAAGCGAGGGCGACAAGATCGAGCGCGTCGGCAAGGGCAAACCGGGCGCGGACGTCATCCATACCGTCAAGCACAACGGCATGGTGTGCGGAAAGATCATCTACGACTCCAAAAACCACGGCCAGTGGCGCTACGACTTCGCGGAGAAGCTCGCGGCCGACAAGATCGCCGAAAAGGCGGACCACGCCATCCTCTCCACGCGCAAGTTCCCGCAAGGTATGAAACAGCTCGACGTTATGGACGGTGTGATCCTCGCGAATCCCGCGCGAGTCGTGGCCCTCGTGCAGGTCGTGCGCGAACACATCGTGAAGTCCCACACGCTGCGCATGAGCAATGAAGAAAAGGCGCTGAAGTCCGCCGAGCTGTACGCGTTCATCACGTCAACGCAGTACACGGACCTGCTCGACCGCATCGACACTCAGGCCCAGGAGCTGCTGGACATGAGGGTAAAGGACCAAAAAGCCCACGAGAAGATGTGGAGGGATCAGGACATCTTGTACCGCTCCATCCAGAAGACGGGAGGGGAGCTAAGCAACCGTGTGGACATCATCCTCGGCACCGCCGGGAAGGCTGACAATGAGTAGCAACACCGCGCCGGCCGATTTCAGCAATGTCGTGCCTCTGCAGGAGCGGAGGCTCGACCGCACGGTCCTGCGCACCTACCGAAAGACGGCGGACATTGATGACATCGTACCGAACAACAACCAGCCGCGGATGGGACCGAAGACGGACGAAGAGCTACAACGGCAAATTGAGGCTAATGGCGGATTGTTTGAGCCGCTTCTGGTCGAGCCGCATCCCGACATTCCAAAAAAGTTCCGCATCATCGATGGGGATCGACGTTGGACAAACTCACGCGTCCTTGTCGAGCAAGGCAAGGAAGAATATCGGCAAATCCCGATTGAAGTTACCGATCGCACGCTTTCCGACGAAGACCGTCTGCGCGTATGGATATACATTCACCGCCAGCGCAAAGAATGGGACGCCAAGGAAAAGGAGATGGTCGCCTATCGGCTTGTTGATATGATGGGCCGCGCGAGCGCAGCCAATATTCTCGGCATCACGGTTCGCGAAATCGATAAGCTCGTTGAGATATTCGAGCTATCGCAGAAATTCATAAGCCTACGCGATCCGAGCGCTGCTATTACTTGGTCGCGGGAGCTGATGGGCGTCAGCAAGAAGTTGTTGACTCCCAGTGTCGTTGAAGCGGTCGTCAAGAAAGTAAATCAAAAGAGAATCACCAATTCCAAGGATTTGCGCAAGCTGCGTACAGTCCTTCCCGATCCTGTCGCGCGCGCTCAATTCCTAACCGACCTGGGCGATATCGAATCGGCAATGCTCCGCGTCGCACCTGCCACAAAACCATCCCAAACGGGAC
>CAZZWZ010000026.1:3284-18661 GCA_964657955.1 uncultured Steroidobacteraceae bacterium
CCGTGGACCGTTTTGCAGGAACTTAAAGGCGATCCGAACATCCTGCAGAAAATCGACGATGCTGAGGCTCTGCTCCAATCCCTGCGGAAAGCGCTGTCGTGACCGCACCGCATTTGAGATCGATCCTAGATCGACACACAGGACTTGGCGGCAAGAGCGACGCGTCGACCTTCGATAGCGATGGGAACTACATATGCAAATGCGGAAGCCTGGTTACCAACGGATCAACGTTACCACCGGCGACGCCATGAACTCATTGGACTATTTGATAGAGAAGTTTGATCAGGCCGTGTTTGATCTCGCGACCGGTCAGGGTGACGCACGCTCAAGGCTAGGCGACGCATACTACCGGTTCTGGACTGTTCGTCTGGACGACTATCCGGAGCACGTACGAGGGGAGCGGCAGTCCATCGACCAATTGCTAACGCGGCTTCCAGGACGCGAAGGCTATGTCATACCAGACAATCTTCGAAAGATGAAAAACAAAACGGCTTCGCAGATCTGCGCGTTGATAGTCAGTGTGCGGACTGGACTGTTGTGTGCCCAGACCCAGCCACCGTGAGCCGGCGGTGCCTGTGTCGCGTCGCATCTCTGAAAGCTGGGCGAAGCGGATTTAACAATAGAGGTTTGACGTGACCAGTCGCCGCATCTACTTCACGGATTTCTTCGAGGTCGTGCCCTCGGACTTGGAATCCTACGGCGCGTTCAATGTCTCACTGATTAACGATCTGCCGCTATTCATCGATCCGTTTTTGCTATTCGACAGTGAGGAGCAACGCCATAACGACCTGCACGAAGACATCATTCGGTACGTTAAATTCCTGCGCGACGTATCGACTGACCCCTCGATTAGCCAGGGGCTGCTAGATCACTGGTTCCGATTCCCCGAAGTCAGCCAAAACTGGCTCGGGTTCAGCCGCAGCGGCAATCGCGGTAGCGGCTTAGGAGCTGCATTCGCGGCTGCCCTGCACCGCAATCTCCATCGAGTTTTCACTAATTTCGGGTCGGAGACGATCACGCGCGGAAGCCACTTAGAAAAGCTGTGTTTGGTTGGCGGCGGCGTCGGACGCGACCATCTCAGTGACTTCACTACTAATCTTATAAAGCAATTTCTGCTGGAGTACACCCAGACCTTCGCGCTCCAACACGTTAAGCCAGAGTTTCGCCGGACCTTTGCTGTAGACAAAGTGAAGTTTGATTACAACAGCCGACGGTGGCAGCGTGGCCAATATGAGTTACCGGTTTTCTTGGGGGACTACGTCCTCCTGACTCCAAAGGAGATCCTTACCAAGGACGACGCCTGGATCAACCGCGGAGACCTGCTGAACCATTTCGAGGAAATTTGCACATCCGTGCCGGACGATCAGCTGCGCGCCCAGATCAATGACTACTTTTTACGCCGACTCGCAGAAGAGCCTACCGAGGAGGAGAGACGGGAAGCAGCTGCCGCGACTGCGGAGGAATTCCCCGCGGTGCTCGACTACTACATCAAAGAGAAGGAAGACACCGGGGACGAGGCCCATCAAGTAAGCAGTCTCAAGGTGCGCGAAACCGAGATTCAGTTTGGCGACAACGTACGGACTCTGGTCGACGGCAAACTGATCGGCACGGAATTCTACGAGCTTGGCAACAGCTTCGATGAAAGCTTGCGCCGCGTGGAGTTCCTCCGGGACGTGATCGAAAACAAGGACGGCTGGCGAATTTTCTATGTCGATGGGAAGCCTCTGAGACGAGAGGCGGACCTACAGATCATGTATCGTCTTTGTTGGTTCGCGACATCATATGACGTAAACCGCGAGCCCAACAACGGGCGCGGCCCCGTCGATTTCAAGGTATCAAAGGGATCCACGGATAAGTCTCTCGTCGAATTTAAGCTCGCGAGCAATAGCAAGCTCAAGCAGAACCTGAAGCATCAGGTAGAGGTCTACGAGGCGGAGAACGACACGAAAAAATCAATCAAGGCAATCCTCTACTTTACGGAGAGTGAGCTAGATAAAGTGCAGCAGATTTTGATAGACCTTAAGCTCTCGGACCGACCCGAGATCGTCTTGATAGACGCAAGCCTGAACGACAAACAGTCAGCGTCGAATGTGCGCGATCTGGAACAATAGGCCTGGCGCATTTTGGAGGTTATCGGCTTGATTGATAATCGGGGGTGCGGGGCTCGCGAATGCGCATCTGAAGTTCATGAGCGATCAATTCGCGCTCTGTTTGCGCTGTCGGCATACGATCGATAAATCGTCGAGCCTCGTCTGCAAGATCGTGGTGCCCGTCGTTGGCATCGCGCTGCGGCCAAATACGGAAAGGCGGCAGTTCGAAGGCGTTGCCGCGTTCGACATTAGCCAATTTTTCGTTGAAAATCAGATAGATATAAAGTTGGTAGCGGGGGTAGGATTTGAACCTACGACCTTCGGGTTATGAGCCCGACGAGCTGCCAGACTGCTCCACCCCGCACCGGAGAGCCGTGCATTATACCCGGCAACTGCGCCAACGCAAGTGCCTCCGGCCGGGCGCCCTTCCCTCCCACGGGCCGGCGCCGCCCCCTCCTTGCGACTGCCGCGCCCGCGCACCCCACTCGCGCATGCGCCCTGCGCCCCGGCCGCTCACTCCCGCATACGCCTCGCGCCGCGCGCACCCGTGCCTCACAGCGCCCCGCGCCGCGCACCCGCGCGCACCGCGCCCGTGGAGCGGCGGCGGTTACGGCAATGCCCGCTGGCAGACCGCAATCAACGCGGCAGGCGCGATGCCCAGCGCGAACACCAACAGCGCGTTGACGCTCAATACGGCGCGCATCAACGTGGACCCCCCGAGCATCGCGGTATCGGTGGGGTCGTCGAAATACATGAGCTTGACGATCCGCAGGTAATAAAACGCGCCGACCACGGAGAACAGCACGGCGACCACGGCCAGCCACGTGTAGCTCACGTTGAGCACGGCCTGGATGACGCCGAACTTCGCCCAGAAGCCGATGAACGGCGGCAAGCCCGCGAGGCTGAACATAAGGATGGCCATCATGCCGGCGAACCAGGGGCTGCGGGCATTCAGGCCCTTGAAGTCCTCCAGCTTGTCGGCCTCGAACCCCTGTCGCGCCAGCAGCAGGATCATGCCGAAGGCGCCGCTGGCGACGATCACGTAGCTGATCATGTAGAACATGGCGGCCTGGTAGCCCTGTGCCGTGCCCGACAGGATTCCCAGCAGGATGTAGCCGATGTGCGAGATGGTGGAATACGCCAGCATGCGCTTGAGATTGGCCTGCGCCACGGCAACGATGTTGCCGATGGCGATGGACAGCACCGACAGCACCACCAGCATCTGGCTCCAGTCGGGCTGGGAACCCGCCAGGGCTTCGGGCAGCAGTCGCATGGCGAGCGCAAAGGCGGCGAGCTTGGAGGCGGTCCCGATGAACACGGTCACGCAGGTGGGCGATCCTTCGTAGACGTCGGGTATCCACATGTGGAAGGGCACGGCGCCCAGCTTGAATCCGATGCCGACGATCAGGAAAGCGATCCCGAACAGCAGGCCGATGTTGCCGGAGAGGCCGCCGTGCACGGCGGTGGCGATCTCGCCCAGCTCCAGGCTCCCGGTCATCCCGTACACGATGGACATGCCGTAGAGCAGCGTCCCGGACGCCATGGACCCGAGCACGAAGTATTTGATCGCCGATTCGGCGGCGATGCCCGACTCCCGGTCGAACGCCACCATGGCGTACAGGCACAGCGACATGAGCTCGAGCCCCAGGTACAGGGTGATCAAGCTGCCGGCGGAGATCAGCACCATGGCGCCCAGCGTGGCGAACAGTCCCAGCACGTAGTACTCGCCCTTGAGAATGGCGCGGCGCCGCAGGTAGTCCGTGGAATAGACGAACACGGCGGCCACGGTCAGCAGGGTCACGAGTTTCAGCACCTGCGCCATCCGGTCCCATTCGAACAGGCCGCCGAGCGTGACCAGGCGGTCGGTGGCAGGCTGCGCCAGCGTCAAACCGGCGCACACCAGCAGGGACAGGATGGCGAGCGCGCCGGTCCAGCGCCGCTGCGCCTCGTCCATGACCAGGTCGGCCAGCAGGATGACGCACGCCGCCGACCCGAGGAAGATCTCCGGCGCGGCCAGTCCCAGCCCGGAATTGAATTCTGCAGCGCTGAACGCGTTCATGACAGTCCTGGTCCTACCGGGGGATCTTCGAGACCAGCATTTGCTGGGCCAGATGCTGCGTCGAGGCACTCATCACGTCGAGCAGCGGCCGGGGCCACAGGCCCACGGCGAGCACCGCCGCCGTCAACACGCCGAGCACCAGGAATTCGCGGCCGTTCAAATCCTGGAGCGCCGCCACCTTGTCGTTGGCGACCTCGCCGTAGAGTACGCGCTTCACCAGCCAGAGCGTGTACGCTGCCCCCAGCACCAGCGTGGTGCCGGCGAGAAAGGCGAACCATGCGTTCGCCTTGAACGCGGCGAGTATCACCAGGAATTCGCCGACGAAGCCGGACGTGCCGGGCAGCCCGGAATTCGCCATGGCGAACAGCACCATGAACGCGGCGAACTTCGGCATGGTGTTGATCACCCCGCCGTAGGCGCTGATCTCGCGGCTGTGGACCCGGTCGTACATGACGCCCACGCACAGGAACATCGCCGCCGACACCAGGCCGTGCGACAGCATCTGCACCATGGCGCCGTCGAGGCCCATGCCGACGCCCGCGGTTCTGCCGGTGTGGGCCACGATCTGAAAACCGATGAACGCGCCCAAGGTCACGAATCCCATGTGGGCGATGGACGAGTAGGCGATCAGCTTCTTCATGTCGCGCTGCACCAGCGCGACGAAGCCGATGTACACCACGGCGATCAACGACAGGGCGATCACCCATGCATCGAGAGATCGGCTGGCGTCGGGCGCGATGGGCAGGGAGAAGCGCAGGAAGCCGTAGCCGCCCATCTTGAGCATGATGGCGGCCAGCACCACGGACCCGCCCGTGGGCGCCTCGACGTGCGCATCCGGCAACCAGGTGTGCACCGGCCACATGGGCACCTTGACCGCGAAAGCCGCGAAGAAGGCCAGGAAGATGAACGTCTGTTCGGTGAGCGACAGCGGCAGCCGCTGGAACGCGGCGAGATCGTAGCTCCCCGCCTTCAGGTACATGTAGATGAGCGCCACCAGCATCAGCAACGACCCGATGAAGGTGTACAGGAAGAATTTGATGGTGGCGTACACCCGGCGCGGTCCGCCCCAGACGCCGATGATGATGAACATGGGCAGCAGCATGGCTTCCCAGAACACGTAGAAGAGCACCCCGTCCAGGGCCGCGAACACCCCGTTCATGAGCCCTTCGAGGATCAGGAACGCCGCGAAGTACTGCGAGACGCGCTTCTCCACGTTCTGCCACCCCGAGATCACGATGAGCACGGTGGTGAAGGTGGTCAGCACGATCAAGGGCATGGAAATGCCGTCGACGCCGACGTGAAAATCCGAATGGATGGCCGGCAGCCAGCCCGTGCGTTCGACGAACTGCATGGCCGCCGTCCCCGTCTCGAACGCCGCCCACAACGGAATGCTGAGCAGGAACGTGACGCCGGACACGGCCAGCGAGGTCCAGCGCGCCGCGGCCGCGCGTTGGCCCAGGGCCAGCACCACGAAACCGCCGATGATGGGCAGCCAGATCAGCAGGCCGAGCAGATGATCGTTCAACATCACGGCCGCCAGATCAGCCACAGCAGCAGCGAGGCCAGCCCCAGGATCATCGCGAAGGCGTAGTGGTACAGATAGCCCGACTGGGCGTAGCGCATGACGGAGCTCAACCACCCCACCAGCCGCGCGCTGCCGTTGACCATGCCGGTGTCGATCAAATCCTGATCGCCGAAGCGCCACAGCCCGCCGCCCAGTGCGCGCGCGCCGGCCACGATCACATGCTGGTTGAACCAATCGAAGCCGAATTTATTGACCAACACCTCGTACAACCATTTGAACGAACGTTCGGCGCGATCGGCGAGCGCCGGCCGCCAGAGGAAGAACACGTAGGCCGCGAGGACCCCCGTCAGGGCCAGCCACACGGGAATCGCGGTGAGCGCCGACCAGACGAACGCGCCCGACCCGTGAAACTCCTCCGCCATGTGCCCCAGCACGTCGTTGGCGGGCGACACGTGGATGGCGTCGCTCAGGTACTCGCCGAACAACAGCGGCTTCACCGTGAACCAGCCCACCAGCGCCGACGGGATGGCGAGCAGGATCAGCGGCACGGTCACCACCCAGGGGCTCTCGTGCAGGTGATCCCGGGTGTGATGGTCCATGCGCTCCTTGCCGTGGAACGTCATGAAGAACATGCGGAACGTGTACAGCGCCGTGATGAACACGCCCGACAACACGCAGAAATACGCATAGCCCGAACCGAAGCGGTGCGAGGCGGCCACCGCGTCGATCAGCGAGTCCTTGGAGAAGAAGCCCGACGTTCCGGGGAACCCGATCAGCGCCAGGGAGCCCACCAGGCAGGTCCAGTAGGTGATGGGCAGGTACTTGCGCAGGCCCCCCATCTTGCGCATGTCCTGCTCGTGGTGCATGGCCATGATCACCGAGCCCGCCGCCAGGAACAGCAGCGCCTTGAAGAAGGCGTGGGTCATCAGATGGAAGATCCCCGCGCCGTAGGCCGAGACGCCCAGGCCCACGGTCATGTACCCGAGCTGCGACAGGGTGGAATACGCCACCACCCGCTTGATGTCGTTGTTGACGATGCCGAGCAGGCCCATGAAGAACGCCGTGGTCGACCCGACGATGAGCACGAACGACAGGGCGGTCTCGGACAGCTCGAACAGCGGCGACATGCGCGCCACCATGAAGATGCCGGCCGTCACCATCGTGGCGGCGTGGATCAGCGCGGAAATCGGGGTGGGGCCCTCCATCGAGTCGGGCAGCCATACGTGCAGCGGCACCTGGGCGGATTTGCCCATGGCGCCGATGAACAGGCAGATGCAGGTGAACGTGATGGCGGGCCAGGCCAGCGCGCCGCCCAGTTGGATCTGCGCGCCCGCGAACCGGTCGGCGTGCGCGAACACCGTGCCGTAGTCGAGCGACCCCGTGTAGCGCAGCACCGCGGCGATGCCGAGCACGAAGCCGAAATCGCCGACGCGATTCACCAGGAACGCCTTGAGATTGGCGAACACCGCCGAGGGCTTGGTGTACCAGAACCCGATGAGCAGGTAGGACACCAGGCCCACCGCCTCCCAGCCGAAGAACAGCTGCATGAAATTGTTCGACATCACCAGCATGAGCATGGCGAAGGTGAACAGCGAGATGTAGCTGAAGAACCGCTGGTAGCCGTCGTCGTCGTGCATGTAGCCGATGGTGTAGAGGTGCACCATCAGCGACACGAAGGTCACCACCACCATCATCAGCGACGAGAGGTGGTCGATCAGGAATCCCACCTCCATCTTCAATCCGTCGCTGACCAGCCAGGTGTACACCGGCGCGTCGTAGGGCGCCATTCCCCGGTACACGAAGCAATACAGCACGTACAGCGACAGGGCGCACGACAGGCCCACGCCCGCGATGGTGACGCCGTGGGCGCCGGCCCTGCCGATGGCCCGGCCGAACAATCCGGCGACGATCGCGGCCACCAGCGGCGCGAGCGCGATCGTCAGATAGATGGCATGCATGGCCGACCCCTCAACCCTGGAGCGTGTCGAGGTCTTCGACGTCGATGGAGCTGCGTTCGCGGAACAGCACGACCAGGATCGCCAGCCCGATCGCCGCTTCGGCCGCCGCCACGGTCAGGATGAAGAACACGAAAATCTGGCCGCTGATGTCGCCCAGGTAGCGTGAGAAGGCGACGAAATTGAAATTCACGGCGAGCAGCATGAGTTCGATGCACATCAGCAGGACGATGATGTTGCGGCGGTTCAGGAAGACGCCCGCCACCGCGATGGCGAACAGGATGCCCGACAGGGCCAGGACCTGGGTGAGGGTGATCATGTTCTCTTCTCGGCGGTCATCTTGACGAGGCGCACGCGGTCCCGGGCCCGCACCGCCACCTGTTTCGCGATGTCCTGCGGCTTGCCGCCGCCGCGCTGCCGCAGGGTGAGGACGATGGCCGCGACGCTCGCGACCAGGAGGATGCAGGCGGCCAGTTGCGCCGGGTACGCATAGCGCGTGAACAAGGCCGTGCCCAGCGTGCGCGTGTTGGAATAACCGGCCGGCAACGCGGGCGCGGCCTTGTAGCCCACCCCGCCCATGTGCCGGATCACGATGACGTTGATGATGGCGAACACCACGAACCCGGCGACGGCCACCGCCAGCGGCCAGTAACCGGCGAGACTCTTGCGAAACTCCTCGATGTTGATGTCGAGCATCATCACGACGAACAGGAACAGCACCATCACGGCGCCGACGTACACCAGCACCAGGACGATCCCGAGGAACTCGGCATCGAGCAGCAGCCAGATGACGGCGCTGTTGAAGAAACACAGCACCAGGAGCAGCGCGGAGTGCACGGGATTGCGCGCCAGGATCACCCCGAGCGCCGCACAGACCAGCACCGTCGCGAAGATGAAGAAAAGAATCGTCGGAAACATCAGCGAAACCGGGCGTCGGCGGCGCGGTCCGCCGCGATCATGGCCTCGTAGCGTTCGCCGATGCCGAGCAGCTTGTCCTTGCTCATGATGTTCTCGCCGCGATTCTCCATGTGGTATTCGTGCAGCCGCGTCTCGACGATGGCGTCCACCGGGCAGGCCTCCTCGCAGAAGCCGCAGAAGATGCACTTGAACAGGTCGATGTCGTAGCGCGTGGTGCGCCGCGTCCCGTCGTTGCTCACCCCCGATTCGATGGTGATGGCGAGCGCCGGACACACCGCCTCGCACAGCTTGCAGGCGATGCAGCGCTCCTCGCCGTTCGGATAGCGGCGCAGCGCATGCAGACCGCGAAAGCGCGTGCTCTGCGGCGTCTTCTCCTCGGGGTAGTTCACGGTGACCTTGCGCTGGAACATGCCCTTCCAGGTCACCCACAGACCCTGGAGCAGCTCCCAGAGCAGGAAAGTCTTCAAGAAACTGCGCATGCCCTGCATCACGACTGCCCCTTCCACGGACCGATGTGTAAATACACCATGAACCCCTCCACCAACAACCACACCAGCGTGACCGGGATCAACGCCTTCCAGCCCAGCCGCATGATCTGGTCGTAGCGGTAGCGCGGAAACGTCGCGCGCAGCCACAGGAAACCGAACATGGGAACCAGCGTCTTCAAACCGAACCAGAAGAAGCTCGGCGCCGCGAGCAGCGAGTCGGCGGGCAGGTAACCGTCCAGGGGCGAGAGCCAGCCCCCGAAGAAGAAGACCACCGTGAGCGCCGAGATCAGGATCATGTTGACGTATTCGGCGATGAAGAACAGCGCGAAGGCCATGCCCGAATAATCCACGTGAAAGCCCGCCACGATCTCGGATTCGCCCTCGGCCACGTCGAAGGGCGCACGATTGGTCTCGGCCACGCCGGAGATGAAATACACCACCAGCAGCGGGAACAACCAGAACCAGTTCCAGCTGAGCGCCCCGCCGTGCTGCGCCTGGATGATGTCCCCGATGTTGAGGCTCCCCGCGGCCATCAGCACGCCCACCATGGCGAACCCCATGGCGATTTCGTAGGCGACGATCTGCGCCGCGGAACGCATGGCGCCGAGGAAGGCGTATTTCGAATTCGCGGCCCAGCCGGCCAGGATGATGCCGTACACCCCCATGGAGGTGAGCGCCAGGATGTACAGCAGTCCCGCATCGATGTCGGCGAAGGCGTGCTCGGGGGACAGCGGGATCACCGCCCAGATCGCGAGGGCCGGGATCAAGGCCAGGAACGGTGCCAGCCGGAACAAGAACTTGTTCGCATCGGCCGGGATGATGATCTCTTTGAACATCAGCTTGACCACGTCGGCGAACGGCTGCCCGGCGCCCGGGATCCACAGCAGGTTGACGCGGTTCGGACCCTTGCGCGCCTGGATCCACCCGATCACCTTGCGTTCGGCCAGCGTGTAGAAGGCCATGGTCAGGATCAGGCTCACCACCACCATCACGGCCTGCACCAGCGTGAGCAGGGGATAAGTCCAGTACGGCGTGATCTGCCCCGACAGCCACTCGCGCAGCGGGCTCCAATCCCACATGGCTAGATCACGGTGCGGGCCATGTGCCCGTCCTTGGTCTTGCCCAGCGCATCCGAGCCGCGCACCAATACGTCGGTCTGATACGGCGGGATGTCCACCCACGGCGCCGGCGTGCCCGCGCCCGACTCCATCACCGCCGCACCCCGGGAGGCGCCGGCCGCGGGCGCGGACCCATCCCCGCTCACCTGCCCGAGCGCCTGGCGAATCTCCTCGGAGCTCACGTAGTCGATGCCGTGCACGCCGAGCAGGTTGGCGAGCACCCGCAGCACCTTCCAGCCCGGCCGGCTCTCGCCCACCAGCTTGGCGGCGCCCGGCCAGCTCTGCCACCGGCCCTCGACGTTCACATAGGTGCCCGAGCTCTCGGCGAACGACCCGATGGGCAGCACCACGTGCGCCACCGCCCGCAGACCCGGGGACAGATGCGTGGTGGCCGCCACCACCAGATCGGCGGCCTGCAACGCGTCCTGTCCCGCCGCCAGATCGTTGGCCGGATCGATGCCGCCGAACAGCAGATAGGCTTTCAACCGCGCGTCGAGCATGGCGCGCGCCGACAATCCGCCGGGCGACCGGGCGCCCCCGCCCGCCACGCGGTGCGGGACGGCGCCGGCGAGATACGCGCCGGCGGCATTCGCGCCCTCGGTGATGCAGCCGAGCGTGGCCCCGGTCAGGCGCGCCGCCATGCCGGCGAGTTCGCGAAGCTCCGAGTACGCGGGGTGTCGCTGCGCGAGGCTGCCCAGGAAGATCGCGCGCCGCGTGCCGTTCACGAGAGCCGCGGCCACCGAGCGATGACTCTCGCTCACCTCGGCGGCCCGCACGCCGGCGGGCACCGGTTGATCCACCGCGGCCGCCACCGCGCGAACCACCGCGGCCAGCTCGGCCACCAGGTCGGTGTCGGCCACCGCATACGCCGCCACGGGAAACAGATACTCGAAGCGGCGAGGATTCAAGAAGGCCACCTTCGCGCCGCCCTTCACCGCGGCCTTGCGGATGCGGTGCGCCAGCAACGGCATCTCGCTGCGCAGGTTCGACCCCACGATGAGGAGGCCTTGCAGGGTGTCGACGTCGGCGATGGCGAGTCCCAGGCCGGGATACGGCGGCTCGGACTCCTGCCCCCGAAAATCGAGCTGCCGCAGGCGATGGTCGATGTTGCCCGTGCCGAGGCCGCCGGCGATCTGCGCGAGCAGGTAGAACTCCTCCAACGTCGCCATGGGCGAGGCCAGGATGCCGGCCGCCGCCGGACCGTGGGCGGCGATGCTCCGTTGCAGCCCCTCCGCCGCGGCATTCAGCGCCACCTCCCATTCCACGGGTTGGAGCGTGCCGTCGATGCGCAGCAGCGGTTGCATGACGCGTTCGGCCGAATACATGCCCTCGAAACCGAAGCGGTCGCGATCCGCGATCCAGGTTTCATTGAGCTCCTCGTTTTCGCGCGGCACCATGCGCATCACCTTGCCGCGCAGCACGTGCGCGTAGAGATTGGTGCCGAAGGCATCGTGCGGCGAGACCAGCGGCTGCTGCTGCATCTCCCAGGACCGCGCGTGGTAGCGGAAGGGCTTGTTGTTGAGCGCGCCCACGGGGCACAGGTCGATGATGTTCGCCGACAGCTCGTGATCGACGCTGTGTTCGATGTACGTGCCGATCTCCATGTGCTCGCCGCGGCCCGTGGTGCCCATCTGCGGATAGCCCTGGATTTCCTGGCCGAAACGCACGCAGCGCGTGCAGTGGATGCAGCGCGTCATGTCGGTGGAGACCAGCGGCCCCAGGTTCTTGTCCTTGACCACCCGCTTGCGCTCGGCGAAGCGCGAGATGTCGCGGCCGAAGCCCATGGCGAGGTCCTGCAGTTCGCATTCGCCGCCCTGATCGCAGATCGGGCAGTCGAGCGGATGGTTGATGAGCAGGAATTCCATGGTGGCGCGCTGCGCCGCGACCGCCTTCGGCGACCGCGTGAACACCTTCATGCCCTCGGCGACGGGGGTGGCGCAGGCGGGCAGCGGCTTCGGCGCCTTCTCCACCTCCACCAGGCACATGCGGCAATTGGCCGCGATGGTGAGTTTCTCGTGATAACAAAACCGCGGTATGTAGATGTCGGCGGGGTCGGTGACCTGCATGATCATCTGCCCCTTGCGGGCCTTCAACGGCACGCCGTTGACTTCGATGTTGACCGTATCGTCGCTCATGATCAGTCCTAGGCCGCCACGGCCGCGCCGCCCGGTCCCACGCCCGCGGGCTGCCCCTCGAGCATCGAGCGACCCTTGTGCTCGATCATGTAGGCGAATTCATGGCGGTAATGCTTGACGAAACTCTGCACCGGCCACGCCGCGGCGTCGCCCAGCGCACAGATGGTGTGTCCTTCGATGCGGTTCGCGACGTCCACCAGCAAGGTCAGATCCTCGCTGCGCCCCTGCCCGGCGATGATGCGTTTCAACATGCGGTTGAGCCATCCCGTGCCCTCGCGGCACGGCGTGCACTGGCCGCAGGACTCCGACATGTAGAAGCGCGAGATGCGCTCCAGGGTGCGCACCATGCAGGTGGTCTCGTCCATGATGATGAGCGAACCCGTACCCAGGGACGATCCCGCCTTCTTCACCGAATCGTAGTCCATGGTGGCGCCCCACATGGCCGCGGCCGGCACCACCGGCACCGACACGCCGCCGGGGATCACGGCTTTGAGCTGCCGGCCCTTCCAGATGCCGCCCGCGAGCTCGATCAGGTCCTTGAACGGAATGCCCAGCGGCAACTCGAAATTGCCGGGCTTGTTCACATGCCCCGACAGCGAGAAGATCATGGTTCCGCCGGAGTTCGGCGGCCCCAGGCCCGCGAACCAGGCCGGCCCCTTGCGCAGGATGGTGGGAACCGACGCATAGCTCTGCGTGTTGTTGATGGTGGTGGGCTTGCCGTACAGGCCGAAGTTGGCCGGGAACGGCGGCTTGAAGCGCGGCTTGCCGGGCTTGCCCTCCAGCGACTCGAGCAGCGCGGTCTCCTCGCCGCAGATGTAGGCGCCTGCGCCCACGAACATGTGCAGGTCGAAATCCACGCCCGAACCCAGGATGTTCCTGCCCAGCAGTCCGGCCGCATAGGCCTCGGCCAGCGCCGCCTCGAAGCGTGGAATGGGCTCGCCCAGGAACTCGCCGCGGATGTAGTTGTAGCCCACGGTGGCCGTCATGGCGTAGCCGCCGATGGCCATGCCCTCGATCACCGCGTGCGGGTTGTAGCGCAGGATGTCGCGGTCGTGACAGGTGCCGGGTTCGGATTCGTCCGAATTGCACACGGCGTATTTCTGCACCGGCGAGGTGCGCGGCATGAAGCTCCATTTCACGCCCGTGGGGAACGCGGCGCCGCCGCGGCCGCGCAGGCCCGACGCCTTCACGTCCTCGATGATCTTCTCCCGCGGCGTCTGCTCGCGCAGGATCTTCTCCCACGCCTGGTAACCGCCGAACCGGCGGTAGCCGTCGAGCGTCCAGGGCTTCTCGTACTTCAGCGCCTCGAACAACACCAGATTCTGCTCGTAGCTCATGACAGTGCATCCAATATTTGGTCGATGGACTCGGGGGTGAGATTCTCGTGAAACACGTGATCCACCATCATCATGGGCGCACCCGTGCAGGCGGCGAGGCACTCTTCCTCGCGCTTGAGGAAGATGCGGCCGTCCGGCGTGCTCTCGCCCGTCTTGATGCCGAGCTTGCGCTCCACGTGATCCACCACCTCCTGCGAGCCGCGCAGCATGCAGGAAATATTGGTGCACACCGACACGTGATGGCGTCCCACCGGCTTGGTCTCGAACATCGAATAGAACGTCGCGATCTCGTACACCCAGATGTTGGGCAGGCCCAGGTAGGCGGCGACGGCGTCCATGAGCGGCGGCGTCAGAAAGCCGCGATTCTCGTGCTGCACCGCATGCAGCGCGGAGATCACCGCCGAGCGCTTGCGATCCGGCGGAAACTTTGCCACCCAGCGGTCGATTTCCTCACGC
The DNA here is from genome assembly GCA_964657955.1 of uncultured Steroidobacteraceae bacterium. Classification (GTDB taxonomy): domain Bacteria; phylum Pseudomonadota; class Gammaproteobacteria; order Steroidobacterales; family Steroidobacteraceae; genus Bog-1198. The sequence goes on from CAZZWZ010000026.1 coordinate 17,366, forward strand.
ACGTGCGACGAGAGTTCCACGGGTGCCGCGACGTCCGCGCTCATCGGTCGATCTCGCCGAACACGATGTCCTGGGTCCCGATCACCGCCACCACGTCCGCCAGCATGTGCCCCTGCACCATCTCATTGAGCGAGGCCAGATGCGCGAAGCCCGGAGCGCGCACCTTCAACCGATAGGGTTTGTTCGCGCCGTCCGAGACCAGGTACACGCCGAGTTCGCCTTTGGGCGCCTCCACCGCCGCGTATACCTCCCCTTCGGGCACGCAGTAGCCCTCGGTCATGAGCTTGAAATGGTGGATCAGGGATTCCATGTCGCCCTTCATCTCTTCGCGCCGCGGCGGCCGCACCTTGCGGTCGTCGATCATCACCGGTCCAGGATTGGCCGCGAGCCAGGTCACGCACTGCTCGACGATGCGGGTGGACTGGCGCAACTCCTCGATGCGCACCAGATAGCGATCGTAGCAATCGCCGTTGACCCCCACCGGAATGTCGAAATCCACCCGGTCGTACACGTCGTAGGGCTGCTTCTTGCGCAGGTCCCATTCGACGCCGGAACCGCGCAGCATGGGCCCGGAGAATCCCAGCTGCAGGGCGCGCTCCGGAGTGACCACCCCGATGTTCACCGTGCGCTGCTTCCAGATGCGATTGTCGGTGAGCAGCGTTTCGTACTCGTCGATGCAGGCCGGGAAGCGCCGCGCGAAATCGGCGATGAAATCGAGCAGACCGCCCGAACGGCGCTCGTTCAGCCGGTCGGCGCTGCTCTTGCTGCGCCACTGCGACTGCTGGTATTTCGGCATCACGTCCGGCAGGTCGCGATACACGCCGCCGGGGCGGTAGTAGGTGGCATGCATGCGCGTACCGGACACCGCCTCGTAGCAGTCCATCAAATCCTCGCGCTCGCGAAACGCATAGAGGAACACCGTCATCGCGCCGATGTCCAGCGCGTGCGCGCCCAGCCACATCAGATGATTGAGGATGCGGGTGATCTCATCGAACATCACGCGGATGTACTGCGCACGCAAGGGCGGCTCGATGCCCAGCAATTTTTCGATGGCCATGACGTAGGCGTGTTCGTTGCACATCATGGACACGTAGTCGAGGCGATCCATGTAGCCGATGGATTGATTGAACGGCTTGCTCTCGGCCAGCTTCTCGGTCCCTCGATGCAACAGGCCCACGTGCGGGTCGGCCTTCTGTATCACTTCGCCGTCCATCTCCAGCACCAGGCGCAGCACGCCGTGCGCAGCGGGATGCTGCGGACCGAAGTTCATGGTGTAGTTGCGAATCTCAGCCATTG
>CAZZWZ010000027.1:0-18179 GCA_964657955.1 uncultured Steroidobacteraceae bacterium
GGCCGGCCTCGCGGCATGAAGTATCGGGTGGTATTCCTCGACCGCGCATCGCTCAAGGCGACGGTGCGCCGGCCGGCCGCTGCCCGGGAATACATCGAGCACGACAAGACGTCGCCGGATGACGTGGCGGCGCGGCTCGCCGACACCGAGGTGGCCATCGTCAACAAGGTGCCCCTGCGGGCCGCCACGCTGAGCGGCCTGCCGAAGTTGAAACTGATCGCCGTGGCCGCCACCGGCTACGACGTGATCGACGTGCCGTATTGCCGCGACCACGGCATCGCCGTGGCCAACATCCGCAACTACGCGGTGCACACGGTGCCCGAGCACGCGTTCGCCATGATACTGGCGCTGCGCCGGAGTCTGCTGGCCTACCGCCGGGACGTGGAGGACGGCGTCTGGAACCGATCCGAACAGTTCTGTTTCTTCACCCACCCCATCGGCGATCTGCACGGTTCGACGCTGGGCATCGTCGGCGAAGGCGCCATCGGCCAGGCCACGGCGGCCATCGGCCGTGCGTTCGGCATGCGCGTGCTGTTCGCCGATCACGCGCCGCCGAAAATGCCGGACGTGGACTTCACGCCGTTCGATCGCGTTCTGGCCGAGTCCGACGTGATCTCCCTGCATTGCCCGCTGGTGCCGGCCACCCGCAATCTCATCGACCTCGCGGCATTGCGCAAGATGAAACGGAGCGCCCTGCTCATCAATACCGCGCGCGGTGGCCTGGTCGACGAAACCGCGCTGATCCGCGCCCTCGACGAGGGCCTGATCGCCGGCGCCGGGTTCGACGTGTTGACGGTGGAGCCGCCCGTGAACGGTCATCCGCTGCTCGACGTGCGCCGCCCCAATTTCATCCTCACACCGCACGTGGCCTGGGCATCGGATGGCGCCATGCAGTTCCTCGCCGATCAGTTGATCGATAATATCGACCGGTGGGCCGCCGGCACGCCTCAGCATCTGGTGACGTGATCTGCCCCGCGGGCCGCGCCGACGCCGCGCCTCACCGCAACTCTCGAACGCAGCGCAGCGAGCCATGAAAAAACTACTGTACCAATTCGACACCGACGCCTTGCCTTCCGTGTTCGACAACGTGGTGGCCTACGACGGCGGCGCGGACCATGTCGGCGCCTACGGCGGGGTGACCGCCGGCAACGTGGGGCCTCTGGTGGAAGGCGCGATTTTCACCCGGGGTCCCGCCGACAAGAAGAACACCGCGATCTTCGTCGGCGGCGGCAACATGAGCGCCGGCGAGTCGCTGCTCGGCGCCGTCAAGGCCAAATTCTTCGGCAAATTTCGTGTTTCGGTGATGTTCGATTGCAATGGCTCGAATACCACCGCCGCCGCCGCGGTGGCATGGCTGGCGCACGGCCGGTCGCTGGCCGGCAAACGCGCGGTGTTGCTTGGCGGGACAGGACCGGTGGGTCAGCGCGCCGCCGTGCTGCTGGCGCGCGAGGGCGCCCTCGTGAGCGTGGCCGGTCGCCGCCTCGAGCACGTGCGGCAGGTCTGCCACGCCCTGGATGAGCGCTTCGGGTGCAAGCTCGAGTCCGTGGAGGCCGCCACGGCGGAGGCAAGGGCCGCGGCCATTCAGGATGCGCACATCGTCCTCGCCACGGGCGCGGCGGGCGTGACGTTGCTGGACGAGCGCGCCTGGCAGGAGAGCACCACCCTGGAATTGGTGGCCGACGCCAATGCCTCGCCCCCGGCCGGCATCGAGGGCGTCGGCATGAGCGATCGCGGCAAGGTAAGCCATGGCAAGATCGTGTTCGGGCCCCTGGGGTTCGGCGCCCTCAAGCTGGCGCTGCATCGTGCCTGCATCGGCAAGCTCTTCGAGCGCAACGACGTGCTCCTGGACTGCGAAGAAATTTACGCCATCGCCAGGACCATGGTGGGCTGAGGTCACATCGCATGAGCAACACCACCCCGCAGGGCACGGCCGGCGGCGCCAGCCAGGGCGCCACCGCCATTCCGGCCGCCGACGACATCACGGCGGCGTCCGTCGACACCTTCCTCGCGCGTCTCGCCGGTGCCGATCCCACGCCGGGCGGCGGCAGTGCCGCCGCCATCATGGGCGCCATGGGCGCCGCGCTGGTCTCCATGGTGTGCAACGTCAGTCTCGGCAGGAAGTCGCCCGCACCCGATCCGGGATTGCCCGCGCTGCTCGCCGAGTCGGAGCGCCTGCGCCTGCGCTTGACGGCCATGGTTGCCGAGGACGTGGCGGTGTTCGAAGCGCTCATGCGAGCCTACCGCCTGCCGAAGACACCGGACGAGGAAAAGGCGCACCGCGCGGCGGCCATCCAGGCCTCCCTGCGGCGCGCCACCGAAGTGCCGCTCGACTGCGCACGCGCCTGTGCGGCGGTGGTGACGCTGGCGCGGCGCGCAACCGATCTGGGTTACCGCGGCGTGATCAGCGATGCGGGGGTGGGCTCGCTGTCGGCCTTCACGGCGCTGCGCAGCGCCGCGCTCAACGTGTACATCAACGTGCCCACGCTGCAGGATCGCGGGTTCGCGGAGGCCGCCGAAGGCGAGATCGGCGCACTGATCGAGAGCTGCGGTCGGGAGAACGAGGCGGTGTACCGGGCGGTGCGGGAGAAGATCGCGGGGTAGGCCGCGTCCCGCCGGCGGGTCCGTGGCGAGACGGTATCCGCTAATGCCGTTCCCGCTGGGTCCGCACCCACTCGCCGGATCGGCGTCCGCCACTCAGATTGAGTCTGATTTTCCACAGCAAGAACCACGGCACGCACACCAGGTCCCACGCGCCCCGGCCACCGACGCCGCTCAACTGCCACCCGCGACCGACGTGCGCGCCGAGCGCGGCCACACAACCGCCCGCGAGCCACGGATACGCGGCGGAGGTCCGAAGCAGTGCCTGGCCCGTCACGCCGAGGATCGCGAATGCGACGGTGTTCAGCACGATATAGGACAGGGGCAGCACCAGCAGGTCGACGGCCAGATCCAGGGCCAGGGTGCACCGGCGCTGCATCGCGAGCGCGAGCAGCGGCAGCGTCCTGGTGCGTACCAGCATGAACCGGCCGTCCTCCCACCGTCGCCGCTGCGCGCGCGCGATGGTCTCGCTCGCGACCATGTCCGAATAGGCATGTGCCTCGTCGGCGTAGGCGACGCGGTGGCCGGCGAGGCCGAGATCGATTCCGTATTCGACGTCCTCCGCCAGCGAGTAGGCGCGATAGGGAACGCGTTCGAGCAGTTCGTGCGTGACGCACCAGCCGTTGCCGCGGATGCCACACGACACCCCCAACCGCTCCCGCGCCCGGGAGCGCACGATGGTGAATGACGTGGTGGCGATGGTCAGCAGGCGGGTACGCCAGGATTTCATGGCATTTCGTACACCGTAATGGGCCTGCACAGCGCCGGCGCCGCGTTCGATGCGGGCGGCGAACGCCGTCAGCAGATTGGCCGACACGTCCGAGTCCGCATCCACGACCACCACCGCATCCGCCCACGCCCGCGCGCGGCTCGAGTCGAAGCCGCATTGCAGGGCATGGCCCTTGCCGCGTCGCGACGGATCGTGTCGGACGATCACGTCGGCGCCGGCCGCTTCGGCGATGCGCGCGGTCTGGTCCGTGCAGTTGTCGGCCACCACCGAGATTCGATACGCCTGCTTCGGCCAGTCGATGCGCCCGAGACTCTCGATGGTGCGGGCGATGATCGGCGCTTCGTCATGGGCAGGAACGATGACGTCGAAACGCAGATGCGTCGAGCGCGGCCGGGGTTCCTCGGGTTTCCTGGAGAGCAGGGTCAATGCCAGCAGGTAGGCACACGACAGCATGGCGGGCAGTCCCAGGATGAGAAGAAGACCGTTGCCGAAGGCGGTCATGCGCTCAGCGCCCGCGCGCGACCGCATCCGCCGCACGGGCGCCGAGGCGCTCCTTCAGCAGCGCAGGGACGATGGCAAGATCCTGGAGGTAGCGGCGACCCATGCGCTGCGGCTCGCGCGAGATGCGCCACGTCCATTCGAGTCCCGCCTGCCGCAGCCGGCGGGGCGCCCGTTGCTCGAAACCGCCGATCTGATCGATGGCGGCCCCGATGCACAGACCGATGCCGCATGCGCCGCCCGTCTGCGCGATTCGATGCGCGAGCAGTTCCTGACGCGGCGCACCGCAGGCGAGGAAGACGAAGCGGGCCGGATGCGCGCGCACGAATTCGGCACACCGCTCGACGAGCGCCGGATCGGATTCGAATCCGAACGGCGGCGCAAGATGCGCCACGCGCGTGAGCGCAAACTTGTCGGTCAGGCACTTCACCGAGGCGGGCGTCGTGCCCACGATGGTGACGGGCTCGTCGGCGGCGATGTGATGTTGGAACAACGCCGCGGTGAGGTCGCTGCCGGTGACCACCGGGGGCATCCGTAGGCGCAGTGCGAGACCGAGCCGTCGGACCACCCGGCTGTCCAGCAGCAACCCGCCGGCGGCCTGGTAGCGCGGCGTCAGGCCGGCAAGGTCGCGGGCGAGACGCACGAAGTGGTCCGCGTTCGGGGTGACGAGGTAGGAGAAGCTCAGCGCAGGGGATCGCGCCGCGAGCGCCGGCGCCACCTCGTCGAGCGATGCATCGACCAGATCGAGACCGAGGAGTTTGATGGTGTGGAATTGCCCGAGCAGCGCGTGCATGAGAACCACCAGCGGTTTAAGTCAGGATTTCAGGGCTGCGTCACGGTTTCACGCTTGCGTGAACCCAGCGTTTTGACGACGATGCAGTCCGACGAGCGAGCCATTGTCGACCGCATGCGTGAGGTCGGCCATCGACTGATGCTCATTCTCGAATCACATGGCGAAGTCCGGAGACCCCAAGATGCCACAATCTGATTCCGCATCGGGCCTTCGTACGGCTCTCGTCAATGTTCTCTTCGTGGGCGCCGGACCTGCCGGGCTCGCACCGCTGGTCTGGGCCGCACGGCACGGTACCCTGGCGCAGGTTGCGGGACAGGGATTGGCGGTGCTGGAACGGGCCTCCGAGCTCGGCGCCGGCGCGCTGAACGACCACGCGATCGGTTCCGACACGCCGGCCGAGATCTTCCTGGAATGCCTCGCGGATGGCGCGGAGCCGCGCCTGTCGGCGCTGCGCGAACATGAGACCGCGGTCCGCCTCTCCGCCTACGCGGGCGGCGCCGCGCCCCTGCCCGTCGTCGCCGCGTTTCTCGCCGTGCTGGGTCACACCATGCGGGAGATACTCGTCTCGAGCGGGGCGGTGGTGCTCACGGGCCACGAGGCGCGGGAGAGTGCGCAGCAATCGGACGGGAAATGGCGCACCACGGTCGTGGGTCCGGCGGGAAAATCGCACGAGATCGTGTCCGAACATCTGGTGCTCGCCACCGGCGCGGAGCAACACCTCGACGACCTGCGGGACGAGACGATCGGCGGCCGCGCGCTGCTGCCGGCGTTGAGCGACAAGATCATGCTCTCCGGGGAGGCGCTGGCGCACGGCGGGAGGCAGGCCATCGCCTCGCGGCTGGCACGCTGCGCGGCGCCCAGGATCGCGATCATCGGCGGTTCTCACAGCGCGCTGGCCTGCGCCAATCTCGTGCTCGGCGAGCACTCGGGCATCGCCCTCGGTGAAAACGCCGTGACGTTGATCCACCGTCGCCCATTTCGCATCTTCTATCCCTCCGTCGCGGCGGCGCTCGCGGACGGCTACACCGATTTCACCGTCGACGACATCTGTCCGTTGACCCAGCGATTGTACCGTCTGGCCGGCTTTCGCCTGGATGCGCGGGAGCTTGCGAAACGGGCGCTTCGGGTGGGGCGTGCCGCCCCGGAACCGCGGCTGCGATCGAGCGTCTTGACCGCCGAGGACGAGCAGCCCGAGGCGTGGCGCATTCTCGAGGAAGCCGATCTCGTGATTGCCGCGTTGGGCTACCGCCCGCGGGCGCTGCGCCTCCTCGATTCGCAGGGGCGTCCCATTCCGCTCGCCGCGCACGCGACGCGCGGCGCGCCCCTGGTGGACCGTGAATGTCGGGTGCTCGACCGGTCGCAGCACGTGGTGCCCGGCGTGTTCGCCCTCGGACTGGCGGCCGGCTTCGTGCCGAACGGTTCGCTCGGCGGCGAGCCGAGTTTCAGGGGCCAGACCAATGGACTGTGGCTCTGGCAGAACGACATCGGCGCCATCGTCATGCGGAGCATCAGCCGCGAGCGAAGATCACGGACACCGCGCAAGACGTCGCGACTCCGTGCAGCCTTGATCGTCGGCACCCGTCCCGAAGCCATCAAGCTCGCCCCGGTCGCCCTTGCGATGCGTGGCGTGCCGGGCCTGACGGCGTCGCTCTGGTGCACCGGCCAGCATGCACATTGGGCTCCGCAGACGCTCGCCTATTTCGGACTGAAGCCGGATCGGACCATCAACACCACCGACACGGCCAACGGACTCGCCCGGCTCGGCGGCACCCTGCTCATCGGCCTGCAGGCCGCCATCGCCGCGGAGAAGCCCGACGTCATCGTCGTGCAAGGCGACACGTCGAGCGCGTTCGCGGGAACCCTGGCTGCCGCCTATGACGGCGTGCCCGTGGTGCACGTCGAGGCCGGCTTGCGCAGCAACAACAGCCGGTCGCCGTTCCCCGAGGAGGCGCATCGGCGCTCCATCACGCATTTTACCGATTTGCATTGCGCACCCACGGAAATTGCGGTCAATCATTTGCGCAATGAAGGCGTCGACGAGCGCGACATTCTGCTTTGCGGCAATACCGTCATCGATGCGTTGGATTACATTCGCCGGAAGCCCCCGGGAGAACCGGCACCGGAGCTGGCGGACACCGCGCGTCATCGCCTGCTGCTGACGTGCCACCGCCGGGAGAGCTGGGGCGCGCCGTTCCACGGGATATGCTCGGCGGTGCGGCGCATCGCGCTGCGGGGTGATTGCAGCGTGGTGTTCGTGTTGCACCCCAACCCGGCGCTGGCCGAGACGGCGCACGCGCTGCTCGGCAGCATTCCGGGCGTCGAGTTGATCCCGCCCCTGGGCTACCCGCAATTCGTGCAACTGCTCGCCCGGGCGACTTTGATCTTGACCGACTCCGGCGGGGTGCAGGAGGAAGCCACCGCGCTCGGCACCCCGCTGCTGATCCTGCGCGAGAACACCGAACGACCCGAAGCGCTCCAGACCGGCAACGCGTGGATCGTGGGAACCCGCGAAGAGGACATCGGCGCCGCCGTCGCCGCCGTGCTCGACGATGAGTCGGCGCCGACCACCCGCTCGCCCTCCTCCCTCTATGGCGACGGCCACGCAGCACGTCGGATCGTCCGGGCCATTGCCGAGCGCTGGCTCTTGTCCGAACGTCGGCGGGACGTGTCCTATATGAGCGAGGCGGCTGCCGCCCGCGCATCGAGCGAGCCGGTCCAGGCCTGAGTGGCCAGCCGCAGCGCCTGCCACGCGAACAGGCTGGCCCAGATGTTGCGGTGACGCCCGACCCGGTCGAACTCCAGAGCACCCTCGGGCGTCACCCGCGAGAGCACCTCGCCCTCGAGCACGCCGCGAATGCGCGGCCACGGTGAAGCGGGCGATGCGAGCCTGCCCGCGTGCTCCAGCACGATGCCGGCGCGCAGGGCTTGCGCCAGCACGTCGGAACGGGTCGCAAGGTCGGTGCGGCCCGCGATCGGCGGCAGGCAGCCGCCGGCTCGATCGGGATCGAATTCGCCCAGCACGATGTCGAACGCCGTGGCCGCACGATCGAGATGGACCGCCTCGCCGGACTGGCCCCACAGCATGAGCCAGCCCTCCACGAAATACAGGAACGGATGCAGCTCGCGCATCCGTGCGCTGCCGTCGCGCGCCAGAAATTCGGCCTGATCTGCAATGGTCTTCGCAACGGCGGTCTCGAACCCTGGGTCGACGCCGGCCAGGGCAGCCACGATTTTCACGTGGTGCACGTCGATCTGCGTCGACCATTTCCGCGGAATCTCCGCCGCGGTGGCCCCGGCGCGCAGGCTGTGCGATGCCAGACCGCGGTCGCCGATCAGCGAACGGATGGAGGCGCGATAACGCAGCATGATGCCCGGCTCGATGATGCCCGGCCACCGCGCTTCCACCGCGGCGAGGCCGCGATAAATCATCCCGAGATCGAATGCGAACAGGCATTGACTGCGCCAGTCCGATTGCGTCGGGTCGCGATGGTACAGCGTCGGTGGATTGCCCTCAGGACCCACCTCCTCCAGCCACCGCACCACCTGCGATGCCGCGTGGTGCGCCGCGTTCGCCGCCACCGTACCGTCGGCACTCGATTCCGGTCCCGCGGCGGGCGCTGCCGCCAGCGCCAGAAATTGCAGATAGTAGCCGCAGATTTCGGGATACAGGCCATCGTGCATGCCGTCCGGCCAGAGCCAGTTGGCCACACCGGCGCCGCTCCCCGACGGTCGCAGCACGGCATCGGACATCAGCCACCGCGTGAGGGCCCCCAGGGCGGCTTGCGTGCGTCGGCGGTCTGCGGATTGGGCGTCCGCACCGTCCGGCAGCTTTGCATTCATGTTTGTGATGCTGAAACCCCCCTATCGGCGGTTGGACGAGCGGTCGCGGCCGCGCCCTTTCCATGGCGCGAGGCAGGGCCGCGCCCTACCCATGGCGCGAGCCGGTTCGCGTAATCTAGCAAATCGCGGCAGCAAGTGATTCAGGAACGGCGTCGCCGGGCGGACGCAGCGCCTTCACGGCGGCGGCGAGTCGGCCTGCACCGGGTCCACCACGGCGATGCGCATCAAATTCGTGGTGCCCGGCATGCCGAACGGCATGCCGGCGATGGCGACGATGGTCTGGCCCTCCTTGGCGAAACCCTCGCGCCGCGCCACCTCGCAGGCCACCGCCGTCATTTCCGTGACGTCGTGCACGTCGGCGATGTGGACGGAATGAATGCCCCAGGCCATCGCCAGCCGGCGGGCCGTGGACAATGTGGGGGTCAGGCTGAGCACGGCGGCTTCGGGACGCTCGCGCGCGGCTTGCAGACTGGTATGGCCGGAACGGGTGTAGCACACGATGGCCGCGGCATGCAGCAGCGAGACCACGCGGCGCACGGCGCTGCACACGGCCTCCGACACCGCCACCGGGGCCGCGCACGGCCCGTCCTGGGCAGCATCGATGAGCTGCCGGTACAGCGGGTCCGCCTCGACCTGCTGGATGATGCGATTCATCATGCTCACCGCCTCCACCGGATACTTGCCGGAGGCCGACTCCGCCGACAGCATCACGGCATCGGCGCCGTCGTAGATGGCCGTGGCCACGTCCGAGGCCTCGGCACGCGTGGGCACGGGGCTCTCGACCATCGACTCGAGCATCTGCGTGGCGACCACCACGGGTTTGCCCATGCGGCGGCAGCCGCGCAGGATGCGCTTCTGGATGGCGGGCACGCGTTCGGCCGGCAGTTCCACCCCGAGATCGCCGCGCGCCACCATCAGGCCGTCGGCCGCGGCGATGATGTCGTCCAGGCAGAGAATGGCCGCGGGTTTTTCCAGCTTGCACATGATCAGCGCGCGATCGCCGATGATGGCGCGCGCCTCGGCGATGTCCTCGGGACGCTGCACGAACGAGAGGGCGATCCAATCCGCGCCCAGCTCCAGCGCCAGGTCGAGATCGCGCCGGTCCTTGGCCGTGAGCGCGGTGAGCGGCAGCACGACGTCGGGCACGTTGACGCCTTTGTTGGCCGACAACCGGCCGCCCACCACCACCCGCGTCTCGGCGAAGTCGGCGCCGCATCGTTCCACCAGCAGCCGCAGACGGCCGTCGTCCAACAACAAATCCGAGCCCGGCGCCAGCACCGCGAAGATTTCGGGATGCGGCAGCCTGGCCCGCGCCGAATTGCCGGGCGCGGGATCGAGATCGAGACGAAAGGCCGCGCCGCTCACCAGGTTCACCGGCCCGTCGGCAAATGCGCCCACGCGCAGCTTCGGTCCCTGCAAGTCGGCGAGAATGCCGATGGGACGGCCGGTCTCGCGCTCCAGGTCGCGCAGCACGGTGAAGCGCTCGCGATGATCCTCGGGGGTGCCGTGACTGAAATTGAGCCGGAACACGTCGACCCCCGACATGAACAGATGGCGCACGATGCTCGGATCGGAACTCGCGGGTCCGAGCGTGGCGACGATCTTCGCGTTGCGGGTTCTGTGTAGATTCATGATGAAGGATCTCCTTCGATGAGGATGGCTCGAAAATCGTTGACGTTCGTCAGCGTCGGGCCGGTGATGACGGAGTCGCCCAGCGCGCCGAAGAAGCCATGGCCGTCGTTGTCCGCGAGGCTCTCCAGGGGCCGGAGTCCTGCGGACCAGGCGCGGGCCAACGAATCGGGCGAGAGATAGGCGCCGGCGATCTCGGCCCTGCCGTCCACGCCGTCGGTGTCGCCGGCGAGCGCATGGATGCGCGGATGCCCGTCGAGCGCGATGGCCAGCGACAGGAGAAATTCCACGTTGCGTCCACCGTTGCCGTTGCCTCGCACGCTCACCGTGGTCTCCCCGCCGGACAGCAGCACGCACGGCGCGGCCACCGGTTGGCGCCGGTTCGCGACCTGCAGGGCGATCGCCGCCAGCACCTTGCCCACGTCACGCGCCTCGCCTTCGATGGCATCGCTGAGAATGTGCGCCGTCAGGCCGGCGTCCCGTGCGACGCCGGCCGCGGCTTCGAGTGCCATTTGCGGCGTGGCGATGATGTCGAGCGAGGCGCGGGCCAGCCGCGGGTCGCCGGGTTTGACGGATTCGCCGCGGCCGCTCTCGAGCAACGCCCGCGCGCTCGCCGGGATTTCGATGCCGTAGCGGCGCACGATGGCCAATGCATCCGCGCACGTGGTGGGATCGCCGACGGTGGGTCCTGAGGCGATGTCGATGGGACGGTCGCCCGGCACGTCGGAGATCAACAGGGTGAGCACCCGGGCCGGATGGCACGCCGCGGCCAGCCGGCCGCCTTTGATGCCGGAAAGGTGGCGGCGCACGCAGTTCATCTCGCCGATGCCCGCACCGCACGCCAGCAGTGCGCGATTGATGCCCTGTTTCTCGTCCAAGGTGATGCCCTCGCCCGGCAGCGGCAGCAGCGCCGAACCGCCGCCCGAGATCAGGCACAGCACCAGGTCGTCCTCGCACAGTCCGCCCACCACGTCGAGCATGCGCACCGCCGCGTGCAGGCCTGCCTCGTCGGGTACGGGATGCGCGGCCTCCACGATTTCGATGGACCGGCACGGCACCGCATGGCCGTAGCGGGTCACCACCAGGCCCGACAGCTCGCCGTGCCACTGCTGCTCGACGGCCTGCGCCATGGCCGCCGAAGCCTTGCCCGCGCCGACGACGATCATCCGGCCGCGCGGCGGCGGGGGAAGGAACGGGGCAATGCAGCGCGCCGGTTGCGCGGACGCGACGGCCGCGTCGAACAGATGTTGCAGCAGCAGCCGGGGCGGCGGCTGATTCAGGGAGCGTCCGGCGCTTTCACGCATGGCAGCAACGCGTTGGTCAACGACCCGATGCCTTCGATGCGCACGTCGACCTCCACTCCGTCACGAATGGAGCCGACGCCCAACGACGTGCCGCACGCGATGACGTCACCGGGCAGCAGGGTCATGTCGCGCGAGATCTGGCTCACCAGCTGGTGCGGCGTCAGGATCATGTCCCCCAGGGCATAGTTCTGGCGTTCGGCGCCGCCCAGCCGGGTGATCACCCGTTCCTGCGCCCAGTCGAGCCGCGTCACGATGCACGGTCCGATGATGCCGAACGTGTCGGATCCCTTCGAACGGCACCATTGGGCGAAGTCCGGACTCTCGTCCAGGAGATCGCCCGCGGTGACGTCGTTGACGCAGGTATAGCCGAAGATGTGATGGGGGGCGTCCTCGAGCGACACGTCGCGGCAGGGACGCCCGATCACGATGCCCAGTTCGCCTTCGTAGAGAATCCGGCCTGCATAACCCGTGGGACGGCGGATGCCGTCGTGGGGCCCGCTGATGCAGGATGCGGGCTTCAGCAGGAACAGCGCATGGGTGGGTGCGGGCTTGGCCAGCTTGGCGGCCAAGGCGTGGAAATTGTTCCACAACGCGATCATCTTCGACGGCACGCAGGGCGCGAGCAGGCGGTAGCCGTCGTCGAGGACGGCGCCGGTGGCCCGCGGCGAATCGAACATGTCGCCGGCATGCTCGACGATGCGGCCGCCCTCGAGGATGCCGAAGCCCACCCGTCCCGCCGAGTCGAAGCGCACCCACCGGGTGGCATCCGTCACGCGACGTTGCCCTCGTCCAGGTTCTTCGCCAGGAGCTTGGTCAACGCGTACACGGTGTCCAGATGCGGGGTGGGCGTGTCGGTCAACCGCGCCAGCTCGATGACCGACCCCAGCAAGGCATCGACCTCCAGCGAGCGACGCGCCTCCACGTCCTGCAGCATGGACGTCTTGTGATGCCCCACCCGCTCGGCGCCGGCGATGCGCTTTTCGAGGGGCACGCGGAAGGTGATGCCGAGTTTGCCCGCGATGGTTTGCGCCTCCGTCATCATGGACGCGGCCAGCTCGCGGCTCAGCGGAAATTGACAGATTCCCGCGAGCGTCGCGCGCGACAGCGCACTGATGGGATTGAACGTCATGTTTCCCCAGAGCTTCAACCAGATTTCCGCACGGATGTCGGCCAGCACCGGCGCCTGCAATTTCGCCGCGATGAAGGCCTGCGAAATCCGCGTCACGCGCTCGCTGGTGCTGCCGTCCAGTTCGCCCACGGGAAAACGATTGCCCTCCACGTGCTTGATCACGCCGGGCGAGACCAGTTCGGCGGCCGGATACACCACGCAACCCACCACGCGCTCGCAGGGAATGTGGTCGTGAATGGAACCGTTCGGATCGACGCTGCGCACCCGCGTGCCGGCCAGTTCGCCGGCGTGCTGGTGGAAATACCAGTAGGGGATGCCGTTCTGCATCGGAATCACGACGGTGTCCGGCCCCAGGAGCTTGGGAACCTGCTCGGCCACGGCCTCGACCTGGTGCGCCTTCATGGCGAGAATGACCACGTCCTGCGGACCGGCCTCGTCGTAGTCGTTGGTCGCCTTGACCTCGGGCACCGACTCTTCCCCGTCGGCCGACACCAATCGAATGCCCCGCGTCCGCAGCGCCTCGAGATTCGCGCCGCGGGCGATGAACGTCACGTCCTCACCCGACAACGCCAACCGCGTACCCACGTACCCGCCTATGGCCCCTGCACCGATGATCGCTATCTTCACATCCACCCACCCGACGCCACGTCAACCGCGTCGCTCATACTACGGCACACGGCCGGGGACGCCAATGCGTCCCTGGCCGTGAACCAAATCGCTCGACTGTCGGGCAGCCGGCGGCCGCTCATGTCAGAACTTGTAATTCACCCCGGTGGAGAAGCCGATCACGTGACAGCCGCCCCAGGTGGTGGGCCCCGCGCTGCTGTAATCGACGAAGGAATACGTGGTGCCGTCGTGACAATCCGTCGTCACCCCACGACCGCCGGCCCCCAGATCGTAGTGGGCGTTGCGGCCGTTGACGGTGTCGGCGGCATCCACGTACCAGTACACGTTCTTGTCGAAGTGATGCTTCCAGGCGATGGTGTACATGTTGGCCGTGTCGTCCTTGGTGGTGGGATCATAGTTGTGCTGCCCGCCCGGATCGCCCGGCGTCGCCCCGGCATGCGCCCAGCCGATGCTCACGTTGTCGTTGGGCGAGAAATCCTCGGACAGCGCGAACCACAGACCGTGACGCTGCCGTTCGTCCTGGAAATTGAGCGCGGCCGGGATGTAGCGGCGCATGTCCTCGTAGATGCCGCTCACCGCCAGTCCGAAATCGAAGGTGTACTGCACGCCCACCTTGAACGCGGATTCGTTGCCGATGTCGGTGGTGTACCCGGGGGTGCCCGCCGGTGCCGCGTTCGGATATTCGGCCGCGAACGCATCGTAGGACGCCCAGTCGAGCAGGGGCGAGACCTTGTCGCCCAGACCCACGTAGTAGCCGTAGATGGGGCTGTTCGATCCGATGCCGTCGCTGTTGCGGTTCACCGCCTTGTGCAGCTCGTACGCCGCGGTGACGTAAACCGGACCCTGCTCGTACTTGAGGTCGACGCTGTACGCATTGTCGAAGCCGCCGTCGTCGCAGTTCAGCGGCAGGTTGCCGCTGCCAGGCACGTTGCCGCCGTTGCAATCGGGAGATCCCGAGGACTGCGCCAGCGAATTGGGCGTGCGATTCTGGCCGGGCGAGAACAGCACGTCGAAGCTGAACACGCCGCCGAATTTCGGCGACTCGTACCACATGGAGTGGTCGATGCGGGTGCCGAATTCCACGCGGTTGTCGCCGCCGGTGTTGCCCATGACGACGGCGTAGTCGCCCAGCATGCCCGAGAAGGGATTCATGCGGTCCGTGGATTTCTTGTAGGGCGTATACGTGGTGCCGAACTTGACCTTGCCCCAGCTGGTGCCGGACAGACCCACGAACGAATCGCCGTAGCCGATGCCGGCCTTGGTGACGTTGGACTGTGCCGTGTACGACGTGGAGGCGCCCGGCGCCGAGGTGATGGCCGGCTGCACTTCGATCTGGTAGATCAAATCCACGCCGGTGTTGGCGATGGCGTGCGACCCGCGATAACCCAGCACGGACTTGTTGGTGGACAGGTCGGGCTGCCAGCCCACCCGGCCCACCGGGCCCACCTTGGGGCCGCCCGCGGTCACCAGCACCGAACCGCCGTACGGGTTGGCCGGGTTGATGAGGGCGTTCGGATAGGCCTGCAGGCCGTTCATGCCCTTGGTGGTTTCGTCCAGCGACACGTCCAGCGTGCCGTAGAAACCCTTCATGAACTTGTCGAACTTGGGCTCGGCGGAGGGCGCTTCCTTCGCCACCGTCGGTCCCTGCGACACGCCGGGTCCCTTGGGCGCCGGAGCGGCCGCATTCGCGGGAGGCGCCGGTTGGCCGGGCGCCGCGGGCTGCGCCTGCGATTTCGACAGGCTCTGCACCTGCTTCTGCAGCTCGTCCATGCGCTGCATCATGATGCGCATCTGCTCCTTGAGCTGCTTGTTGTCCTCGGCGTCGTCCGCCCGTGCGACGCCGTTGCAGGCGAAGGTGCCGATCGCGGCGGCCGCCACCGCCGTGAGCACCGGCTTTGCCAGTTTACGCTTGAACATTGTGTTTCCTCGGGCGCTCTCGCGCCGACTTTCGATCGTTTTGATCACCAGATTCCCCCTGCTCCGTGCCGGCCGGTGCCCGGTGCCGAGCGCCGCGCCCACTCCTGCGCGCCGCGCTTGCTCCCGCACGCCGTGTTCGCTAGATCACGCTGCCCGCCCGCAACTCCGCGATGTCCGCGGCGGTATAACCCAACTCCGTCAACACCTCGTCGGTGTGTTCGCCCAGCAAGGGTGACCGCGTCACCTCGGTGGGGCTGTCGCTCATCTTGATGGGATTGCCCACCGTCAGATACTTGCCGCGGGTGGGATGGTCCACTTCCACGACGGTGCCGGTGCTGCGCAGCGAGGGCTCGTTGGCGAGTTCCTCCATCGACAGGATGGGCCCGCACGGAATGTGGTGCTCATTGAGCAGCCGCATGGCCTCGAACTTGGTCTTGGTGCAGGTCCACTCCTCGATGGCGGCGAACACCTCCTTCAACCGCGGCAGCCGCGCATCCGCGGTGGCGTAATCCGGATGCGTCGCCCACTCGTCCTTGCCGATCACCGCGCAGATCTTCTTCCACACCGGCGCCTGGGTGATGAAGTACAGATAGGCGTTCGGATCCGTCTCCCATCCCTTGCATTTGACGATGGTCCCGGGCTGGCCGCCCCCCGAGGAATTGCCGGCGCGCGGCACGGCGCTGCCGAATTCGCCGGGATACTGGGGATATTCCTTCATGACCTGCGTGCGCGCCAGGCGCTGCTGGTCGCGCAGCTTGACGCGGCACAGATTGAGCACGCCGTCCTGCATGGCGGCGAGCACGCGCTGCCCGCGCCCCGAGGCGTTGCGCTGATACAGCGCGGCGACGATGCCGAGCGCCAGGTGCAATCCGGTGCCGCTGTCGCCGATCTGTGCGCCGGTCACGAGCGGCGGTCCGTCGTCGAACCCGGTGGTGGACGCCGCGCCACCCGCGCACTGCGCCACGTTCTCGTACACCTTGCAGTCCTCGTACGGGCCGGGGCCGAAACCCTTCACCGACGCGACGATCATGCGCGGATTCAATTCCTGGATCCGCTCCCACGTGAAGCCCATGCGGTCGAGCGCGCCCGGCGCAAAATTTTCCACCAGCACGTCGCAGTGCTTCACCAGTTTCTCCAGCACCCGCTTGCCGCTCGCGTTCTTGGTGTCGAGCGTCACGGAACGCTTGTTGTGGTTCAGCATGGTGAAGTACAGGCTGTCCACCTCCGGGATGTCGCGCAGTTGTTCGCGGGTGACGTCGCCGCTGCCGGCCTTTTCCACCTTGATGACGTCGGCACCGAACCACGCCAGGAGCTGCGTGCACGTCGGTCCCGATTGCACGTGCGTGAAATCCAGAATCTTCACCCCTTCCAGCGCTTTACCCATCGCCTGCCACCCGGTTATATGTGAAAGACCCCGCGCCTCACGCTGCGCGGCCGGCGGTCACCGACTCCGCGGCCGGATAGGCGGCGCGTCCCTTGACGAAATGACGCGCCCGCATGGGCTTGAGCACGAACAATGCCAGCAATCCGGCGATCACATTGAATGTCATCGCGATGGAGAAGACCGTGCCCCAACCGTGGGTTTTGGCAATTCCCGCAGCCACCGGCACCAGCAGCGCCCCCGCGCCCTTGGCGGTGTACAGCATGCCGGCGTTCGACGCAGCGTACTTGGCGCCGAACGTATCGCCCTGGGTGGCGGGAAACAGGCTGAAGATTTCGCCGTACACCCCGAAATACAACGCCGTGACGAGTACGAAGACGACGGGATTGCTGCCCGACTGGCTCAGGGTGAACAAGGCCGCCGCGCCGATCAGGAAAGCCAGCGCCATGGTGTACTCACGGCCGATCTGGTCGGAGAGCCAGCCGAAGAACGGCCGGCCGAAGCCGTCGAGGATGCGGTTGAGCGACAGCGCGAAGACCAGCGCCGGCATCACGAAGCCGAACAGTTCCACCGGCACCTTCTCGATCTTCAGGTCCTTGGCGATGGGCGCCATGGAGGCCGCCATGGTCAGGCCGCCCGACGCGATCAGCACGAACATCAGGTAGAGCACGTAGAACACGGGGCTGCGCAGCACTTCGCTCGGGGTGTAGCCGTGGGCGGTTTGATTCGCCTTGACCTTGGCCACGATGGTTTGCACGGGCGGCGCCAGCAACAGCCATCCCATCACGAAGACGATGCCGCCCTGAATCCAGCCGAACACCGTGAAGGCATGCTCGTAGCCCGAGCTGTTGATCATGGTCGAGATCGGCCCGATGGTGATGGCGGCACCCGCGCCGAATCCCGCCGCCGTGATGCCGGCCGCAAGTCCGCGCCGGCCTGGAAACCACTTGAGCGCATTGCCCACGCAGGTGCCGTAGATGCAGCCCGTCCCGATGCCGCCGAGCGCGGCCGCGAAGTACAGCAGACCGAGCGAATCGGCGCCGGCATTGATGAGCCACGCGACGGTCACCAGAACCGCGCCTCCCAGCACCACCCAGCGCGGACCGAAACGATCCACGAGATAGCCTTCCACGGGGATGAGCCAGGTTTCGATGAGCACGAAGATGGTGAAAGCGACCTGGATCGCGCTGCGCCCCCAGTGATACTTCGCATCGATGGGGTTGACGAACAACGTCCACCCGTACTGCAGATTGGCGACGCACGCCATGCAGATGACGCCGATGACCAACTGCACCCACGGATTGGCGAGAGCCGAGCCGGTCGGAGCGCCGGATGCCATGCCGTGTCCCACATTCACGTTCGCATTCATTGTCGTTATCCTCGTGTCGAACCGACAGACATAGAAGTCAGCCAGGGAGCCCGAGCGCCCTGGTACCCATCGATCAAGCAGGAAATGAAAGGTTGACCGACGCGGTCGTGAGAGCTTCGAGCCCGGCGACATCGGCGTCTTTGCGCCCATGCCCTTTGATCGGGCCCGACCCCGATGCGCGCGTCGACCTGCAGCGATTGACTCACTTGGATCTCCCCCCACAAACGGATGTCCGAACAGCGTCCGGACCGGTGCCAGCCTTCTTCGTTGTGCTGGTATACGATATATCACGAAAAACAGCCGGTCAAGCCGCGCTCGGCTGCCGCTCGCGGGCGCGACGCGCGCAGCAGGCGCGCGCGGCAGG
>CAZZWZ010000028.1:0-18101 GCA_964657955.1 uncultured Steroidobacteraceae bacterium
GTAATGTCGCAGGCGGCGGCACGGGCGCCGGCAGCGCAACCCTGCGCTGCCCGCACCCGGCAACGATCAGGCGGAGGGGCTGCCTTCGACCTGAATCTGCAGCTTCACGTCCATCTTGAAGCCGTAAGCCTCGCCGTAGTTCACGCCGAAGTCGGCGCGATTGAAGCTCGCGGTCGCATCCGCGCCGCACACCTCTTTCTTCGTCATCGGGTTCGGCTTGCAGAGGAAGGAATCGATCATCAACGTCACGGGCTTGGTGACGCCGTGCATGGTCAGCGTGCCCTGGGCCTCCGTCGGGGCTGCACCGTTGAACTTGGTGAACTTGCCCGTGTACGTGGCGGTCGGGTACTTGGCCGTATCGAAGATTTCCGGCGACTTGGCGTGCTCGTCCATCTTGGCCATGCCAAAATCGACGGAGCCCATGTTCACGGTGATGTCGATGGTGCCGGATTTCGCCTCTTTGTCGTACACCACCTTGCCCGTCGTGTCGGTGAACTTGCCGCGCCAGACGGACAGGCCGCCCATGTGGTCGGCCGAGAAACTGGGGTAGGTATGACGCGGGTCGAGCACGTAGGTGACGGGCGCCGCAAGGACGGCAGCACTCGCGAGCGTGCCGATCGATGCCAGAAGAATACGGTTCATGCAATGCTCCTTCAAAAACGACGGCTATAATTGCGGATTGTCCGATCGGCACCCGGCCGCACGACGGTCCATGCGGGTCGGCGCGGCCCGATCCGGAGCCGATCATAGCTCATCAGACGGTGTTTCTCGGTTCGTATCGCAACCTTAAGGGTGGTTCATGGAATTATCGGCGGCAATCGCGTCGCGTTCGTCGGCGGCGAAACTGGCTCTGCCCGGACCGACGTCGGCGCATCTGGCGACCATCCTCGAAGCGGCGGCCCGCGCCCCGGATCACGGGCGGCTCAAGCCCTGGAAACTGATGGTGCTCGGTGCAGCGCAGCGGGAACGCTTCGCGGAGGCGGCCGCCGCGGCCAAGCGCGCGCGGTTGCCTGCCATGAACGACGAGCAGTTCGCCGCGGAGCGCGACAAGGTCTTCCGCTCGCCCACCATCGTGGTCGTCGCCTGCGTGGTGCGCCGGGACCAGACCAAGATTCCGGAGATCGAGCAGATCGTCGCCACGGCCGCGGCGGCGCAGAACCTCTTCCTGGCCGCGCACGATCTGGGGTACGGCGTCATGTGGAAAACCGGCGCGGCGGCCTACGATGCCGGAGTGAAGCGCGAGCTCGGATTGCTGCCCGAGGATCACATCGTCGGCATCATGCACCTGGGGACGCGGCTCAAGTAGGCGTGGCGAACGCGTGTCCCTGCAGCGACACCGATTTGATCAGCGCCCATGCCGGCGCCGCGGGCCGCAGGTTGAGGTCGCGGGTGGCCGCCCCGGTGATGCGCGCCAGGATCTCGGCGCCGCCGATGTCGAGGGTGATGAGATCCGAGTCGGCATCGTCGTGATGGATGTGGGTGACGATGCCGGCCAGACTGTTGCGCACGCTGAGATGTTGCGGCGGGCGGGTGGATACGATGACGTCTCGCGCCAGCAGTTGCACGCGAAGCGCGATTCCCGGCGCGAGCCGCCCGGTCCTGACGTTGATCTCGCCGCGACCCACGCGCACCCGCGTGAGGCGGCTCGAGGGATCGGTGCCGAGCACCGTGCCGTCGATGATGGCGCCCACCTCGTCCCTGCCGATGATGGCGCGAAGACGCGGGTCGAGGCTCATGTCGCCCACCCCTCCCTGCGCGACCACCCGTCCCTCGTCCATGAGCACGAGCGAGGTGGCGAGGCGCAGCACCTCCTCGAAGCGATGCGTCACGTAAACCATCGGAATGGCCAGCTGATCGCGCAGGATTTCCAGATACGGCAGCACTTCCTCGCGACGCGCCCGATCGAGCGCGGCCAGCGGTTCGTCGAGCAGCAGCAGCCGCGGTTGCGTGAGCAGGGCCCGGCCGATGGCGACGCGCTGCCGCTCGCCGCCGGAAAGTCCCTGCGTACGCCGCTGCATCAGTCCGCCGAGACCCAGCAGCTCGACCACCGCATCGAACCCCACGAAGGCCGGGGTGCCGGCGCGGGTTGCCGCATAGCGCAGATTGGCGGCGACCCGCAGATGCGGAAACAGCCGGGCATCCTGGAAGACGTAGCCCATCCTGCGATGCTCGGCGGGCATGCTGAAACGGCTTTGCGTATCGAGAAGCACCGTCCCGTCGAGCGTGACCCGCCCGTTCTCCGGCTGCAGCAGTCCCGCGATGATGTTGACCAGCGTGCTCTTGCCGCAGCCCGAACGTCCGAACAGCGCCACCACGCCGGGGGTCGGCCGCTCGAACGCGGCATCGAGTGCGAACTCCCCGCGACGCGTGGCGGCGGCGACGCGCAGCATCAGGGACCGAGCCGGCGGCGCACGCGCCGCGCGAACCACTCGGAGAACGTCAACCCCGTGAAGCCCAGGCCCAGCGACAGGCACGCGAGACGCGCGGCGGCTTGATCGCCGTCCGGTGTCTGCAGCGCCGTGTACAGCGCCAACGGCAACGTCCGGGTCTCCCCCGGAATGTTCGACACGAAGGTGATCACCGCGCCGAACTCGCCGAGCGCCGCGGAAAAAGCGGTGATCCCGCCGGCGAGTATGCCCGGCAACATCAACGGCAGGGTGATGGTCAGGAAGCGGTCGAGGGCACCGGCGCCCAGGGTGCGCGCGGCCTCCTCCAGGCCGCGATCCACGTTTTCCAAGGATAGGCGCATGGCTCTGACCATCAGGGGAAAGGACATCACGGCGGACGCCAGCGCGGCACCGTTGCGCGAGAACACGAGTTGTACGCCGAGTGCCGACTTCAACCACGCACCGATGACGCCGTGGGTGCCGAACACCACGAGCAGCAGGTAGCCCACCACCACGGGCGGCAGGACGAGGGGCAGGTGGACGATCACGTCGAGCGCGGTGCGTCCGAGAAAATGTCGCCGGGTGAGCAGCCAGGCCACCAAGACGGCAGGCGCCAGGCTGCAGAGAACGCTGCGCAGGGCCACCGCCAGACTCAGCCGCAGCGCTTCGGCTTCGCCTGGGGTCATCCATGTCATGACGGATTGCGGGAATGAGCGGTGCAGGAGTTCATGTGGGCTGACGGACCGGTTGAGCCGCGCGGCCAGGTGTCCTGCGCGGCAGTATAGAGGGCGCATCGTCGCCGGCTCAATGACGCCGGGCGGCTTACGATCGCTTCTCGGCGTCCGCGAACAATTCCGCCGCCGACGCGTTGAGCTGCTCGGCGATGGCCAGCAGGGTGCCGATCTCGAAGTTCTGCACTCCTTTCTCGATCCTGCGCACCACTGTAGTACTGAGGTCGGCTTTGAGCGCCAGCTTTTCCTGCGTGAGGTTGCGCGATTCGCGACGGGTCCTGACCTCCGCACCCAGTTTGCGCAGCATCGAGCGGTGGGGACTGGAGGAACGGCGGCGCACGCATCAAGGTTCGATCCTTGAGTACTATAGTGTCGAGACACTATAATGCCGGTGAGTGGGAGAGTAAGGGGCGGCGCGGTGCGCTTTGCGCGGCTCGCTGCACGCAGCGCGGCACGCGTCGAGACAGGAGGTAGTGGACCATGCTCATTCTGACCCGACGAGCCACCCAGGCGCTCACGATCGGCTCCGATATCACGCTGACCATTTTGGAGATCCGCGGCAGCCAGGTGCGGATCGGGGTGGATGCGCCCCGTGACGTGGCGGTCAACCGCACCGAACTTCTCGACAAGTCACTGAAACCGCCGACGCCCGAGCATCGCTGACGATCCCACCGGCTGCCGCGGTAATCGGAACGGGCTTCAGTTCACCGTCTGCGAAACGGGCAGCGCATCCTGTCGCCGCGTATCGCATCGCCGGACCCCGTAGGATCTCATCGCGTTCTCCTCGACCTTGTTGCGCGACATGTGACGGCGCAGAGTCAGCGAGTCCAGATTGTCGATGGAGGTCTTGATCATCCGGCGCGCCATCCGGGCGATGTCCGGATAGTAGGGCGCTTCCCTGGAATCGTCGTGCTCCATGGCAATCGCCAGGCACCCCATCAGGGATTCGGCCTTCGACAAGTTGTCCCGCTCGGCCTCGATGGCGTCGTGCAATGAATCCGGCACCGAGCCATGGCCGGGATCGCCCGCATCGGCCCGCGCCGAGGATGGCCGTCGCGCCGGGTGGGCGTGATGCCGGGTCGTGGTGGTTTTACGGTTCGCCATGCGTGACCTCGTCTGCTGCGCGGGGCTTTTGCGACCACAGCTGTGGAGTTTCCGCCGAATCCCGGCGCCCCGCCCAGAACATAACACGGCGGCCTCGGACTGTATATAAAAACAGTCAGCTTCCATTTGCGGACGTGGGCGCAATCCTGCGGATGCGCGGTGCCAATGTCGTTGCGTCGCGCGGGTATACTGCCGGCTGATTTTCAAAGGACCGGTTTAATGGCTTACTACCGCGCCGTGACGCAAGCCGCGGCGACGCCTTCCCGGATCGGCGTGTTGCTCGTCAATCTCGGCACCCCCGATTCCCCCTCCTACTTTGCAGTGCAGCGGTACCTGCGGGAATTTCTCGGCGACCGGCGGGTGATCGACACCTCGCGCCTGGTATGGCTGCCGCTTCTGTATGGCGTGATCCTGCCGTTCCGACCCATCCGTACCGTGCGGAACTACCGCAAGGTGTGGATGAACGGCGGCTCGCCGCTGGCCGTGTATTCGAAGCGCTTGATCACGAAGGTCGGGACGCTGTTGCGGACGCGCCTGGGCGATGACGTGCGCGTCGCGCTGGGGATGACGTACGGCAATCCGTCGATCAAGAGCGCCATTCAAAGTCTCGCCGAACAGAACGTGAATAGGCTGTTGGTGTTGCCGCTGTATCCGCAGTATTGCTCGTCGACCACCGGCTCGGTGTTCGATCGCACGAGCCGGGTGCTGAAGCGCTGGCGATGGCTCCCGGAGACGCGATTCGTCAACGACTACTTCGACGACCCCGGCTACATCCGGGCCCTGACGGCGAGCATCGAGAATCACTGGACGCAGATCGGCGAGCGTTCCCATCTGCTCTTCTCGTATCACGGCATCCCGGCGGTGTACGTGAAGGAGGGCGATCCTTATCAGATGCAGGCCGAGACCACCACGCGACTGGTGGTGGCGCGCCTGGGCCTGCGGCCGGAGGACTATTCGCATTGCTACCAGTCCCGTTTCGGCTCGGTGGTTTGGTTGCAGCCCTACACCGAGGACACGCTGAAGGCGCTGGCCAAACGGGGGCTGCGCAAGTTGACGGTGGTTTCGCCTTCTTTCGCGGTGGACTGTCTGGAGACCCTGGAAGAAGTGGCGATGGAATATCGCGACAAGTTTCTCGAACTGGGCGGCGAACGACTCACGCTGGTGCCCGCGCTGAACGACGACGAACCGCACGTCGACCTGCTGGCATCCATCATCCAGCGGCAAATCGCCGGCTGGGCCTGACCTCGGCGGTTCACCGTGCTCGCCCTGCTGACGCTGGCCGTATGGGTGTACCTGTTCTTCGCGCACGGCAGATTTTGGTCATCCACTCCCGAGCTGTCGTCCGGCACTCCCCTCGAATCTCCCGCCGTCGACATCGTGATTCCGGCCCGGGACGAAGCGGACACCATCGGGGCGGTGGTGACGTCGCTGTTGTCCCAACGGTACGCGGGCAGCTTTCGGATCATCCTCGTCGACGACGGATCGCACGACGGCACCGCCGCGGTCGCCATGGCGGCTGCGGCCGCGGCTGCCACTGCCACCGCAGCTCTCGCCAACTTCGAGGTGCTGTCGGGCCGGTCCAAACCCGAGGGCTGGTCGGGCAAGCTGTGGGCGCTCGACCAGGGGGTCGCGGCCGGCTCGGCCCCCCTGTTGCTGTTCGTGGACGCCGACATCGTGCACGACCCCTCGCATCTCGCGACCTTGGTGTCGCGGATCGAGACCCCGCGCGTCGACATGGTGAGCGAGATGGTGCGGCTGAACTGTGCGAGCCGGGCCGAGCGCCTGCTGGTGCCGGCGTTCGTTTATTTCTTCCAGATGCTGTACCCGTTCGCCAAGGTCAACGATCCCACCTCGGGAGTCGCGGCGGCGGCGGGCGGCACCGTCTTGATCCGTCGCGATGCCCTGCAGCGGATCGGCGGCATCGCCGCCATCCGTGGAGCTCTCATCGACGACGTGACGCTCGCCGGCCGGGTGAAGCTCGGGGGTGCGATCTATCTTGGTCATTCGACGCTCGCGACCTCGCTGCGTCCGTATCCCCGTTTCCGGGACATCTGGGACATGATCTCGCGCACGGCCTTCACGCAGCTGCGCCACTCCGCCGCGCTCCTGGCCTGCGCTTTGTTCGGCATGGCGCTGGTGTGGTGGGCGCCGCTGGCGGTGGCCTTGCTGGCGCACGGGTGGCAGCGTCTCTGCGGCGTGACCGCCGTCGTGCTGGGTGCGGTGAGCTACTGCCCCACGCTGCGCCGGTACGGGCGCAGCCTCGCCTGGGTGTCGGCCCTGCCGGTCATCGCCTCGTTCTACATGGCCGCGACCCTGGGCTCCGCGTTCGGCCATTGGCGCGGCAGCGGGGCTCGTTGGAAGGGAAGAGACTACAAGGGCGCTGCGTGAGCGCCAGGGCGTGACCGCGGCCGCGCCGCGAGTCGTGCCGGCCGCCCGCCCCGGGCCGCCGGCAACTTGCCAGCGGCGCGCCGGCGATGGTAAGTTCCCAGCCATGAAGTCGTCGATCGCCCACATCCCGAGCTCCGGCCCGCGCCACGTGCGTCGTGCCGTATTGCTTGCGCTGCTGCTGCGCCGCTAGGCGCCACCCACTCGCGCTACCGGTCGGCGCTTACAAGACCGCGACAATCCTCACCAACCTCTTCGAATCGGGGTGCGGAGGCAAAACCATTTCAGCGGGAACACACCATGTTGCAAAACCCATCCAGCAAGTATCCGTCCTTCAAACCCATCGACCTCGCCGGGCGTACCTGGCCGAGCCAGGTCATCAGTCGTCCGCCCCTGTGGTGCAGCGTCGACTTGCGGGACGGCAATCAGGCGTTGATCGAGCCCATGGATGCGGCCAGAAAGCGCCGCATGTTCGACATGTTGGTGAAGATCGGGTTCAAGGAAATCGAGGTGGGCTTTCCCGCCGCGTCGCAAATGGACTTCGATTTTGTTAGAGAAATCATAGAGAAAGAGCTGATTCCTGAGGACGTTACCATCCAGGTGCTGACCCAGGCGCGCCCCGAGTTGATCGCCCGCACCTATGCGTCGCTGAAGGGGGCCCGGCGGGCGATCGTGCACGTCTACAATTCCACGTCCGTCGCGCAGCGTCGCGTGGTGTTTTGCACCGACCGCGCGGGCATCCGCGACATCGCCGTGCAAGGCGCCACCGTCGTGCGCGAACATGCCGAGCGGGACCGCGATACCGAGTGGGTTTTTCAGTACAGTCCGGAGAGTTTCACGGGCACCGAGCTCGACTTCGCCGTTGAAATCTGCGATGCGGTGAACGCGGTGTGGGAACCCACGCCGCAGCGCAAGTCCATCCTCAATCTGCCCGCCACGGTGGAGATGGCGACGCCGAACATCTATGCCGACCAGATCGAATGGTTCCTGCGGCACGTGGCGAGGCGCGACTGCATCGTGCTGAGCGTGCATCCTCACAACGACCGCGGCACCGGCATCGCGGCCGCCGAGCTCGCCGTCATGGCGGGTGCCGAACGGGTGGAGGGCACCTTGTTCGGCAACGGCGAGCGGACCGGCAATGTGGACATCGTTACGCTGGCTCTCAACCTTTACACGCAAGGCATTGATCCGAAATTGGATTTTTCCAATATCAATGAAGCCGCGCGGTGCGCGGAGGCGTGCAATCAGCTCCCCATCCATCCGCGCCATCCGTACGTGGGGGATCTGGTCTTCACGGCGTTCTCCGGATCGCATCAGGACGCCATCAAGAAGGGGCTGGCGGCCCGCGCCGAGGGCGACCTCTGGGATGTTCCCTATCTGCCGGTGGACCCATCGGACCTGGGGCGTTCCTACGACTCCATCATCCGGGTGAACAGCCAGTCCGGGAAAGGCGGCACGGCGTATTTGTTGGAACGCGACTACCAGCTCGCCATGCCGCGCCGGTTGCAGATCGAATTCAGCCGCACCGTACAAGCGGCAGCAGATATTTCGGGTAAAGAGCTGACATCCAAGGAATTATGGGATCTATTTACCCGGGAATATCTGGCGCCGCGGGCGCCTTTCGTCTATCGCTCGCATCAACTGGCAGCCTCCGGCGACGGGGCGGACACCGAGCGTCTCGCCCTGCAGATCGAACGTGCGGGGCGCGCCGAGACCTGGCACGGGCAGGGGTCGGGACCCATCGATGCCCTGGTGGATGCGCTCGGGTTGCCCTTCGACGTACTGTCCTACGAGGAGCACTCCCGCGGCAAGGGTAGCGGGGCCAACGCAGTGGCCTATATCGAGATCACCACGCGATCCCGGCAGACGCTGTTCGGCTGCGGCATGCACGCCAACATCGTGACGGCCTCGCTGCTGGCCGTCGTGTCGGCGGTGAATCGCGCCATCGCGCAGGGAGCATTGCCGGAACGCGGCGACGCTGCGTTGACGGGGACTTGAGGTCGCTGCTAGTTGAATGCCGGACAGAATCGGATATAGTGCGCAGCTTCACGGTGTGCGCGGATCGATCCTGTTGATTTCAAGGGCTTTTCTCAAACGATGAGCGAACGCGAAGACGAACATTTCGATATCGACGATGAATTTCTTGGCGAAGCCGAAGAATCACACGATTTCGATCCATTGATCGAACGCGCGGAGCGCCGGCCCAAGGCGGCGGCGGCCGGCAAGAAGGGCAAGGCCGCATGGAGCCGGGTCGAGGACGTGCTGGCCGAGCGTCAGCTCGAGAAAGAGCTGAAAGACATCTTCGAAGAAGACTGATGAGCGGCACGGCCGTCGGCACGGCCGCGAGCGCCGGCAACCCACCCTGGGTGGTCCTCAAATTCGGCGGCACCAGCGTCTCCTCCGCCGCCAACTGGCACAACATCGCGCAGGTGCTGCGCGAGCGCATGGCGGAGGCCTTGAGGCCCGTGGTGGTGCACTCGGCCCTGTCCGGGGTCACCGACCGGCTCGAAGCCCTCTTGTCGGCCGCCATCGAGGGCGCGCACGAACCCATTCTCGACCGGATCGACCGGGGCCACCGCGACCTGGCCCTCGGCCTGGGCTGCGATCTGGATGGACGCTATGCGGGCTTCATCGAGGAATTGCGCCGCATGGCGCTGGCCGTCGCCGAGACCCGCGAATCGAGCGACCGCATCCGTGCGCGGGTCATGGCCATGGGGGAACTGCTGGCCACGTGCCTGGGCGCCGCGTTTTTGAACGCCCAGGGCATCCGCACGGTGTGGGTGGACGCGCGGCAGGTCCTGTGCGCCGACATCCGCACCGGGAATGAAAAGGCCGGCCTGCTGTCCGCAACCTGTGATTTCGCGCCCAACCCGGATTTGCAACGAGAATGGCGGGCGCTCGAGGGCGTCGTGATCACGCAGGGCTTCATCGCCGCCAATGCGGCGGGCGACACGGTGCTGCTCGGGCGGGGTGGTTCCGACACCTCGGGCGCTTATTTCGCCGCGAAGCTCGCCGCCATGCGGCTGGAGATCTGGACCGACGTGCCCGGCCTGTTCAGCGCCAACCCGCGGCTGGTGCCTACGGCGCGGCTCCTGCGCGCGCTGCACTACGACGAAGCGCAGGAAATCGCCAGCAACGGCGCGAAGATCCTGCATCCGCGCTGCGTGCTGCCGGTGCGGCAGTACGGGATTCCGCTGCACGTGTACGCCACGCAGGCGCCGGGACTGGAAGGCACCATCGTGTCGGGGAACGTGGCGGACAGCGCAGCGCAGGTCAAGGCCATCGCCATCAAGAAAGGCATCACGCTCATCTCCATGGACAGCCCGGGCATGTGGCACCAGGTGGGTTTCCTGGCTGATGCCTTTCAAATCTTCAAACAGCACGGCATGTCCGTCGATCTGGTGTCCACCTCCGAGACCAATGTCACGGTGTCCCTGGACCCCGCCGCGAACACCCTCGATCCCTCGGCGCTCGCGCGCCTCAGCGCCTCGCTCGGCCAGTTGTGCCGGGTGGAGATATTGGGACCGTGCGCGAGCTTGAGCCTGCTCGGGCACAACATCCGCGGCATCCTGCACGAGCTGGGAGCCGCCTTCGAGCTGTTCCAGGATCACAAGATCTACCTGGTCACCCAGGCCGCGAACGACCTGAATTTCACCTTCGTCATCGACGAGGCGCAGGGCGATCGCCTGGTGCACCAGCTGCACGAACGCCTGATCCAGAGCATCGGCTCGGACACGGTGCTGGGTCCGACCTGGCAGCAATTGTTCGCCGCCAGACAGCCCGGGCCGCCGGCTTCGAGCTGGTGGGAGGAACCCGCCAAGCGCCGGCAGCTGTGCGACATCGCCGCGCGCACCACGGCCGCGTTCGTCTACGACGTGGCCACGTTGGATGCCGCCATCGCCGCCGTGCTCGGGGTCAAGTCGGTCGAGCGCTGGGCCTACGCCATGAAGGCGAACTGGCACCCCGACATCCTGCGCCGCGTGCACGCCGCGGGCCTCATGCTGGAATGCGTGTCGCGGGGCGAACTCGAGCACGCGTTTGCGTGCGTGCCCGGATTGACGCCGGAGCGCGTGCTGTTCACGCCGAACTTCGCGCCGCGCGGCGAATATGAGTTCGGGCTGGCGAAGGGCGTGCACGTCACCCTGGACAACCTCTACCCGCTCAGCGCGTGGCCCGAATTGTTTCGCGGCCGGGAGGTGTTCGTGCGTCTCGATCCGGGCTTCGGCCGCGGACACCACCAGCACGTGCGCACCGCGGGTGTCCGCTCCAAGTTCGGGATCTCCCTCGCCGAGATCGACGAACTGACCGCACTGGTGGCGGCGCACGGCGTGCGTGTGACCGGCCTGCATGCGCACGCGGGCAGCGGCGTTTTCGATGCGGCGAACTGGATCGAGACCGGCCGCCTGCTGTCGGACCTGGCGGCCCGCTTCCCGGACGTGCGGGTGATCGATCTCGGCGGCGGGATCGGCGTGCCGGAGCAGCCGGGGCAGGCGGGCATGGACTTCGCCGCCCTGGAAAGCGGGATCGGTGCGCTGAAGGAAAAACTGCCGCACCTGCAGTTCTGGATGGAGCCGGGCCGCTTCCTGGTGGCCGCCGCGGGTGTGCTGGTGGCGCAGGTCACGCAGTTGAAGGGCAAGGGCGACGTTCGTTACGTCGGGATCGCCACGGGGATGAATTCCTTGATCCGGCCGGCCCTGTACGGCGCGCATCACGACATCCGCAATCTGACCCGGCTCGACGAGCCCGCGAGCGAGCGGGTCAACGTGGTGGGTCCGATCTGCGAGACGGCCGATCAATTCGGCGCCGACCGCTGGCTGCCGCCCACCGCCGAGGGGGACGTGCTGTTGATCGCGACGTGCGGCGCCTATGGGTACTCCATGGCGTCGCACTACAACCTGCGCGCGCCGGCGCCGGAGTTTGTGATGGTGTCATGAAGGTCTATGATGCCGTGATGAAGCAGGTCGGGATCATCGGTTGGCGCGGCATGGTGGGCTCGGTCCTGCTCGAGCGCATGCGTGCGGAAGACGACTTTGCGTGGGTGGCACCGACGTTCTTCAGCACCACGCAGGCCGGAGCCCCCGCGCCCGACGTGGGGCAGGGGGCGGCGACGGTGCAGGATGCCCACGACATCGCGGCACTGGCGCGCCTTCCCCTGCTCGTCAGCGCCCAGGGTGGTGACTACACCGAGGCCGTGCATTCGAAGCTGCGGGCCGCCGGCTGGCAGGGTTACTGGGTGGACGCGGCGTCGACGCTGCGCATGCACGAGCGTGCGGTCATCGTTCTCGATCCGGTGAACCTGCACGTCATGCAGGCGGCGCGCGAACGGGGCATCCGGGATTTCATCGGCGGCAACTGCACGGTGTCGCTGATGCTGATGGCCGTGTGCGGACTGATGCGCGCCGGGCTGGTGGAATGGATATCGGCCATGACCTATCAATCCGCATCGGGCGCCGGCGCGCAGAACATGCGCGAGCTGCTCGAACAGATGGGCGCGCTGCACCGGGCCGCCGCGCCGTCGCTGCGAGATCCGGCGGCGGGCATATTGGACATCGATCGCGCCGTGAGCCGGGCGCTGGGTTCAGCCGATTTCCCGCAGTCGCATTTCGGGGTGCCGCTCGCGGCGAGCCTGATCCCCTGGATCGCCGAGGATCTCGGCAACGGCCAGAGCCGCGAGGAGAAAAAAGCGGGGGACGAGTCGAACAAGATCATGGGAACCGAGGCCAACCCGGTGCCGGTCGAAGGCCTGTGCGTGCGGGTGGGGTCCATGCGCTGTCACGCCCAGGCGCTCACCATCAAATTGCGGCGCGACGTGCCCATGACCGAGATCGAGGCGCTGCTCGCGGGCGGCAATCCCTGGGTGCGCGTGATACCCAACGATCGCGCCAGCTCGATGGCGGAACTCTCGCCGGCCGCGGTCAGCGGCCGCATGACCATTCCGATCGGCCGCCTGCGCAAACTTGCCATGGGCGGCGAGTATCTCTCGGCCTTCACCGTGGGCGATCAGCTCCTGTGGGGTGCGGCCGAGCCTCTGCGCCGCACTATGCGATTCCTGCTTGATCGTGCGTCAACAGGTTGATCGGCACGGCATTGACCCGCCAGATG
The DNA here is from genome assembly GCA_964657955.1 of uncultured Steroidobacteraceae bacterium. Classification (GTDB taxonomy): domain Bacteria; phylum Pseudomonadota; class Gammaproteobacteria; order Steroidobacterales; family Steroidobacteraceae; genus Bog-1198. The sequence goes on from CAZZWZ010000028.1 coordinate 12,710, forward strand.
TCCTTGCAGTACTCGCGGATGGTGCGATCCGAGGAGAACTTGCCGCTGCGCGCCGAATTGAGGATGGACATGCGCGTCCAGCGCTCGGTGTCGCCGTAGACCGCGGCCACGCGGTCCTGGCACTCCACATACGACTGGAAGTCGGCGAACAACAGGTAGGGATCCTGGTGCATCAGGCCGTCGATGAGCGGTCTGAACAAATCGGCGTCGCCCCGTGAGAAGAAGCCGCTGCGGATGAGATCGATCACCTCCCGCAGTCCGGAATTCGCGTTGTAGAAATCCATCGGGCGGTAGCCGCGCGCCTGCTGCGCGAACACCTCCTCCGCGCTCAGCCCGAAGAGGAAGAAATTCTCGGCGCCGACTTCCTCGCGGATCTCGATGTTGGCACCGTCCAGCGTGCCGATGGTCAGCGCGCCGTTCATGGAGAACTTCATGTTGCCGGTGCCGGAGGCCTCCTTGCCCGCCAATGAAATCTGCTCCGACAGGTCGGCCGCCGGGTACACGCGCTGTCCGTTGGTGACGTTGAAATTCGGCAGAAAAACCACTTTCAGCCGGTTCCGCACGTCGGGGTCGCGGTTCACGACCTCGCCCACCGAGGTGATCAGCTTGATCATCAGCTTGGCGAGGTGGTAACCCGGCGCCGCCTTGCCGCCGAAGATGAAGGTGCGCGGCTGCACGGTGAGCGAGGGATTTGATTTGATGGCGTGATACAGCGACACGATGTGCAGCACCTTCAGGTGCTGACGCTTGTACTCATGGATGCGCTTGACCAGCACGTCGAACATGGAGTTCGGGTCGATGGAGATGCCGGTCCGCGCCAGCGCCAGCGCGGCGAAGGCGCGCTTGTTGGCCTGCTTGATATCGCGCCAGCGGGTGCGGAAATCCGCATCCTCGGCCAGCGGCTCGAGCTTGCGCAACTGCGCCAGATCCTTGATCCAGCCGTCGCCGATGTGATGCGTGATCAGGTCGGAGAGCTTGGGATTGCACAGCACCATCCAGCGGCGCGGCGTCACGCCGTTGGTCTTGTTGCTGAATTTGTGCGGCCACAGGGCATAAAAGTCCGCCAGCACGTCGCGCTTGAGCAGCTCCGAATGCAGATCGGCGACCCCGTTGATGGCATGGCTGCCGACGCAGGCCAGGTGCGCCATCCGCACGTACCGCTCGCCGCTCTCGTCGATCAGCGACATGCGCGAGATGCGCGCCTCGTCGCCGAGGAAGCGGATGCGCACCTCCTCGAGAAAGTGTGCGTTGATCTCATAGATGATCTGCAGGTGGCGCGGCAGCACGCGTCCGAAGACCGCGACCGACCAGCGTTCGAGCGCCTCGGGCAGCAGGGTGTGATTGGTGTAGGCGAACGTCTTGCAGGTGACGCGCCACGCGTCGGCCCAGGGCATCAGATACTCGTCGACCAGCAGCCGCATGAGCTCCGCGATGGCGATGGCCGGATGGGTGTCGTTCAACTGCACGGCGAACTTCTCGTGGAATCGATCGATGGTGAGCTTCTGCCGCAGCAGGATGCGGAACATGTCCTGCAGGGAGCAGGAGACGAAGAAGAACTGCTGCTCGAGGCGCAGCTCCTTGCCGCGCAGCTCCTGGTCGTTCGGATACAGCACCTTGCTCAGGTTCTCCGACGTGACCTTCTGGTTCACGGCGCCGTAATAATCGCCGCTGTTGAAAATCGCGAAGTCGAAGGACTCGGGTGCCTCGGCACGCCACAGACGCAGCGTGTTCGCCGTGTTGCTGCGATAGCCCAGGATCAGCGTGTCGTACGGCACGCCGGCGACGATCTTGTGCGGCACCCAGCGCACGCGCAGCCGGTTGTGCTCGTCGATGTACTGTTCCGTCGAACCGCCGAACTTCACCTCGACCGCCCATTCCGGGCGCACCAGCTCCCAGGGATTGCCGAAGCGCAGCCACTTGTCCGTCTTTTCGATCTGCCAGCCGTCGATGATCTCCTGATGAAAGATGCCGAACTCGTAGCGGATGCCGTAGCCGATGGCCGGCACCTCCAGCGTGGCCAGCGAATCGATGAAGCAGGCCGCCAGCCGGCCGAGACCGCCGTTGCCCAGCCCGGGCTCCTCCTCCTTGCCCAGCAGCTGTTCGAAATTCAGGCCGAGCTCCGTCATGCACTCCTTGACGGTGTCGAAGATGTTGAGGTTGATGAGATTGTTGCCGAGATGCGGACCCATGAGGAATTCGGCGGAGAGGTAGGCCACGGTGCGCGAGGCGTTCTGCGTGTAGACGGCGGCCGTGCTGATCCAGCGCTGCAGCATCCGGTCGCGCACGGCGTACGCGAGCGCCATGTAATAGTCGTTCTCCGTGGCAAGCGCCGGAAATTTCCCCAGCACGTAGAACAGGTCGTCCAGGAACGAGGCCTTGATGGCGTCCTTCCCCAGCGCGATGCGCTCATCCTGCAACCGTCGGTCGGGTTTGACGGGGCTCAACTTTGTGTTCACGGCAATTTCCTCATGGCGACCAGTTCACTTCGAAGGGCGTTCGGGTTTGTCGCAGCAGCGCGCGCACCGGCATGTCGTGCACCGCGCCCGGCCGGCTCGCGGCGACGTAAACCCGCCACTTGGTCTCGCCGATGAGCAGCAGCACGATGCGCCGTGATCCGAGCAGGGCTGACACGTTCAGGCTGAGCCGCGCGTGCGGGGCCGCGGGCGACCACATGCCGACGCAGCCCGCGGCGGCTGCGACATCCAGTGCGCCGGACAGATTGGGTGATCTGGGAAACAAGGACGCCGTATGGCCGTCGTCGCCCATCCCGAGCACCGTCACGTCGAAGGGACGCGGCACCCGCGCGAACGTCTCCCAGGCCGAGACGGCGCCCACGTCCGGCGTGGGAGCGCCGTTCTTCAGCCCGGCAAAGCGTGCGGCGGCCGCGGCGTCCACCAGCAGATGCTCGCGCACCAGTCTCTCGTTGCTGTCGACATCGCCGGGTTCCACCCAGCGCTCGTCGGCCAGCGCCACGCAGACGCGGCTCCAGTCGAGCCGCTGCACGCGCAACGCCGCGAACAGCTTGACGGGCGATTTGCCGCCCGACACCACCAGACTGGCCATGCCCCGCGCGTCGATGGCCGCGGCGAGGTCAGCGCCGATGCGTCGGGCCAGATCACGGGCCAACGTGTCCTCATCCGGATGGCGGACGGCTGGGGGATCGATCTGGCTCATGGCGGCTCGCTGCCTGTCCCGTTCATTGATGGAATGTTAGCCCGGGAGCCTAGCACTTGCGCATGCATTCTAGTAAGTCTTACCGATGTGTCACAATGCGCCATGCCGCGCAACGCAGCCGCCATTCGTCCGCACGCACCGGCTTCTGCCCGCACGTGTTCGCGGGCGCGGCGGTGGCCGCGGAGAGCGACGATGCATGCGCGGGCGCGTGCCGTGGCGGCGAGCCGCCGATGAACATTCGCGACATCCTCGCGCTCACGCCCGTCATCCCGGTATTGACCATCACCGAACTGGACCACGCGGTGCCGCTGGCGCGCGCCTTGCTCGCGGGCGGGCTGTCGGTGCTCGAAATCACCCTGCGCACGCCGGTGGCGTTCGCGGCCATCGATGCCGTGCGCAAGGCGGTGCCGGACGCCGTCATCGGCGCGGGCACGCTCAGCCGCGCCATGGAGTTCGCCGCCGCGGACCGGGTGGGCGCGCGCTTCGGCGTGAGCCCGGGATTCACGCCGGAGCTTGCCGGGGCATCGCGCGGAGCGCGTTTTCCGCTGCTGCCGGGCGTCATGACGCCGTCCGAAGTGATCGCCGCGCGCAATGCGGGTTTCAACGTGTTGAAATTGTTTCCGGCGGAGCCGGCGGGCGGGCTCGATTTGTTGCGGGCACTGGGCGCGACTTTTTCCGACGTGTGGTTCTGTCCGACCGGAGGGATCACGCGCGCGAGCGCGCCGCAGTATCTGGCGCTGCCGAACGTGGTGTGCGTCGCCGGATCGTGGATGGTCCCGCGCGAGATGCTGGCGACCGGGGACTGGGGCGGCATCGAGTCGTTGGCACGCGACGCCGCGGCCTTGAAGAAATCCTGACCGGCGGGGCATGCGTCGAAGCCGGGGCGTGAGCGCCGCGGGAAACGTGACGTTCCTGATCCTCGCGCTGACGCAGGCGCTTCGTGATCCGCGCCCGGCTGCGGTAGTTGCTACGGCGGCGCGCGGCTCGTATGATGCGGGCATCGCGTCAAGAGCTGCTTGGAGAGAGTCCTCGTTGCGAGGACCGCCGAAGGCGCAACCGCCCGGAAACGCTCAGGCAACGGTACGGCAGACTCTCGCGATCTCTGGAGAGCGGCCCGTGTGAAAGCGCGGGTCCACCGAAGGGGAACAGTGCGACGCGCCCGACGCGACGCGCTCGATCTCTCAGGTATCGAGGACAGAGGGGCGGCCCGTGGGAAACCGCGGCCGTTTCTCAACCTGGCCTGAAGAGATGCGATGGGCTCCAGAACGCCGCTTCACCGAATCCACCTCGAATCCGGCGCCACCGTGGTCGACTTCGGCGGTTGGGACATGCCGCTGCACTACGGCTCGCAGATCGCCGAACACCATGCCGTACGCCGGGATGCGGGGATGTTCGACGTATCGCACATGCGGGTGATCGACCTGGTCGGACCGCGGGCGCGCGCCTGTCTGCAGTACGTGCTGGCCAACGACGTGGGCAGGCTGGCGCCCGGCAGGGCGCTGTACTCCTGCATGTTGCTGCCGACGGGCGGCGTCGTCGACGACTTGATCGCCTACTTCGTGGCCGACGACCGTTTTCGGCTCGTCGTCAATGCGGGATGCTTCGCCAGGGACGAGGCCTGGTTGACCGAGCACGCGCGGCCCTTCGACGTGCATGTCGAAGCGCGGCACGACCTGGCGATGATCGCCGTGCAAGGCCCGAATGCCAGAGCCAAAACCGTCTCCATACTCCCGCCCGACCAGCGCGCCCGCGCGCTCGACATCGCGCCGTTCAGTGCGGCGCCGGTCGGCGCGTGGTTCCTGTCGCGCACCGGGTACACCGGGGAGGATGGTTTCGAACTCATGCTGCCGGCGGAGCTCGCCGCGAAGTCCTGGGCCGCGCTCGCCGCCGCCGGCGTCGTGCCCGCCGGGCTCGGGGCGCGCGACACCCTGCGCTTGGAGGCGGGCATGAATCTCTACGGTCAGGACATGGACGAACAGCACCATCCCCTCGAATCGGGGCTGGCGTGGACCGTGGCGTTCGATCCCGCGAACCGGGATTTCATCGGGCGCCGCGCGCTGGAGCGGGCGCGCTCGGTGCGCGGGGACAGACTGGTGGGGCTGGTGCTCGATGACCGGGGGGTGCTGCGCCGTCATCAACCCGTGATTGGGGATGCCGCCGGTGGCGACCATGCCGATGCCCACGGCCGTGCGGATGCCGACGCCCGCGGCGATGCCGG
>CAZZWZ010000029.1:0-17871 GCA_964657955.1 uncultured Steroidobacteraceae bacterium
CGTCGGATGAATCTGGCGTTTCCGCCCGCGTCCTCGTATTACGCCGCCAGTGCGTCGGCGTCGGGCCGCACGCCGCGACGGCTGGAGGGCGACCGGCGCGCCGACGTGGTGGTCGTGGGCGGCGGCATCGCCGGCGTGTCGGCGGCGCTGCATCTCGCGCGTCGCGGCTACCGCGTGGCCCTGGTCGAGGCACGCTTCGTCGGTTACGGCGCATCGGGACGCAGCGGGGGCCAGACCATTTTCGGGCTGGCCGCCGGCCAGGCCGCGTTGAAGGCCCAGGTGGGCGCCGCGGATGCACACCGGCTGTTCGACCTGTCGGTGGAGGCGCTCGACTGCACGCAGGAACTGATCGCACGCTACGGCATCGACTGCGATTACCGGCCCAACCACCTCCACGTGGCCACCAAGGCGCGCCATCTGTCGGAACTCGACGACTGGGTGCACGAACTGCACGACGAATATGGCTATGCGTCGGCGCGGTTGCTGGACCGCGACCAGTTGCGGGCGCACGTGAACAGCGAACGCTACCTGGGCGGACTGATCGACACCCGCAGCGGACATCTGCATCCGCTCAAATACACCGAAGGACTGGCCGCCGGCGCCGCCCGCGAGGGGGTGGAGATATTCGAGAACACCCGGGTCCTCGGCTACGTCGACGGCCGGGAGGTGAGCGTCCGGACCGAGCACGGCACGATTCGCTGCGCCCATCTGATCCTCTGCGGCAACGCGTACCTGGGCGCGGTGGCGCCCTCGCTGTCGCGGCGCGTCCTCGGCGTCGGCACCTACATCGCCGCCAGCGAACCGCTCGACCCGGGGCGTGCGCGCGCGCTGCTGCCGAGCAACGCCGCCGTCGCCGACCTCAACTGGATACTGGACTATTTCAGGCTGTCGTCCGACCACCGTCTGCTGTTCGGCGGGCGGGTCAGTTACAGCGCGGTGCAACCGCGCGATCTCGCCCGCGCCATGCGCCGGCGCATGGTGCGCGTCTTTCCCGGCCTCGCGGACGTGAAGATCGACTACGCCTGGGGCGGCTACCTGGACATCACGCTGACCCGCGCACCCGACTTCGGGCGGCTGAAACCCAACGTATTTTATTTGCAGGGATTCTCCGGGCACGGCATGACGTTGACCGGCCTCGGCGGCAGGCTGGTGGCCGAGGCCGTGGCCGGCACGGCCGAACGCTTCGACGTGTTCGCCCGGATTCCCCATCGCAATTTTCCCGGCGGCCCGCTGCTGCGGCGGCCCTCCCTGGTGTTCGCGATGCTCTACTACCGGCTGCGCGATCTGCTGTGACGCCTTGCGCGCGAAGCGCTCGCCGCCGGGCGCTCACGGCTTGAAACGCACCACGAAGCAGCGGTGAATGCGTGAATTGCGCTCGAAATCCTTCGGGATGGTGCGTGCGCTGATGTCCTCGACGTCCAGGTCCGAGAGCGTGCCGACGTCCAGCTTGAACTTCGTGTAGTTGGTCGAGAACACCAGCCGGCCGCCCGGGCGCAGCAGCGCCATGGCGCGGCGTATCATGCCCACGTGGTCGCGCTGCACGTCGAGCACGCCGTCCATCCGTTTGGAATTCGAGAACGTCGGCGGATCCAGGAAGATCAGATCGAAACGCGGGCCCCACACCGCCTGCCTCTCCAGCCACGGCAGGCAATCGTCGCGGAACAACTCGTGCTCGGCCCCGACGTACCCGTTCAACGACAGATTTTCGCGCGCCCAATCCAGGTAATTGTTCGACAGATCGACGCTGCTGGTGGAGCGCGCACCGCCCGCCGCGGCATACACCGTGGCGCTGCCCGTGTAGCAGAAGAGGTTCAGGAAATCGGCGCCCCGGGCCCAGCCGCGCAGCAGGTCCCGCACCATCCGGTGATCCAGGAACAATCCCGTGTCCAGATAGTCCCTGAAATTGACCCAGAATTTCAGGCCGCCTTCGCGGACGACGTGGCGCTCGGCCGGGGTGCCCTGACGGGCGCCGCCGTGCGAGGCGCCGCCATGGGCGGCAGTGCCGTGCCTGGTGTATTGATCGCTGCCCTTCTGCGACCTGCGCGTGCGCGCATGCACGCACGCCACGGGCAGCGACAGCACGTCCGGGAGCACCGCCAGCACCTCGCGCCGCCGCTCGCGTGCGCTCTCGGCATTCACGGTGCTCGGCGCCGCGTATTCCTGGACGTACGCGTGACGGGGAGCGTGGCCGTAGAGGTCGATGGCGAAGGCGTACTCCGGCATGTCGGCGTCGTAGACGCGAAAGCACTCGACGTGCTCACGCCCGGCCCAGGATTCGAGCAGCTTCAAATTCTTGCGCAGACGATTCGCGAACATCCGTGCGCCGGGTCTGGCCGACCAGTCGGCGCGCACCGCCTCCGCCGGCCGCTGCTCGCTGGCTCCGTCCAGATCGAACCGCAGCAGCCGACACTCGATGGTGCCGTTGTAGAAACGGTGGGTGCGTCTGGCGTAGATGCCGAGGTTGCGGGCCAGCGGCGCATTGCCGGTGAGCAACGCCGCCTGCCAGCCCGAGAAGCGCTCGCGCAGCGTGCTGCCGAGAGCACCGTAGAGCTCCGGCAGGCCGGATTCGGCACCGATGCGCTCGCCGTACGGCGGGTTGACGACCACCAGTCCGGGCGAGCCCGCCGGACGGCGTACGTCGCCGAGTGCGCACCGTTCCGCCTGCAGCCAGTCGGCGACGCCGGCGCGGCGGCCGTTCTCGAGCGCGATGCGCACCGCGTCCGCATCGATGTCCGAGCCGAAAATGCACCGGCGCGGCACCCGTTGCGCGCGGCGGACCCGGGCCTCCTCGCGCAGGCGCTCCCAGAGCGCCGGGTCGTGACCATGCCAGCCGCTGAATCCGAAATATTCGCGATCGAGCGCCGGCGCCGCATCCGCTGCGATCAGTGCAGCCTCGGTGAGGAAGGTGCCCGAGCCGCACATCGGATCGACGAGCACGCCGCCGCGTGCATCGAGCGCCGGCCAGCCCGCGCGCAGCAACACCGCCGCGGCCACGTTCTCCTTCAGCGGCGCACGGCCACCCTCGCTCCGGTAACCGCGCCGGTGCAGGCTCTCGCCGGAGAAATCCACCGAGACCAGGGCTTCGGGTCCCTCCACGTGCAGATGCAGCAGCACGTCCGGCCGTTCGGGCTTCACGTCGGGACGCCGTCCGGTGGCATCGCGCAGCTGGTCGCAGACGGCATCCTTGAGCAGCTGCGAGCCGTAGATGGTGTGGCGGATGGATTCATTGCCCCCGCTGCATTCACAGGCCAGGGTCGCGGCCGGGGCGAGATGCTCGCGCCAGTCGATGCGCCGCACCGACTCGTAGAGTTGTGTCGTGCTGCCCGCCTCGACCGAACCCACGCTCAACAGCACGCGGGTCGCCGTCCTCGACCACAGGCATGCACGGTATCCCGTCTCGAGCGTGCCCTGGAATTTGACGTCGTGACTGCGCTCCCGGATGTCGGTTGCGCCGAACACGGCCAGCTCCTCGGCCAGCACCGACGCGGCGCCGACGGGCGCCGTGGCCACCCAGTAGCGCACGTTGTCGTCGGTCGTCAAACGTCACACGGTTGACGCAGATCGTGCCACGGCGCATCCGGATGTTTGGCGAGGTGGCGCAGCACGATCCGGTACACGTCGACGTCGAACTCGGCGCGCCGCGCCTCGGCGGCGAGCTCCGCCAGCTCCTCCTCGGTGCGCGCCGTCCCGCAATAGGCCCAGTGGTCGAGCACGTGATATTCGAAGCGCCCTTCCCGCAGGGCGATGCGGCCCGGAAACGGCCAGGGCTTGAGCTTGAGCGAGGACAGCGCGAGATGGAGCCTGATGGTGTGCAGGGGCAGCGGCTCCCGGCCGATGCAGGCGCCCTTGCATCGTCCCACCTGGTGGGCGAAGCACGAGCCGTCGCCCGGTTCCAATCCCAGCACCTTGAGGCACAACCCGCGGGCACGGGCGATGTCGAGCAAAGCTTTGCGGCCGTCCTTGCGCGACTGGAACACCCCGTGACAATCCGCGAGCGCCGCGGCGTCGAGCCCATCGATGTCGACGATTTCCGGCCCGGCCATTCCCGGCCGCAGGAGCAGGGTCGCGCGATCACCCGATTTCCTCAGCCGCTTGTTGAACAAAGGTTGCTGCTCCTTGATCCAGCGCGCCTCGAGCAACTGGGCGCCGAGGTCGCCGGCGGTTTCCGTCCAGTCGACGCGCCGGACCAGGCGCGCCTTCTTCTGCTCCCTGGCATCGGTGTTCTCCGCCGCGAAATGCCCCAACACCCGGGTGCGCAGGGACGTGCTCTTGCCGATGTAGAGAAGCGCGCCGTCCTCGCCGAAGAATCGATACACGCCGGGTCCGTCCGGCAGTTCGTCCGCCAGCTCGGCGGGCAGGTGCGAGGGCAGACGGTTTGCCCCCAGCACCGCGTGCACGGCCGCCGCCAGGCTCTCCCCGGACACCGTGCCGCGCAGCGTGGCCCAGAAGTCGCTCAGCACGCGCGCATCGCCCAGCGCGCGATGCCGTGCCGCGCACGTCAGCGCATGGCGCTCCATGATGGCATCGAGGCTGTGGCGCGGAAACTCGGGGAACAGCCGCCGCGACAGTTTCACCGTGCACAGCACCCTGGCCGAGAAGTCGCGCCCGAGGCGGCGAAATTCCGCCCGCAGGAACGCATAGTCGAAACGCGCGTTGTGCGCGACGAACACCCCCGCGGGCCGTCCCGGCGCGCGCGAACACGGCTCGAGTTTCTCAAGAACCAGGGACGCGATGTCGGCGAAGGGCGGCGCAGCCTCGACCATCGCGTTGCTGATGCCCGTGAATCCTTCGATGTAGGACGGGATGCGGCATTCGGGATTGACCAGGGAACTCCATTCTTCGACGACGGCGCCGTCCTGCATCCGGACGATCCCCACCTCGGTGATGCGATGGAAGGCGGCGTTGCCGCCCGTCGTCTCCAGATCGACAAAGACCAGGTCGGACGGAAGGACGAGGGCCTCAGCCGCGTCCATCGAGCGACAACAGCGGCCGGTACAGCTCGGGACGCCGGTCCCGGAAGACCCCCCACGATTGGCGGTAGCGCCGCACCGCCTCCAGGTCGAAACTCGCCGTGAGCACCGTCTCGCTGCTGCGATCGGCCTCCGCCAGCTTCTCCCCCGTGGGCGACGCGATGAACGAGGAGCCGTAGAAGGTCATGGTGTACTTCTCGCCCGTTTCCGTGCCCACCCGGTTGGAGGCCACCAGCGGCATGACGTTGGCGGCCGCGTGACCCTGCATGGTGCGCTGCCAGTGCGCGCTCGAATCGAGACCCGCGTCCTGCGGTTCGGAGCCGATGGCGGTCGGGTACAAGAGCAGCTCCGCGCCCTGCAGCGCCATGCAGCGCGCCGCCTCCGGAAACCATTGATCCCAGCAGATGGCGACCCCGACCCGGGCGAAGCGGGTGTCGAAGACCTTGAATCCGGTGTCGCCGGGGGAAAAATAAAATTTCTCGTGATAGCCGGGCCCTTCGGGGATGTGCGATTTCCGATAGCTGCCGATCACCGATCCGTCGGCATCGACCATGACCAGCGAGTTGTAGAACGCGTTGTTGGCGCGCTCGAACACGCTCACCGGCAGCACCACGCCCAGTTCCCGGGCCAGGCGTTGAAAGTGCGTCACCGCCGGATGCCCCTCGAGCGGTCTGGCCAGCTCGAAATGCTGGGGGTCATGGTCCTTGCAGAAATACGGCGTCTCGAACAGTTCCTGGATCAGGATGACGTTCGCGCCGCGGCCGGCCGCTTCCCGGATGAGTTTTTCGGCACGCGCCACATTGGCGTCGCGATCCCAGCTGCACGCCATCTGGGTGGCTGCCACGGTTACGGTGCTCATGGCCCTATGCTACCTGAAGGCCGCCGACGCGTGCGCGAGGCGTTCCGGCATGCGCCGGTTCAGAACGTGGGCGGCGAGCTCGCGCTCACGATCTCGCACTCCTCGCGGCCGGCGTTGCGGAATCGGTGCGGGATCGAACTCTTGAAATAATAGGCATCGCCGGCGCCGAGCACCCGCGATTCGCCGCCCACCGACAACTCGATCCTGCCCCGCACGATGACTCCGCCCTCTTCGCCCGCGCGCGACAACATCTGCTCGCCCGTATCGGCATTGACCGCGTAGCGCACGTGCAGGATGGACATGTTGCGCGCAGCCGACCGGCCGCCCACCAGGCGCAAGGCCACCTTGCCCGATCCGACGTCGAGCAGCTCGTCGCGCGGGAAGAACACCTGGGGTTTCTCGGCGAGGTCCAGCGTGAAGAAGTCGGCGAGCGCCATCGGAATGCCGTCGAGCACACGCTTCAACGAACTCACCGACGGACTCACCCGGTTCTGCTCGATGAGAGAGATGAGCCCATTGGTCACCCCGGCGCGTTTCGCCAGCTCGCGTTGCGACAGCCCGTACATCTGTCGTACGGATTTCAAATGGGCGCCCACGTTCAAGCTCATGTGTCGATTATATTAAACACCAGGCCCGCAGAGGAAGCTCAAATTGAGGTCGGTGTCGATTTTCCTTATCATTGCGGGAAGCAACTCCGGTTGAGGACAGTCATGAACGCACAGCCCACGCCCCTGAAAACGCCCCCGGAGGCCGAGCCCGCACACGCTCCGGCGCAACCCCCGGTCGCGGCGCATGCCGGCGAACTCGATGCCTTTTGGATGCCTTTCACGGCGAACCGGCAGTTCAAGGCCAATCCACGCCTGCTGGCGCGCGCCTCGGGCATGCATTACTGGACCCCCGACGGACGCGAGATTCTCGATGCGGTGGCGGGGCTGTGGTGCGTCAATGCCGGGCACGGTCGCAGCGAGATCGCCGATGCGGTCGCCACCCAACTGCGTACCATGGAATTCGCGCCCACCTTCCAAATGGGCCACCCCGCCGCCTTCGAACTCGCAAACCGGCTGGCGGCGCTCGCGCCGCCCGGCATGGACCGCGTGTTCTTCACCAATTCCGGTTCCGAGTCGGTGGACACCGCATTGAAGATCGCCATCGCCTATCACCGCGCCCGCGGCGCGGGGCAGCGCATGCGCTTCATCGGCCGCGAGAAGGGCTATCACGGAGTCGGCTTCGGCGGCATCTCGGTGGGCGGCATGGTCAACAACCGCAAGGTGTTCGGTGCTTCGATGCTGCCCGGCGTGGATCACCTGCCGCACACCCTGGACCTCGCGCACAACGCGTTCTCGCGCGGGCTGCCCCACTGGGGCATGCACCTGGCGAATGAACTCGAGCGCCTGATCGCGTTGCACGACGCCTCCACCATCGCCGCCGTCATCGTCGAGCCGATCTCCGGTTCCGCGGGGGTGGTGCTGCCGCCGGTGGGATACCTCAAGCGTCTGCGCGAGATTTGCGACAAGCACGACATCCTGCTGATCTTCGACGAGGTCATCACCGGCTTCGGACGCGTGGGCAGGCCGTTCGCGTCACAGATGTTCGAGGTCACTCCCGACCTCATGACCACCGCCAAGGGGCTGACCAACGGCGCCATTCCCATGGGCGCGGTGTTCGCGCAACGCCGGCTCTACGATGCGCTGATGCAGGGCCCCGAGAATGCCATCGAATTATTCCACGGCTACACGTATTCGGCCCACCCCGCCGCCTGCGCCGCCGCGCTGGCCACGCTCGACATCTATGCTGCGGAGGGACTGCTCACCCGCGCCGCCGATCTCAGTCCGCAATGGGAGGAGGCCGTCCACTCGCTGCGCGGCGTTCCCCACGTGATCGACGTGCGCAACTTCGGTTTGATCGCCGCCGTGGAACTGGAACCGCGCGCCGGCAAACCGGGCTCGCGGGCCTACGACGTGTTCGTCAAGAGTTTCGAACGCGGCGTGATGGTGCGGCAGACCGGCGACGTCATCGCGCTGTCACCGCCCCTGATCATCGAGCCTGCGCAGATCGCCCGCATCGTCGACACACTGACCGAGGTGATCCGCGGCACCGCGTGATCCGCGGTGCGCCGCCGCGCCGAGTGCGATGCGCACCGTCACCGGATGCGCGCCCGGGGGGCTACTGCCTCGCCTCGAAAACCGTGTACCACTTTTTACAGGGTTCGACCACTTCCCACGTTCCCTCGAACCCGGCGGGAACGATGAAGGCATCGCCGGCACGGAAATCGTGTTTCACCCCGTGGCTCGACTCGACCCGCACGCGGCCCTCGAACAACACGCAGAACTCGTTCTCGGCATACCGCACCCGCCACTTGCCGGCGGTGCTGCTCCAGACCCCGCAGAAGAACTGCCCCGTCGGTTCGGCAAATTGATTCGACACGCGCGCACGAGGGATGCCGGAGAGGATGTTTTCCGGCGCGGGATTCGAGGATTCGCCCGTCTGAAACCGGTCGAGCACGACGATCTTGGGTGACTCTGTCATCCGCTATCGTAGGCCCGTGCCGCTTGCAGAAACAAGTGCACGGCGGGCCGGTGATCTCAGCGATACGCCCAGTGACCCGGTCTGAACACCCACCGGCCCTGCCGCTCCACCCACTCCGGCGCCACCCAATAGGCGGTTCTGGCGGGTCGTCGTTCGTAGTGGCCCGGATGCCATTCGTAATCGCGGCCGTCCCATCGCCAGTGGCCGGGCTGCCAGACGAATGACTCCGGGTGCGCGGCGGGCGGCGGTGGCACTTCCTCCACCCGCACCGGCGGCGGGGGCCGCTCGACGACCACCTCAGCCACCCCCACCTCGGGCGGGCGCACCACCACGCGGGGCGCGGTGGCGGTCACCGTGCAACCCGACATTCCGACGATCAAGGCGAGACAGCACAAACCGGCATCACGACTGCGCATCACGGGCTCCCAAGGATGGCGACGCAGGAACAACGCGGGTTCGACGGCGGCGTGCACGCCGGCGAGGTGACGTTTCATTCATCGAGGCCGACATTTGCGCAGATCCTGGGTGACCGGGCGGTGGGTGGTTCAGGTCTTCAGGGAAAAAGGCGTGAAATTGGTGTGCGTATCGTAGAAATCCTCGCTTTCCGCGCGTTTCAAGAACGCGACCACGCGATACGTCAGCGGCGCGGCGACGATCTCCCACGCGCTCTTCAAGGCATACTGGGTGAACATAATACCCGCCAGATGCCCTGCGGGCATGCGGCCGTAGAAGGCGACGAGGTAGAAGATCACCGAATCCACCAACTCGCCGCACACCGTGGATCCGATGATGCGCGTCCACAACCAGCGGCCGCGCGTCCAGATCTTCATCTTGGCCAGCACATAGCTGTTGACGAACGTGCCGCATAGGAAGGCGAGCACCGACCCCAGCACGATCCGCGGCGTATTGCCGAATATGGCCTCCACCGCAGCCTGATTCGCGAACGAACTGGCGGAGGGCGGCAGATGCACCACCACCGCCGCCATCAGCGAAGCGAACGCCAGGGCGGCGAATCCGGCCCACACCACGCGCCGGTCGCGCGCGTAACCGTACACCTCGGTCAGGATGTCGCCGAAAATATAGGAGATGGGGAAGAACAGCACGCCGGCGAGAAAGGTCACCGTGCCGAGCAGCGGCACCTGGATCGAGGTCTCTTTCGCCGGTCCGATCAGATTGGAACACAGCAACACGCACACGTACGCGGCCATCACGAAATCGTAATAGCGGTAGTGACGGGTCTCTGGAATGGGCGCCATCACCGCAGTGTAATTGCTAATCGGTCCGCTCGGCCATAGGTCGCACCTGGCGCGGGACGATGGGTCGCGAATCGGCGAAGACCATCACATCGGACCGCCGGGCACTGGGGTAGAACTAGACGCTCCCAACCAGAAGATCCGATTATGGAGCACGGCAATCCGCGCGGCATCAGCGAACACCCCACCGGCGATTTCGATGCCGTGTGTCAGAAAATCCGCAGAGCCATCGAACCGGCCCGCGCCCACGCCGTTTCGCTGCACGACGAACGTGGCGAGGTGCTCTGGCTGAGCGAAAGCTCGATGGGGCCGGACGAACACGACGCGGTCCGTCAGGCCGTGGAGACCTTCGTCGATCCTGACTCGCCCGCCCTCCTGGTGCGCGATCTCGGCGACACGCGCTCGGCCGTGCTGCTGCGAGCCGTCGATCCGGACCGGGCGCTCGCCGGGGCCGTGATGATCGTGATGGACTCGCGCGTGCTCAAGCAGGACGGGCAAGGCGCGGTGTTGCTGGTGACGCCGCGCTTGCAGCGTGCGCTGGCCGACTTCACGGCCATGCGTTCAGGCGCCCCGCGCGGATCCTTGCCTGCGGCGGCCGCAGCCGCCACGCTGCCCGAGGTCGACCGGCTGCACGCCGAGTTTCGCCGCAGTCCCATCGCCTTGCACGTGCAGCGCCTGGTCCCGCTCACCAAGGGCGGCCAGCTGCAGCGCTATGAAGTATTGCTGCGCTTCAAGTCGGATGCGGCCGCGAACCTGGCACCGCAGGCCATGCTGACCGCCGCCGTGGAAAGCGGTCTCGGCTCCATGATCGACCGTCGCGTCGTCGCCGAACTCATCGGCTGGCTGGTTCGCCATCCCGCCGTGTGGACGGGCGGTGCGACGCTGTTTTCCGTGAATCTGACGGCCACGGCACTGCACGACGAACACTTCGTGAAATTCGTCGAGCTGTGCATCTCCAAGGCGGCGTTGCCCCGGGGAACGGTCGCGTTCGAGATCGACGTGGCCGAGGCCGTCCGATTGGGCGAGAAGACTTCCCATCTGGCCGAGGCACTCGATCGCCTGGGATGTCCGCTGGTGCTCGATGAATTCAGCCTGCGCACCGAGTGCGTCGAACTTCTGCGGATGCCCGGAGTGCGCTACGTCAAGCTGACACCGGAACTCACCGCCAGGATGCGCAGCGACAAACACGCGCAGGCCGCGATCACCGCCGTCGTGCAGCTGGCGCGCGTCCTCGGATTGCACACCGTGGCCAAACGAACCGAAAATGCCGCAGAGCGCGAATGGTTGACGGCGCTCGGCGTGGATTTCGTGCAGTCGAACGCGTTCTCTCCCCCCGTGGCCATCGAGACGCTGACGAAGAATTCCTGACGCCGGTGCGGGGCGCGCGGCTCAGTTCCCCGGCAATGAATGCGCGTCGTGAGTCGTCTCGCCGGCCGTCGGTGCGCCCGACGGGGCGCCTCCGGTCCCCACCCAACCGCCGCCGAGCGCTTTGACCAGGTAGACCGCGGTGAGGAATTGCTGACCGTGAATCTGCACCGCCTGACGCTGATTGCCGAGCAGGGTCTGCTGGGCGGTGAGCACGTCGAGATACAGCGCCACGCCCCCCTTGTAACGGTCCGAAGCGATGTCGAACGCGCGCTGCGCGCTCTCGACGCTGGCATCCGCCTGATGCGCCGCGCGCTCCAGCGAGGTGAGGCCGGTGATGCCGTTCTCCACCTCTTCCATGGCGGTCAGCACCGTCTGCCGGTAGCTCGCCACGGAGGCGGCATAGTCTTCCTCGGCCAGATGCACGTTGGCGCGCGTGCGACCCGCATCGAACAAGGTTTGGGTTGCCGAGACTCCCACCGACCACAACTGGCTGGGGGCGTTGAACAACGTCGCGATGGCGGTGCTCTGCCATCCGAAGCCGGGAATGGCGGGCGCCAGCTGGACGGTGGGGAAATAGGCGGCGCGGGCCACGCCCACCCGCGCATTGGCCGCCGCCATCGCACGTTCGGCCGAAGCCACGTCGGGACGTCGCTGCAACAGGTCCGACGGCAACCCGGTGGGCACCGTCGGGAGGCTGCCCGACGCGGCGAGCGGCGCGATCGCGAAGCCCGGCGCCGCGACGCCCGCGAGGGTGGCGATGGCGTGCTCGTTCTGCGCGCGCTGCACGCGCAGCAATTCGAGTTGCGCGGCACTGTTCTCCACCAGCGCCCGTTGCTGCGCCAGCTCCAGGCCCGTGGCGTAGCCCAGATCGTGGCGGGACGTCACGAACGCCAGGGCGTCCCGTTCCAGATCCAGGCTGTGATTGACGACGTCGATTTCGCTGTCGAGTTCGCGCAGCGTGAAATAGTCGGAAACCAGCTGGCTCGTGAGCATCAGGCGCGTGTTCTCGAAGTCCGCAGCCGCCTGCTCGGCCGCGGCGCGATACCCCTCCACCTGACGCCGCACACGGCCGAAGAGGTCGAGCTCGTAACTGATGCTGGGCCCCAGGACGAAATCGTTCTGCGGCGTGGTCTGTGTCGGGGCCACGAATCCGCCCAGCGGGCGGTTCGCCGAGAGCCTGCCGCGGGCGGCCGACGCGCCGAAGTCGAGCTCGGGATACAGGTAGGACCGGGCGATGGTGACCTGGCTGCGCGCCTGGTCCAGACGAGCGGCCGCCACGCGCAGGGATTGATTGCTGCGCAACGCATCGTCGACCAGCGGGTCGAGCACCGGATCCTGGAACAATTCCCACCATCGGCCCTTGAGCTGTGCGTCGCTCGGCGCCGCTTCGCGCCAGGGCGCCTCGGGTGACCAGGACGGCGCCACGTCGGCCGGCGGACGGCGATAATCCGGGCCGACGGCACACCCGCCCGCCGTGGCGACGACGAGGACGCAGATCATGCCCGCCGCGCGGTCCCGACGGCTTCGACCGGCGTTCAACCGGGGCTCGCCGGGGACGTGGGTGCGGGAGTCGACGCCGGCGCGGCCAGCGTGACCACGTCGCCGTCGGCGAGTGAATCCGCTGGATTGACGACCAGCTGCTCGGCGGCATCCACGCCGCTCAAGACTTCGACGGCCGTGCCGAAATCCGTGCCGAGCTTGACCTGTTTGAGCGCCACGCGGCCGCTCCCGTCCACCACCGCGACGAAAATGCCCTTCGGCCTGAACAACAGGACGTTGGTGGGCACCACCAGGTCGGTGCTGTCCGTGCGAATGGGCAACCGCGCCTGGACGTAGGAGCCGGCGATGAGGGCGCCGGTGGGATTCGGCACCCGGATTTCGACCTGCATGGTGCGCGTCGTCGTGTCGATGGCGCGGGCGGTGCGCGCCACCGTGCCCTCGTACTGCTCGCCCGCACGCTCGGCCAACAGCACCGTGACCGCATCGCCGATCTTGACCCGGCTCGCGTACACCTGCGGCACGTAGATGTAGAGACGCAAGGGGTCGACCTGGGCCACCGAGAACAGCGCGCTCCCGGCCCCGCCGTTGCCCGCGTTGACCAGATCGCCGACGTCGATGTTGCGCTTCGTCACCACACCGTCGAACGGCGCCGTGACCTGATTGAAACCCTGCAGGGTACGCAGGCGCGCAACGTTCGCATCGGCCGCTTCGAGATCGGATCGGGCCTGGTGATAAGCGCTCACCCGCTCATCGAGGTCCTGCTGGGTCACGGCGTCCTTGCTGCGCAGACTCTGCCAGCGCTCCGCCGTGCTCTTCGCGAGCGCCGCACTGGCTGCCGTCTGCGCCCGCGAGGCCTGCGCCTGGTTCAACTGCTCGTCGATTTCCGGTGCGTTGATGACGGCCAGGAGCTCGCCCTTCTTCACCGAGGCGCCGATGTCACGGGTCCAGCGCACGATGTACCCGCTGCTGCGCGCATTGACCGTGGCTTCGATCACCCCGAGCAGGGTGCCCGGCAACGTGAGCGGCAGGCCGTCGCCCTGCACCTTGGCCCGGGTCGTCGCCACATATTGCCTGGCATGCACCTCCGCCGAATTCTCGAGGGCCCGCGCATGCAGTCCCCGTAATACCAACACCAGCACCGCGCCCAGCAAGAGCACCACCACGACGGTGGCGGCGGCATAGGTCGCCCGCCTGACCACCTTGGGCGCCTGCAGCTCAGACATGCTGCGCTTCCCCCGCCGCCCGCGGCCGCCGCGCCAGTCGTCCATGGACGCCGGCGAACACCACGGGGACGAACAACAAGGTGGACACGGTCGCGAACAGCAGTCCGCCGATCACGGCACGGCCGAGCGGCGCGTTTTGTTCGGCCCCTTCGCCCAAGCCCAGGGCCATCGGAATCATGCCGATCATCATCGCGAGCGCCGTCATCAACACCGGCCGGATGCGGGTGGTCCCCGCATCGAGCGCGGCCCTCAGGGGATCGAGGCCCTCGCTCATCCGCTGGCGGCTGAAGGCGACGATCAGGATGCTGTTGGCGGTGGCCACCCCCATGGTCATGATGGCCCCGGTCAGCGCGGGAACGCTGAGCGTGGTGCCGGTCAGCAACAGCATCCAGCAGATCCCGGCCAGCGCCGCCGGCAGCGCCGTGATGATGATGAAGGCGTCGATCCAGGACTGGAAATTGACGACGATCAGCAGGTACACGAGAACCACCGCGATGAACAAGCCGACGCCGAGCTCGACGAAGGATGCGCTCATCGTCCGGACCTGGCCGAGAAGCTCGATGCTCACGCCGCGCGGCAACTGCGGTCTCAACGTGTCCACCAATCCGGTAATCTCCCGCGACACCGCCCCCAGATCGCGCCCCTGCGCACTGGAATAAATATCGATCGACGGGGTCAGGTTGTAACTCGATTCCACCGCGAACTGCGCCGCCGGCGCGACGCTCACAAGATTGCTGAGCAATTGGGGCGCAACGCCGGCGGGGGCGGAGGCCGCGCGCACCGGTGTCCGCAACAGGGCGTCCAGGCTGTCGATCGTGTATTGAGGTGACTGTACTGTCAGATTGTACACCACACCGTTCGTCGGGCTCAGCCAGAAAGCCGGCGCTGTCTGACTGGTGCCGGACGTGGAAATCAGCAGATCCGTCGTCAGATCGGTGGGACTCAGGTTGATCTGTTGCAGCTGGGTGCGATCCATGGTCAGCGACAGCGTCGGCTGGTCGAGGCGCTGGTGAATGTGCGTATCCACCGTGCCGGGGACCATCCGGATCTGCTTCATGAGTTTCGCACCGATTTCATACACCTGGCGCAGATTCGCACCCGAGAGCTTGACGTCGAGTGCCGCGGGCAGCCCGAAATTCAGGATCTGCGTCACCATGTCGGCCGGCTGGAAGAAGAACTCCACGCCAGGAAAGCGGCGCGGCAGTTCGCGCCGCATGTCCTCCACGTAGCCCTCCGTCGGCTGGTGGCCCTCGTTCAGCGCGATCTGAATTTCACCGTCCAGGCTGCCGAACGTCCCGGAATTGCTGTAGGACTTGTTGATGCCGCTCACCGCCACGCCCAGGTTGTCGAGCACGGTCCCGAGATCGCGGCCGGGGATGATGGTGCGGATGACCGCCTCGACCTCGTCGGCCACCCGCGCCGTCTCCTCGATGCGCGTGCCCGAGGGAAGGCGCATGTGCAGACGGATCTGGCCGCCGTCGACGCTGGGGAAAAAATCCCGGCCCAGCGCGAACACCAGGCAGCACGACAGGACGCAGAAGCCCAGGAACAGCGCGGCGAAAATACGCCGCCGGCGCAGGGCCTCGGCCAGCACCCGTGAATAGCCGGCGCGCATCTTCTCGAAGCGCGCATCGAAGGCGCGGTAGACGCGCTGCAGCGTGCTCGGTCTCGCGGCCGGGTCCGGGGGCGCGTGATCCAGCAGCAGCATCACCAGCGTCGGCACCAGGGTGCGCGAGAGCACGTACGAGGCCAGCATGGCGAACACCACCGCCTCGGCCAGCGGCGCGAACAGGTAACGGGCGACCCCGGTGAGGAAGAACATGGGCACGAACACGATGCAGATGCACAGGGTCGACACCAGCGCCGGCACGGCAATCTCGCCGGCGCCGTCGAGAATGGCCTTGTGCAGGTCCGAGCCCAGATGCAGATGGCGCTCGATGTTCTCGATGGTCACGGTCGCATCGTCGACCAGGATGCCCACGGCCAGCGCCAGGCCGCCCAAGGTCATGATGTTGAGCGTCTCCCCCATGGCATAGAGAGCGATGACCGAGGTCAGGATGGACAACGGAATCGACACGGCGATGATGCAGGTGCTGCGCCAATTGCCGAGAAACAGGAGGATCAGCGCGGCGGTGAGACAGGCGGCGATGAGCGCCTCGCGGACGACGCCGCTGATGGCGGCCCGGACGAATTTCGACTGGTCGAACAACAGCGTGATCTTCAAATCCTTGGGCAGTATCTGCTGCGCCTTCGGCAGCTCCGCCAGCAGCGAACTGACGATGTCCAGGGTCGACGAACCGCCGTTCTTGATCACCGGCACCAGCACGCCGCGCTGGCCATCCTGCCGCACGATGTTGGTCTGCGGCGAGAACCCATCGCGCACGTGCGCCACCTCGGACAGATAGGTGGTTGCCCCGTTACGGGTGAGCACCGGAATGCGGTTGAGCTCCTCGATGGTGTCCGGCGAGCCGTTGGTGGCGATCACGTATTCCACCGCGCCGATCTTGGCGGTTCCGGACGGCAGCACCAGGTTCTGCGTGTTGACGGCGTTGACCACGTCGCTCGGCGTCAGGCCCTTGGCGAGCAGTGCGTTGGTGTCCAGGTCCACCGCGATGACGCGCGTCTTTCCACCGTAGGGGTACGGCACCGCGACGCCGGGAATGGTCACCAGCCGGGGGCGCAAGAAATTCAACGCGGAGTCGAATACCGCCTGTTCGGTCATCGTGGCGCTGGACAGCCCGAGCTGGATGATCGGGATGCTCGAGGCCGAGTACTTGATGACCTGGGGCGGCAGGATTCCCGGCGGCATCTGTTTCAACTGAGACTGCTCGACCGCCACCACCTGCGCGAGCGCCGTCTGGATGTCGGCGTGCGGTTGGAAAAAAACCTTCGTGATCGAAAAGCCCGACAACGATTCCGACTCGATGTGCTGGATGTCGTTGACCAGCGTCGTCAGGCTGCGCTCGTTGACCGCGGTGATGCGGGTGCCCACCTCCGGCGCCGACAGACCGGTGTAGTTCCAGACGATGCTGATGACCGGAATGTTGATTTCCGGGAAGATGTCCGTGGACATCTTCAACAAAACCAGGGGGGTGGCGAGCAGGATCAGCAGCGCCATCACCAAGAACGTGTATGGCCGCCGCAGGGCAACTTGAACGATCCACATGGAAACTCACCGAGGTTGGCCGGCTCACGGTCGGCGGCCCCACGTGCAAGGGCGTTGCCGCGACCACAACCCCGTCATACTTGCCCATACCGACCTCGAAATCAACCCGGCTCCCTCGCGCACGCGCCGCCGTTTCGCGAGCGGCGCGCGGTGCATCGAGCGCTTAAGTTTGCGTTATTTGCGCGTCGGCGCTTGCAAATGGTCGCGTTCGCAGCAAACAATACTCGGTCTGCAACGAGACACCGGAACCGGGCTGAGTGTTTTGTTAGTCCCATGAGGTTCGGTTCCGGCTCCCGTTCGCGCCATCGCCCGGCAGTCGCGCAGTCGCTTCCGCAAGATCCCCGCCATGACGCTCAGTGCCTTGATCGTGGTCTTCGTCCTCGCCGGCATCCTGTCCTTCGTCGGCGCCCTGCGAAATTTCCGCCGGCACCGCTTGCTGCGGGGCATGTTGGGCAGCTTGCTGGCGCTCGCGTTGTTTCTGACGGCGGGCTCGGCCGTCGCCATCGGGGCCTACCTGAGCACCTATCAGCGGCTGGTCGAGGAAACGCCCGCCGGCGAATTGCAGTTCACGCGGCTCGGATACCACCAGTTCAACGGGGTGTACACGTCTCCCTCCGGCGAACGGTCGGATTTTGCGCTGCGCGGCGATGAATGGCAGATCGATGCCCGCTTCTTGAAATGGCGGCCGGCCGCCAACCTGGCCGGGTTCGACGCCGTCTACCGGCTCGACCGCATCGGCGGCCGGTATGCCGCCGTCGACGACGAGCGCAGTCAACCACGGACCGTCTACGCACTGCATCCCCCGGATCGGTTCGATCTGTGGCAGCTGCTGCGGCGGGCCCAGGCGTGGATTCCCGGCTTCGATGCGCTCTATGGCACCGCCGCGTACCTGCCCATGGCGGACGGCGCGCAGTACCGGATCACCGCGTCGCAGAGCGGGCTCATCGCGCGACCGCTCAATCAAAGCGCACGCGATGCCGTCGGAAACTGGCATTGAGCGCCGCCT
>CAZZWZ010000030.1:0-17613 GCA_964657955.1 uncultured Steroidobacteraceae bacterium
ATTCGGGCGGCGATTCGCGGTTGCTTCGCGGGGATGCCTTGCGAGGCGCAGGGTGCAGGTGCAAACTCCTCGGCCCCACCCCCTCGAGGATTTCTCATGAAGCGTTCGATCACGTTCCTGGCCGCCTGTGCGCTGACCACTCCGTTGTACGCGGCACTGCAGCCGGGCGCCCAGGCACCCGACTTCACCACCCAGGCTACGCTGGCCGGTACGCCGTTCAAATTCGCCCTGGCGGATGCGCTGAAGAAAGGCCCCGTGGTGCTCTACTTCTACCCGGCCGCCTTCACCCCGGGCTGCACCGTCGAGGCGCACGAATTCGCCGAGGCCACGGACAAGTTCAAATCCTTGGGTGCCACGGTGATCGGCGTGTCGCACGACCCCATCGACAAGCTGAACAAATTCTCGGTGAGCGAGTGCCGCAACAAGTTCGCGGTGGCCTCCGACGCCGACCAGAGCATCAGCAAGGCGTACGACGCCATCATGGCCAAGGCGCCGCAGTACGCCGACCGCACCTCCTACGTGATCGCGCCCAGCGGCAAGATCGTGTACGAATACTCCGCCATGGATCCGAGCAAGCACGTGGAGAACACCATGGCGGCGGTGGAGAAATTGAAGGGTGACAATAAGGGCTGAGCGGTCGGGGCCGTCGCTCGGCCCCGCGTCTATTCTGCATCCTCCGTGAGCATCTGAACATGGACCAACTCTTCGCGACGTCGGTCAAGACCATGGCTTTCGCTGTGACGCGCGACCGCGGGAGGTCGAAAGCGTTCTACGGCGGCATCTTGGGATTCGTACTGACGAGCGAAGATGAGTTCGCCGTGGTGTTCGACATGAACGGCACGATGCTGCGCATCTCCTCGGTGCCCGGTCACGTACCGGCGCCACACACGGTGCTCGGCTGGGAAGTTCCCGACATCGCAGGCGCCGTGAAACTCCTCGCGGCCAAGGGCGTCAAATTCACCGTCTACGATGGCTTCGATCAGGATGAACTCGGAATCTGGACGGCTCCCGGAAGCAGCAATCGAGTCGCGTGGTTTCCCGATCCCGACGGCAACAATTTGAGTTTGACTCAGTTCGGTTCGTGACGATCGCGGGGTGCCCGTCAGTGAGGGCCGCGCGGCTTGGGATGGCACGGGTGGTGCGACGGGAGTAATTCGGACGGGCCTCCCCCATCAGATCTCGTGCGACTCAGCCGCCGCGTCCTTCTCCCGCCGCTCGCCCGCCCTGGGTGCCAGGCCATACGGCGCCACCAGATCCCAGACATGACCGGGGATCATGGACTTCATGCGTTGCGGTTGTTCGCGGCGCAGATGAATGACGGTCTCGACGGCCTTCATCTCGACCCGGGCGCGGCCGAATTCCAGGCCTCGGGGCCCGACCCGCGGCATGAGCCAGCCCACCACGTGACGCAGCCAGCCGGGCATGCGGCGCAACGGCAATCCGCCGGCGGCGCGCTCGGTGTTCGCGAGGAATCCCTTGACGGGCCCCGCGCGGTTGCCCGCGCTGCCCGGAGCCGTTGCGATGAGTTCATCGTCCAGCAAGGCCAATAACTCCTCGCCGCGCTCGTTGCGCACCAGCAGCCATTGTTCGCCTTCGCCGGCCATGTAACCGACCGTGATGTCGGCGAGCGCGTTGGTGTAATCGACGCACGTGCGGCAGGACAGGGGGAAGAAATCCCCCGGCAGCTTCGCCAGCGGCAATTGCAGGAACGGGATTTCGCGCTTGCGCCCGTCGTCGAAACGAATTTCGACGTGGTAGTCGGCGCGAAACTCGAGGTACTCGATGGTCTCCGGAGCATCGGACAGCAGCCCCAGGAATTCGTGGAATCGCTCGGTGGTGGTGTTGTCCGAGCACGGCGTGCCGATGACGTACAGCCGCTCGAAACCCAGCTCGCGTTCGAGCGCGCGCAGTGCATACACTTGGCACGGGATGCCGATGACGGCAAGCCGTTTGTAGCCTCGAGCCCGGGCCGGTTCGAGCAGGGCGAGCAGGGGCGCGTAGCCCATTCGCATGCCGCGCACGCCCGACATGCCGTCCGCCGTGGTGACGAGCACGGGGACGGGCCGCCAGCGATCGTTGGGATCCGGGGCCATCGTGAGTACGGCGTCGACGGCGCTGGTTTCGAGCAGGCGCTCGGCCAGGCGGGTGGCGATTCCCGTCCACTGGGCGCCTGCCAGCGGCGGCGCCAGGCGTGCCCGCAGCATGCGGCGGAACGGCCCGAAGAAGCGCTCGTCCCCCGGGCGCGCATCGCGCGGCCGCCCATGTACCTGCGTTTCGAGGCGCACGTAATCCGGCGCAATGAACTGACACGCTTGCGCGCACTGCTTGGGATTGGCCATGCGCGAGATGCCGCAATCGGTGCAGATGGTCCTCGGAGCGGCCGGGCCCACGGGGGGCGCCCATAGGGCATCGTGAGATGGTGTGGTCATGGCGGGGCAAGCATTTCGACACCGGCCTCAGCGGCCGCGCGTCGTAAACGCAGTGGGTTTCACTCGCGACCTTCGTCGATCAACGCCTTGATATCGATTGCTTGCCGAATGGGATTGTCTTGCTTGAACGACAGGAATCGCTCGATGACGGCCGCGGGATCTTTGGGTTTCCGCAATTGACCCGGGATCAGATCGGCGATCGCCTTGCCGCGATTGGTGATGGTAAACCGTTTCCCCGTTTGCACCCGGCGGAGCGATTCGAGAAGTCTCGTTTCCGCTTCATAAGCGCCGATCTCGGTTTTCATGATCGATGGGTCCTGTTTGAATCGTCGACGAACACGCTCCCGACCTGAACGGACTAGCCTATAGACTGGTCCATAACAAGTCGAGACCGCGAACGCCGCCACCGCCACCGCCGCCGCCGCCGCGGCCGCGCCGTAGCGCACGCGCGCCCAGGGCTGCCTACGTCGGGTGCTGCCGCGTCACTCGCCGGCCCTCGGCATCAGCAGCTTGGCGATGAGGCCGGTCCAGCCGGTCTGGTGCGAGGCGCCGACGCCGCGGCCGTTGTCGCCGTCGAAATACTCGTAGAACGGAATGCAGTCCCGATAGTTGGGATCGGTCTGCAACCGGGGGTATTGACGCAGCACCGGCCGGTTGCCGGCGTCATCCTTGAGGAAGATGCGCGCGAGACGTCGCGACAGCTCGCTCGCGATCTCCTCCAGCGTCAACATGGTGCCGGAACCCGTGGGACATTCCACCTTGAAGTCCTCGCCGTAGTAGTGATGAAACTTCTGCAGCGACTCGATGATGAGAAAGTTGACCGGGAACCACACCGGTCCACGCCAGTTGGAGTTGCCGCCGAACTGCCGGCTGTCCGATTCGGCGGGGGTGTATCGCACGGTCAGATCGCAGCCGTCGACCGGCAGGACGTAGGGATGCTCGAGGTGGGCGCGGGACAGGGCGCGCACGCCGTGATCCGACAAGAACTCGGCCTGGTCCAGCATGCGAGTCAGCAGTTTCTTCATGCGGTGACCGCGCAGCAACGACAGCAGGCGCCGCTGTCCGCGCCCGGGCGCCTGCCAGAACGAGACCAGCTTGGCGAGGTCGGGACGGTGCGCGAGATACCATTCGACTCGTTTCTGGAAGCCCGGCAGATTCACCAGCAGTTCGGGCTCCAGGGTCTCGACGGCGAACAGGGGGATCAGGCCCACCATCGACCGGATGCGCAGGCGCACCCGGACGTTGTCGGGCAGGTTCAGCACGTCGTAGTAGAACTGATCCGTCTCGTCCCACAGGCCGACGTCGTCGTTGTACACGCCGCTCATCGCCTCGGCGAT
Source organism: uncultured Steroidobacteraceae bacterium (assembly GCA_964657955.1). Lineage (GTDB taxonomy): Bacteria > Pseudomonadota > Gammaproteobacteria > Steroidobacterales > Steroidobacteraceae > Bog-1198. Next base: position 3,767 of record CAZZWZ010000030.1, read on the forward strand.
GGACAGGAAATGCTCGAAGAACTTGCTGGCGATGTCCTCGTACACGTGATTGTGTTCCGCCAGTTCCAGCGCGATGCGCATGAGATTGAGCGCATACATGGCCATCCAGCTGGTGCCGTCGGATTGATTGATGTAACCGCCGGTGGGCAGCCGGGCGCTGCGGTCGAAAACCCCGATGTTGTCGAGGCCGAGGAAGCCGCCTTGGAAGACGTTGCGTCCGAACTCGTCCTTCTGATTCACCCACCACGTGAAATTCAGCATCAGCTTGTGGAACACCCGCTCGAGGAACTCCAGATCGCCCGTGCCGTTGAGCTTGCGGTCGATCTGGTAGACGCGCCACGCGGCCCAGCCGTGCACGGGCGGATTCACGTCGCTGAACGCCCATTCGTAGGCGGGCAGCTGGCCGTTGGAGCGCATGTACCATTCGCGGGTGAGCAGCACCAGCTGATGCTTGGCGAAATCCGGGTCGAGCAGCGCGAACGGAATGCAATGGAACGCGAGATCCCACGAGGCATACCACGGATACTCCCACTTGTCGGGCATGGACAGCACGTCGGCGTTGTCGAGATTCTTCCATTCGCTGTTGCGGCCGCTCTTGCGGGACTCGGGCGGCGGCGGCTGGCCCGCATCGCCCTTCAACCAGCGCCAGTTGTCGAGATGATAGAACTGCTTGTTCCAGATCATGCCGGCGAAGGCCTGGCGCTGGATGTTGCGCTCGTCCGCCGACGTCATGTCCTTCTGCAGGTCGGCATAGAACGCGTCGGCTTCGTCGCGGCGCTGCGTGAGGCAGGACTCGAACCCGCTGAACGGCGCGGCCTGATCGCGCCGGCTCAGGCGCAGGCGCATCTCCGTGCGCTGACCTGGGGCGATGCTCTCGCGGTGCCACACCCCGACCTTGGTGCCCACCAGGGCCGGGTTCACGGCGGCGGTGCGCGAGGCGACGATCCTTTCGTGGAACGCGTCCTTGAAGAAGCCCGTGGCCGGGGTGTTCCACAAGCGCGGGGCGTTGGTTTCATTCTCAGTGAACAAGCACTGCGCCGGGCCCTCGAAATACAGGCGGCTCATGCCGAGTGTGGCCGGTTCGATGGCGATGGCATCGACGCCCGCGGCGCGCAGGGCGGGCTTGGTGCCGCCCGGCTCCCAGCTCCAGGTGTTGCGCAACACCAGCTGGGGGATCAGATGCAGGGTGGCGGCGTCGGGTCCGCGATTCCAGGCGGTGATCTTCATCAACAGATCGCCCGGCTCGTTCTGGGCGTATTCGACGAACACGTCGAAGTACCGATCCTGGTCGAACACCCCGGTGTCGAGCAGTTCGTATTCGGGCATGCCGGTGCCGCGGCGCGCGTTTTCATCGACCAGGTCCGCGTACGGAAAGGCGCGCTGCGGATATTTGTACAGCATTTTCAGATAAGAATGCGTCGGGCTCGCGTCCAGGTAAAAATACTGCTCCTTCACGTCTTCGCCGTGATTGCCCTGCGAGTTGGTGAGGCCGAACAACCGCTCCTTGAGGATCGAATCGGCACCGTTCCACAGCGCGAGCGACAGGCAGAGCAGCTGCGCGGCGTCGGACATGCCGGCGATGCCGTCCTCGCCCCAGCGATAGGCGCGGCTGCGGGCATGATCGTGCGGGAAATAATCCCACGCCGTGCCGCCGGGGCTGTAATCCTCGCGCACGGTGCCCCACTGGCGCTCGCTGAGGTACGGACCCCAGTGCTTCCAGCCGTCGTTGCCGTGGACGTTGGCGAGCAGGCGCTCACGTTCGCTGTTCATGGTCACACCCAGGTTTATTTGGCGGAGGCACGCTCGAGGAAGATCCACGCCCGGAGTATTTCGGCGACGCTCCAGGCCTGGGCGAAGCAACCACGCGCGGCGAAGGGCGGCTCACCGTCGAAGATTTCGCTGACCGAGCCCACGCACGCGGCCGCCAGGTGTTGCGCGATGGGTGCGAGGAAGGACCGTGCCAGCGGGGCGTCTCGGTACACCCGGAAATGCGCGCGGGCAAAGGGCCCGAGCAGCCAGGCCCACGTCGTGCCCTGGTGGTAGGCGGCGTCGCGCTGCGCGGGGCCGCCTTCGTAGCGCCCGACGTAGGCGGCATCGTCGGGGCTCAAACTGCGCAAGCCGTAACTCGTGACCAGGTCGCGGGCGCAGACATCCACCACCGCCCGCAGCTGCACCTCGGTCAGCGCCACGTGCGGCAGCGATACCGCCAGGATCTGGTTCGGCCGGATCGTGCAGTCCACGTCCGTGCCGCCGACGCCCACGTCGATGACGTCGTAGAGCGCGCCCTGCCGCGCGTTCCAGAATTTCGGGAAGTTCAGCGTGGCGCGTTCGAGCCAGCCGCGGCAGAACCGCTGCTCGGCGGCATCGCGCACCTTGCCGGCGAGATCGGCCGCGACGTGCAGCGCATTCAGCCACAGCGCGTTGATCTCCACCGGTTTGCCGACGCGCGGCGTGAAGGCGTGATCCCCGTGCCGGGCATCCATCCAGGTGAGCTGCGTGCCGGGCTCGCCGGCCCTGAGCAATCCGTCGGCATCGACCCGGATGCCGTAGCGCGTGCCATCGACGTGGGCGTGCACGACGGCCATCAGGGTGGGAAACAGGTCGCGCAGCAACTCCGGGTCGCGCCGCGCCTCGAGATGCTCGGCCAGCGCATGGAACATCCAGAGCGTGGCATCGGCGGTGTTGTACTCGGGCACCGCGCCTGCATCGGAGAAGCGATTCGGCAACATGCCGCGGTCGATCGCGGCCGCATAGGTGCGAAGGATGGCGGCGGCCGCATCGTGGCGGCCGAGCACGGTGGTGAGGCCGGGCAGGGCGATCATGGTGTCGCGGCCCCAGTCGCTGAACCACGGATAGCCGGCGATCACGCTGGCCCCGGCCCCGGCCACAGCCCCGGCCCCGGCTCCGGTAGCATCGCCGCGCCGCACGATGAATTGATCGGAGGCGATGGCGAGATGCTGCACCCAGACGGGCGCACCCTTGGGCAGCGCGGCGCTGAGCCGCTGCGCCTGGCCGACCACGGCGGCGAGCACCTCGGCGCCCGGCGCAACGTCTCCCTCCTCGGCGGTGGCCGCGAAGAACCACGGTTGTCCCGGCGCCAGTTTCGCGCCGAAGATCCCGGGTCCCCACAGGTCTTCGAGCGCATCCAGGCCGCGCGCGGCCTCCTCGCGATGCAGGAAATTCCAGTACCAATCCGCCGCGGCCGCGAAGCTGCCGGAAGTCGCGGACAGGCGGAAGGACCGCGCATCGCCGCCGGCGTGAATGGTGCAGCCGGGCGGCGTGGGGGCCATCGCAGCGGCCGGGGCGATGTCGGCCCGGAACGGCCGCGCGCCGCGGGAGTGCGCGTGAAACTCCCGGTACGTCACCAAGGGCCTGACCTCGATGCGCAGCGGCGCACCGGCGCGCAGCACCTCCAGCCGCAGATAACTGGTGTTGGCGCCGCGCGCCATGAACAGGCTCTGCTGCAGCAAGGCATCGGCGAGCGCGTAGCGCCACACCGGGACACCCCCGACCACGGCAAAGGACTCGAGGTGCACGAAGCCGCGCGGATCCACCGTGCCGTCCGCAAATTCATTGGCTGCCAGCGCAAACCGCCGACCCCGGTAGTCCACGGTGACGTCCACCTTGGCCACCAGCAAATGGCGGTCCACCGGCGGGGCGAAACTTGCCATCAAGAAGCCGTGATACCGGCGCGTGTTCGCACCCGCCACGGTGCCGCAGGCATAGCCGCCGAGACCATTGGTCACCAGCCATTCGTGGGCGATGGCGGCAGTCCAGTCGCCGCAAACGTCCCGTCCCAGCATCAGTCGCACCCGGACATCAGTCGCACCCCGGCATCAGGCGCGCGCCGGCGGGGGGCAGCGTGTCGACATCGAGACCGCCCCACGTCAAGTGCGCCCCAACATCAGTACCGCGCCCTGTTGAACAAATAATCCAGGGACAATTTCGCCGGTCCGTAGATCACCAGGACCGACAGCAACACCCCCCACAGCACGTGCTGCCCCAGCGCCGCCTCGGAGCCCGGTGCCAGCAGCACCTGCCGGTAGGACACCACGGCCATCGCGTTGACCACGGAAAGTCCGATGGCACTCAGCCGGCCGTACAGACCGATCACCAACAGGGTCGGAAAGAACAGCTCCCCGAACGTTCCGGCCACCGCAGCATCGTGGGGCGAGAGCCACGGCGTGTGATATTCGGTGACGAACAGCTGCAGCGTGCTCTGCCAGCTGGTGTACTTCAAGTAGCCGGCCTTGAGGAAGGGGACGCTCACGTACACCCGCGCGGCCAGCGCGAACAGCGATTGCAGGGGGTTCAACAAGCGCGCCGTGAACGTGCTCGGCGCGATCACTACATCCAACAAAGACATCCAGGAGATCCCTTGTGCGGCCGTCTAACGAAAATCGACGATGGCTTCGATCCCGACGAAGCGTCGTAACGCCGCGGTTGCATCGAAGTCGTCCGGCCCGAAATTCGTGCAGGCCGCCGCCTCCGCTGGCCCCCGGGGTCGCGCGGCCGTCGTCACCGCATCCGAGAATGCGGCGCCCTGCGCCAGCGCGTTCAAAAAATAAAATTCGCCACGGCTCAGCCGGTGCAATCGCAGCCGCGATCCCTGCCGCAGCACCGCCAGTCGATCCGGGCCGGTGCCGGGATCGATGGTGCCGGCCACCGGGCTGCCGGCCGCCGGGGAGTCGGCCACGTTGAGCTCCCAGATCCGTCGCGCAGGATATGGCGACTCGAACAGGCGCAAAGCCGGATGCAGCACCCAGCGCAGGTCGTCGTAATCCGCCGCGGCAACCGCTGACAGCTTGGTCAGATCGAGGCGCGGGTGGTCCGCCGCCAGCAGCGCCTCCTCGATCAGGCCTTCGAGCCGCGCCACGTCGGCGAGATAGCCCAGGCCATCGTGGGCGTGACGTTCCGCCAGATAGTCTGAGAACCCCTCACCGGCGTGATTGAGATCGCCGGAGCGGGAGGGACGGCGCCTGCCGAATTCCTCGGTGAGCCGGCGAAAAGCTTCCGCCCCCAGCAGGCGGGCGACCGCGGGATAGGTCGAGGCCAGCGCGGCGCAAAAATTGCTGCGGATGGTATGGCGGTACACGGCGAGCCGGGCGGGCACGGCGGTTTGGGGCGCATCGAGCAGCGTTTCCATGACGCGGGTTTGCAGCTCAAGCAGCGATGGCATCGACCGTCGTCATCAGCGTATCGGCGGTTCGCGCCTCGCCTTGCAGCACCTCGAAGCTCGGAATGTCGGCGTCCCATTCGATCAGCGTGGGCAGCGGTCCGAAGCGCCGCAAGGCGTCGCGATACAGTGACCACACGGCATCGCAAACCGGCGCCGCGTGCGTGTCGATGAGCAACTCCCGGCCTTCCACCTCGACCCGTGTGTGGCCCGCCAGATGGAATTCCTGGACGGTGCCGCGCGGAATGCCGGACAGATACTCGTCGCAGGAAAAGCCGTGATTCCGGGCGGCCACATGCAGGTTGTTGAGGTCCAGCAACACACCGCATCCCGACTCTGCGGCAACCCCGGCGACGAACTCCCACTCCTCGAGGCCGGCCGGTTCGAACCGCACGTAACTCGAGACGTTCTCGATGAGGATCTGGCGTCCCAGGGCGTCCTGCGCCTGCGCGATGCGCAGGCTGACGTGTCGCAGCGCCTCCTCCGTGTAGGGCAGCGGCAGCAGGTCGTTGGCGAAACGGCCGGCCACGGAACTCCAGGACAGGTGCTCGGACACCAGTGCGGGCTCGAAGCGCGCCACGGCGCGCGCCAGGCGGGCCAGGTGCCGGCGATTCAATTCGTCGGTCGACCCCAGCGAGAGGCCCACGCCGTGCAGCGCCAGGGGGTAGCGCGAACGGATGTCGTGCAGGCACTGCACCTGCACCCCCCCGTCCGCGAAGTAATTCTCGCTGTGGGCTTCGAACCAGGCCGTTGCGGGCGAATTCGCGATCACGTGCGCATGATGCGGAGCGCGCAGACCGATACCGGCCGCGAGCGGCAGGGCCGCGGACGGCGCGCAACCTCCGTCATGCATGCGAGCCGGCGCTCCGTTGAGGCTGCGAGCCGGTGGCCGGTCGCATCTGCGGGCCCAGACCCCGGCGCGTCTTCGATCTCACTTGCTGCTCAGGCTGCCGCCCGTGAGCCGTTCGCACATGCCCTTGGGCAACGAAATGAACTCCTTGCCGCTGGCGTCGACCTTGGCCTGTCCGGCACAGGCATGGCCGGCGCCGGCACAGTCGTTCTTGCCGGCCTTCGCCACGCCGTAGCATTTCTCCGTCGCCGCGTTGTCGGCGGCTGCTGCGGGCGTGCAGAACACGGCTGCGCCCAGCGTGAGCAGGCTGCCGATCGCGGTGATGGTCGCATGGGTGGTTTTCATGAGAACTCCTGGAGGTTGAGCGATGACCTGGGGTGACCCGTGGGGATTGCGGTTATTTCACCGCACGATAAAGCCCCGCGCACCGGTTTACGAGTAGAATAACCGTTTGAGTCAACCAGGTGGGCGATGGTGAACGAGACCCAGGGCCGCAAAGCCGCATTGATCTGCGGCTCGGTGGCCTACGACACGATATTGGTGTTTCCCGACCGGTTCGAGGCCCACCTGCTTCCCGACAAGCTCCACATGCTGAACGTGGCGTTCATGGTACCCGAGATGCGGCGTGAATTCGGCGGTTGCGCCGCCAACATCGCCTACGGACTGAAGCTGCTGGGCGACGAGCCCGTGGCCATGGCGACGGCGGGCTCGGATTTCGAACCCTACCGACGGCGCCTCGAGGCGCTGGACATCGGGTTGACGTGCATCCAGGTGGTCGACGGCACGTTCACCGCGCAGGCGTTCATCACCACCGATCTCGCTGACAATCAGATCACCGCCTTTCATCCGGGCGCGATGCAGCATGCCCACTTGAACACGGTGGCCGACGCCGTGTCCGGCATGCGCGGCGCCTCGCGCATCGCGCTGGGCATCGTCGCGCCGGACGGACGCCGGGCCATGATCGAGCATGCCGCGCAGTTCGTGGCGGCCGGCATCCCCTTCATCTTCGACCCCGGTCAGGGCCTGCCCATGTTCGGTGCGGCCGAGCTCGGCGTGTTTCTCGAACAGGCCACCTGGGTGGCCGTCAACGACTACGAGTGGGGTCTGTTGCAGCAGAAGACCGGCATGTCGCCCGCCGAGGTGGCCTCGCAGGTGGAGGCGTTGATCGTCACCCGCGGCGCCGAGGGGTCGACCATCTACACCAAGGGCCGGACATACGAGATCCCGGCGGTGAAACCCCGTGCGGTGGTCGATCCCACGGGTTGCGGCGATGCCTATCGCGCTGGTCTAATCCACGGCCTGCTGGCGGAACTGGATTGGGAGACCACCGGCCGGACCGCCTCCTTGATGGGATCGATCAAGATCGAATCCAGAGGCCCGCAGAATCACGAATTCACCCGGGCGGAGTTTCAGCAGCGCTATCGGGACAACTTTGGCTGAGGAACCACATGAGTAAAAGCTTTTCCTTCACGTCCGAATCGGTTTCCGAGGGACATCCCGACAAGGTGGCCGATCAGATCTCGGACGCTGTGCTGGATGCCATTCTGGCCGCCGATCCGCGCGGCCGCGTGGCCTGCGAGACCTTGGTGAAGACCGGCGTCGTGATCGTGGCCGGCGAGGTCACCACCAGCGCGTGGGTGGACGTGGAAGCGCTGGTGCGAAAGACCGTGCTCGACATCGGCTACGACACCTCGGAGATGGGGTTCGACGGCGCGAGCTGCGGCGTGCTCAACATCATCGGCAAGCAGTCCCCCGACATCGCACAGGGGGTGGATCGCAAGGACGAGCGCAAGCAGGGCGCGGGCGACCAGGGCCTGATGTTCGGCTATGCCACGAACGAGACCGACGTGTTGATGCCGGCGCCCATCACGCTCGCACACCGCCTGGTGAAGCGGCAATCGCAGGTGCGCAAGAACGGCAAATTGCCGTGGCTGCGGCCCGACGCCAAGAGCCAGGTCACCCTGCGCTACGAAAACGACAAACCCGTGGGCCTCGAGGCCGTGGTGTTGTCCACGCAGCATGCCGACGACGTCAGCACCAAGGTGCTGCGCGAGGCGGTGATGGAGGAAATCCTGAAGCCCATCCTGCCCGCGAAATGGATCGACAAGCGCACCAAATACCACATCAATCCCACCGGGCGGTTCGTGATCGGCGGACCGGTGGGCGATTGCGGCCTCACCGGCCGCAAGATCATCGTCGATACCTACGGCGGATTCGCGCGCCACGGCGGCGGGGCGTTCTCCGGCAAGGACCCCTCCAAGGTCGACCGGTCCGCGGCGTATGCCGCGCGGTATGTGGCCAAGAACATCGTGGCCGCCGGTCTGGCGGAGCGCTGCGAGGTGCAGGTGTCCTACGCCATCGGGGTGGCGGAGCCCACATCCATCATGGTCGAAACCTTTGGCACGGGTAAGTTGTCAGATCAGAGGTTGACGCAGATCGTGCGCGCGCACTTCGACCTCACCCCGTTCGGACTGCGCGAAATGCTCGATCTGGCGCGCCCGATCTATCAGAAAACCGCCTCCTACGGCCATTTTGGCCGGAAGGAAGCCGAGTTCAGCTGGGAGCGCACCGACAAGGCCGAAGCGCTCGCCGCCGAACTGAAGGCGACGCGCGCCGCCTGAGGCGCGTCATCCCGATTTCCAAGGAGACTTATCGATGAATGCAGCGTTCAAAGTTCAAGACGATTTTCTGGTGAAGGATCTGAGTCTGGCGGCCTGGGGCCGCAAGGAGATTCAGATCGCCGAGACCGAAATGCCGGGCCTCATGGCGATCCGCCGGGAATATGCCGCGCGCAAGCCGCTCGAGGGCGCCCGCATCACCGGCTCACTGCACATGACCATTCAAACGGCCGTGTTGATCGAGACGCTGAATGCGCTGGGCGCCAAGGTGCGCTGGGCCTCCTGCAACATCTACTCCACCCAGGATCATGCCGCCGCCGCCATCGCGGCCGGCGGCACGCCGGTGTTCGCCGTCAAGGGCGAATCGCTGGCCGACTACTGGGAATACACGCACCGCATCTTCGAATGGCCCGACGGCGGCCATTCGAACATGATCCTGGACGACGGCGGCGATGCCACCCTGCTGCTGCATCTCGGCGCCAAGGCGGAGAAAGACGCCTCGGTGATCTCCAAGCCGGGCAGCGAGGAGGAGCAGTTGCTGTTCGCGGCCATCAAGGCCAAGTTGAAGACCGATCCGAAGTGGTACTCGACGCGCCTGGGGAAGATCAAGGGCGTGACGGAAGAGACCACCACCGGCGTGAAACGGCTGTACCAGATGGCCAACGACGGAGAACTCGCGTTTCCGGCGTTCAACGTGAACGATTCGGTCACCAAGTCCAAATTCGACAATCTCTACGGCTGCCGCGAGTCCCTGGTGGATGCCATCAAGCGGGCGACCGACGTGATGATCGCGGGCAAGGTGGCCCTCGTCGTGGGCTACGGCGACGTGGGCAAGGGCTCCGCCCAGGCGCTGCGCGCCCTGTCGGCCCAGGTGTGGGTCACGGAGATCGATCCCATCTGCGCCCTGCAGGCGGCCATGGAAGGATACCGGGTGGTGACCATGGAGTATGCGGCCGACAAGGCCGACATCTTCGTCTCGGCCACGGGCAACTATCACGTGATCACGCACGATCACATGAAGCAGATGAAGGACCAGGCCATCGTCTGCAACATCGGCCACTTCGACAACGAGATCGAAGTGGCGGCCCTGCGTCAGTACACCTGGGACAACATCAAGCCCCAGGTGGATCACGTCATCTTCCCGGACGGCAAGCGCATCATCCTGCTGGCCGAGGGTCGTCTGGTGAATCTGGGCTGCGGAACGGGACATCCGTCCTACGTCATGAGTTCATCGTTCGCCAATCAGGTACTGGCACAGATCGAATTGTACGGCGAGACCGCCAAGTATCCGGTGGGGGTGTACGTGCTGCCCAAGCACCTGGATGAAAAGGTGGCGCGCCTGCAGCTGTCGAAACTCGGGGCCCAGCTCACGGAATTGACGGACGATCAGGCCAAGTACATCGGCGTGTCCAAGCAGGGACCCTACAAGGGCGAGCAGTATCGGTATTGAGGCCGGTCCCGCCCCGAGATGGTGAACTCGCGCCGCCGCCCTGGGCAAAGCACCGGGGCTGCGGTCCGGGCGATCAGCTCGGGGTTCCGGCCCGCAGCGCCGCACGGCGCTGCTGTTCGTCGCGCACTTCGCTGTCGGTGAGGCCGGTGTTGGCCGCGATGATGTCCACCAGATTGTGGTCGGCATCGCGCGGCAGCCTGACCTCGTGGATGCGCTCCCAGATGCGGATGCGTTCGGCGGCCGTCTTGAGGCGGGAGGATTGTTCCGCCAGATCCAGCCGGCGTCTCTCGGCCGCTTCGGCCTGCTGATGCACGAGCCGGGCCCGGAAGTCCATCATCGGATCGTCGCCGGCCACGGGAGTCGCTCTCGCCGGGGTAGAGCTGGGTTTGAATTGATTCACGCGCATCTCCTGTTGAGGTCAGCACGGTACCACTGTCTCAGGGGCGGCGAGCCATAATCGTCGTGCATGGCCGCCTCGGCGCGCCGATGGGGCGCCTGGTCCCGCAAAATCAGCCCGGCTCGCCGGTTTTGACGTGCTTGACCCGGAAGATGACGAAGCGGCTGGCGACGAAATTGAACGCCGTCCCGGCGAGCACCCCCGACATCGCCGCCAATTGCTTGTAGGGGATGACGCTCCACAGACGGATGGTGGTGAAATAATTGACCGCCGCGCCCACCGAACAGGCCGCCACGAAACCCAGGAACTGCTTCAGCATGGAGCGATCGCGCGCATAGGAGAAACTGAAGCGGCGGTTCAATGCGAAATTCCACAGAAGGGAGACGCCGATGGCGATGGCCACGGCCTGCTCCTTGGCCAGATCGGTGTGCAGCAGCAAGGTCAGCGCACCAAGATTGACCACGAGGCCCGACAAGCCCACCACCAGGAACTGGATGAGATGCGACCAGGTGCCATACTTGTACATGTACAGGCGGCGCAGGTGCTGGATGTACTTCAGTTGTTCCTTCAGCGTCAGCGCGCTCGTGCCGAAGCGCCGGTTCTCGAAATGAATGGGGATTTCCGTGACCCGCCCGCAACGGCACTTGATGATGAGTTCGAGCAGGATCTTGTAGCCCACCGGGTTGAAGTCGCGGCCTGCCAGCACCGTGGACCGACGCAGGGCGAAAAACCCACTCATGGGATCGTCGAGCGTCGTGAGCGGGAGCGCCAGCAGTGTCGCCACCCGGCTGTTGAGCCAGCGCAACAACCCCCAGTCGTCCGCCGTGGAGCCGCCTTCCGTGAAGCGCGAGCCCACGGCCACCTCGGCGCCGGCGTCGAGCGCCGCCAACATCTCGGGGATCTTCTCCGGCGGATGACTGAGATCCGCGTCCATGACCACCAAGGTTTCCCGGGTTGTGAGCCTGAAGCCGTCGAGAATGGATTCGCTCAGGCCACGCTTGGCCCGTCGCGTGACGAGGCGCACCCAGGGCAGCGCCAACGACTCGACCGCCGCCTCGCTGCCGTCCCGGCTGTCGTCGTCCACGAACAGCACGTCCAAGTCGAGACCGCTCGCTTCGCGCAGGGCCGCAAAGCGGGCGAGCAGGTGTGGGATGCTTTCGACCTCGTGGTAGGTCGGGACCACGACGGTGATGGTGGTGGCGGCCGAGGCGGAGTCCGGGGCGGAGGCGTCCGCCATGCCGGCGCCTCCCGGCAGAGGTTCGGAGATGGCAGCGTCCAGTGGCATGGTGGTCGGCAAGGGCGAATTCGTGGTGACGCTCATGTCTCAGCTGCCGATTGCCGGGTCCACTTGTATGGCGTCGGGTGATTTCAAACGCCGCGCCGCCTTCAAGCGGGCGGCGCACTCCGCCAAGCGAACCGGCGCATCCATCGCGGATCGTGGTGGGCGGTACAGGGATTGAACCTGTGACCCCTGCCGTGTGAAAGCAGTGCTCTACCGCTGAGCTAACCGCCCAAATCTTTATCCCGCAGGCCGCAGAGTTTAGCAAACAAACCACCGGGCCGCCTAGGAGCGCAGTTCGCCGCGGCACACGGCCCGCCGCAGCGCCCCGGCTTCGGCCTCTGATAAACTGCGCGCCTTTTCAACGAGGACTCCGCCCATGCCCGTGCGTACGCGTTTCGCGCCGAGTCCCACCGGCTTTCTGCACATCGGCGGGCTGCGTACCGCGTTGTTCTCCTGGCTGTACGCGCGCCGTCACGCGGGCCGGTTCATCCTGCGCATCGAGGACACCGATCTCGAACGCTCCACGGACGCGGCGATCGAGCAAATTCTGGACGGAATGCGATGGGCCGGCCTCGACCACGACGAGGGACCGTTCTTCCAGACCCGGCGCTTCGACCGGTATCGCGAGGTCGTGGACTCCCTGCTGGCGCAGAGTCTGGCCTACCGTTGCTATTGCACCAAGGCTGAACTCGAGCAGATGCGTGCGGCGCAGACGGCGCGGGGCGAGAAACCCCGGTACGACGGCACGTGGCGCGACCGGACCGATCCGCCGCCGTCCGGCGTGCCGCCGGTGATCCGCTTCAAGAATCCGTTGCAGGGGGAGGTGGTGGTCGACGACGTGGTGCACGGCCGCGTGGTCTTCCAGAATTCCGAGCTGGACGATCTCATCATCGCGCGGTCCGACGGCTCTCCCACGTACAACTTCTGCGTCGTGGTCGACGACATGGACATGGGCATCAGCCACGTGATCCGCGGCGACGACCATCTGAACAACACGCCGCGCCAGATGAACATGTTGCTGGCGCTGGGTGCGCCGGTGCCGGTGTACGCCCACCTTCCGATGATTCTCGGCGCGGACGGTGCGAAGTTGTCGAAGCGGCACGGAGCGGTCAGCGTCATGCAGTACCGCGACGAAGGGTTCCTGCCGGAGGCGCTCCTCAATTACCTGGTGCGCCTGGGTTGGTCGCACGGTGATCAGGAGATCTTTTCGCTGGAGGAAATGGTGCGGCTGTTCGACATCGTGGACGTCAACAAATCCGCCTCTGCCTTCAACGGCGAGAAGCTCGCCTGGCTCAACCAGCAGCACATGATGCGGGCGGCTCCGGCCCGGCTGGTGGCGCCCCTGCGCTGGCAGCTGGCGCAGGCAGGCATCGAGGCGCCCGACGACGCCCGGTTGGAGCGTATCGCGCTAGCGCAACGCGAGCGCGCCAAGACGCTGCGCGAGATGGCCGTCAACAGCGTTTTCTTCTTCCGCGCACCCGAGGCCTACGATCCGAAGGCGGTCGCCAAGAACGTGCTCCCCGACACCGCGCATCACCTCGGTCGGGTGACCGAGGCGCTGCGCAGTCTCGCCGACTGGACCGCTCCCGCCATTCATGCCGTCCTCATGGGAATCGCGGCGGAAGAGGGTGTCGGCCTCGGCAAACTGGCGCAGCCCATCCGGATTGCGGTCTGCGGCGGCACCGTCTCGCCGCCCATCGATGCCACGCTCGCCATTCTGGGGCCCGAGGAGACGTTGCGGCGCCTGGCCACGGCGGCGGCGGCGTGGGGTCGAGCGGGGTGAACGGGCGGTGCTGAGCGGAACTGCGGTGCTGCACGGAACCGTGAGATCCGGCTCGGGCCGCTGGCGTGTCCGGGCACCCGGATCGTTGCCGACTGGGATAAATTTTGGTGGTATGATGCCGCCCGCTTCGCAGCGGGTCGCCCCGCCGCGCGGCATTGAGATTATTTAACTTTATTTTCAATGGTTTACGACACAAACTGTCGTACTCGAGATTTGGGGCCATAGCTCAGCTGGGAGAGCGCTTGCATGGCATGCAAGAGGTCGGCGGTTCGATCCCGCCTGGCTCCACCA
>CAZZWZ010000031.1:0-17587 GCA_964657955.1 uncultured Steroidobacteraceae bacterium
CGCTCGCGCGGGCGCCTGCGTCGACGCGTCCCCGGATTCGTCATCGGCGCCCTCAAGATTCGTCACGACCTGCCGAATATCCGGACAGACCTCGGCACGGAACGCAGGTACAACAACGCCATTGAGTGGGAGTAGAACCTATGTCGAATGCTCTCGGAGCACCCGCCTACGCATCGGGAAAACGTTACGTTGCCCCCGCCACCACGTCGCCGGAAGAGGCGCGCGCGGCGGCACTGCAATTTCTCGGTCGTCTGGCAGCCGAGGTGTCTTCGGGCACGGTGGATCTGCCCTGTTTTCCGAACATCGTCATCCGGATTCGCAACGCGCTCGCCGATCCGGCCACCACGGCCGAACAAACGGTCACCATCGTCGGCGCCGAACCGCGATTGGCGGCACGCCTGCTGCAAACGGCCAACTCCGCCGCGTTCAATCATTCGGGCAAACCGCTGACGGACCTGCGCACGGCCATCACCCGGCTGGGTCACCAGCTGGTGCAGAGCGCTGCGATGGCCTTTGCGGTGCAACAAATGAAAGACGAGAGTTCCCTGCGCTCGATCGTGAAGCCCTTGAACGATTTGTGGATCGAGAGCATCTCCGTCGCCTCCATCTGCCACGTCGTGGCGCGGCGCACCAAGATCAGTCCCGAGGAGGCGTTCCTCACCGGACTGCTGCACGGCATCGGCCGCCTGTACATCATGGTCAGGGCCGTCGGCAAGGCAGGTGAGCTCGGCGATCAGGAGGCGTTCATGGAGCTGGTCTCGGGCTGGCAGGCCTCGATCGGCAAGGCGGTGCTCGAGAATTGGGGCTTTGCCGAGGAGATGTCCGAGGCCGTCGGCAATCAGGGCGAGTACGATCGCCGGCGCAAACACGAAGCCGACCTGACGGATGTGCTGATCGCCAGCATCGTTCTCGGCGAGGCGCTCAAGATGCCGGTGCCGCGCACGGTGGACATGCAGGGGGTCAACGCCTTCCCATCCATCGGCCTGTCGGCGCCGGACTGTGCCGCCATCCTCACCCATGCCGAATACCAGCTCGCCTCGCTGAAAGACGCGCTGGGCTGCTGAGCGCGCCGGCCGCCCCGACGCGCTAGCCGCCCTCGAGCCCGCCCTCGAACCGGGCCCGTATCCGTGCCAGATCCTGCGGCGTGTCAACGCCGGCCGGTGGTGCCGCCGACAGGGTCAGCAAGTGGATGACCATGCCGTACTCCAGCGCGCGCAGCTGTTCGAGTTTCTCCGAAAGTTCGAGTGCCGTCGGCGGCCGGCCGGCGAATTCGAGCAGGCTGCGCACGCGATAAGCGTAGATGCCGAGGTGACGCCAGGCACCGCTGAAACTCGTCGGCCGTCCGCCGGCCGTCGCGTCGCGCGGCCAGGGCACCGGCGCTCGGCTGAAATAGAGGGCGTGGCCGTCCCGCGCCCGCAATGCCTTGACGCAGTTCGGATCGAGGAACTCGGCCAGGCTCTGCACCGGTGCGACGGCCGTCGCCAGGTCGATTCCCGGCCCCACGGCCGCCGCCAGGTCGGCGACCACGGCGGCGGGCATCGACGGCTCGTCGCCCTGCAGGTTCACCACCACCTCGTCGGGGTCGAGTTGCAGCAACCGTGCCGCCTCGGCAACCCGGTCGGTGCCGGAGGCGTGACCCGGCGAGGTCATGATGCAGCGGGCGCCGAAGCCTGCGGCCACCCGGCGAATCCGTTCGTCGTCCGTGGCCACGGTCACCGAGAGTGCACCGCTGGCACGGGCGCGTTCCCAGACCCACCGCAGCAGCGGCTTGCCGGCCACGTCCAACAGGGGCTTGCCCGGCAGCCTCTCGGACGCATGGCGTGCCGGGATCAGGACGTGAAACACGCGCCGCCCGCGTTCAGCGGCTGAGCAGCGGATCGTCGGCGCCGAGCGTGCGCGCCTCGTCGGGAAGCATCACGGGGATGCCGTCGCGCACGGCGTAGGCGAGCCGGTCGGGGCGGCACACCAGTTCCAGCGCGTTGCCGCCTCCCGCGGTCCGCAGCGGACCCTTGCAAATCGGACAGACCAACAATTCCAACAAACGCTTATCCATCGACCGGGCCTTGCGATGCGTGATCGCGGTGGGTGATCTTCTCGAGAACGGCATTCAACAGCGCATCCCCTGCGACGCGGTCGAAACAAGCGGTCACCGGCACGTACCAATGGCGGTGATCCGCGAATGCCGCGCATTTTACGGCATCTTTCTCCGTCATGAGCACCGGGCCGCCGGCGACGTCGATATCGCGCAGGGTCAGCCGCGCATGATCGGCCAGCGGATGTCCGGTGACCTCGATGCCCCGCGACCGCAGCATGTTGAAGAACCGCTCGGGATTGCCGATGCCCGCGACGGCATGCACGGCATGACCGGTCCATGCACCCAACGGTTGCTCCCGCCCGTCCGTCAGGGCGACGGCGCTCTTCGCCTCCAGCCGCATGCTCACCGCGCCGGGCAGCAGCGCCCGCCCGCCGTTGACCACGACGGCGTCCGCGGCCCGCAGGCGGCTGCGCTTCTCCCGCAGGGGCCCGGCCGGCAGCAACCAGCCGTTGCCGAAGCGCCGGTCGCCGTCGATCACCACCACCTCGCAATCGCGGGCCAGTGCGTAGTGTTGCAGGCCATCGTCGCTCACGATGACGTCGCAGCCCGCGGCCGCCAGCAGCCGCGCGGCGGCCGGCCGGTCGCGCCCCATGGCCACGGGCGCCGCCGTGCGACGCGCGAGCAGTACCGATTCATCGCCGACCACCGCGGGATCGTCCGTGCTCGATATGCGTCGCACGAGGCCCGACGAGCCGCCGTAGCCGCGCGTGACCACGCCCGGCGCGTAGCCCCGCTCGAGCAGCCGCGCCACCAGCCAGCACACCAGCGGCGTCTTCCCCGTGCCGCCCACGCTCAGATTGCCCACGACGATCACGGGACAGGACAGGCGCGATGCGCTTCGCCAGCGCCTGACGTAGACGAAGCGCCGCGCCCCCGACACGGCGCCGTAGATCAGCGACAGCGGCACCAGCCACCAGGGCGGCGCCGCGCGGGCATACCAGATGCGATTGAACCAAGATTGAACCGACATGGGTGGCGCGCCGTGCGGAGCCTCTGGCGTTGAACTGCATCCCGTGCAGGGCGGCGTAGAGGCCGCCCCCGGCGAGCAGCTCCCGATGATTTCCGGACTCCACGATGCGGCCCCGGTCGAGCACGATGATCCGGTCGGCCGCTTCGATGGTGGACAGGCGATGCGCGATCACCAGCGTGGTCCTGCCCTGCATGAGCAGACTCAACTCCTGCTGCACCCGCCGCTCGGATTCATTGTCGAGCGCCGCCGTGGCCTCGTCGAGGATCAACACCGGCGAATTCTTCAGCAGCGCGCGCGCGATCGAGATTCGCTGCCGCTGGCCGCCGGAGAGATTCTGGCCGCGATCGTTCAACGGCGTCTCGAAACCCTGCGGTTGCTGCGCCACGAATTCCATCACGTTGGCCGCGCGCGCAGCCTCCTCGACCTGGGACTGCGACTGATCGATGGCATTGAAGGCGATGTTGTTGCGGATGGTGTCGTTGAACAGCACCACGTCCTGGCTCACCAGACTGACCTGCCTGCGCAGATCGGCCAGCCGGTATTCGCGGACATCCACGCCGTCGAGGAGCACGGCACCGGCCTGCACGTCGTGGAATCGCGGCACCAGGCCCACCAGCGTGGTCTTGCCGCTGCCCGAGCGCCCGACGATGGCGACGGTCTCGCCGGGCGATGCATGGAAGCTCACGCGGTGCAGCACCTCGCCCTTCTCCCCGCCGTAGGAAAACGACACGTCGCGAAATTCGATCTCGCCGCGCGCGCGCGTGACCGCGCGGGGACCGCCGCTGCCCTCGGTGGGCTGGTCGAGCAACTCGAACACGCTCTGGCCGGCGGCGATGCCCTGCTGCAGGGGGCCCCCCACGTTGACCAGGCTGCGCAGCGACTCGGGGATGAGCATCAGGGCGGTCAGGAACCCGATGAACTCGTCCACCTGCATGTTGTGGGTGAACACCTGGCGGATGGCGACGAACAGCACGCTGGCGAGCGCCGTCGCCGCGATCACCTGGACCACCGGATTGCTGATGGCCTTGGCCTGCACCAGTTTCATGTTCGACGCACGGTTCAACTCGTTGACCCGCTCGAAACGTTCGGTCTGATGATCCTCGGCGTTGAAGATCTTGATGAGCCGGTGCGCATCGATGGCCTCCTTCGCGACGCGCGTGATGTCGCCCATGGAATTCTGGATGCGCGTGCTGTAGCGCCGGAAACTACGGTTGGCGATCTGCATGAGCCAGCCGATCACGGGCGCGGCGGCGATGCAGAAGAGCGCGAGACGCCAGTTGAAATAGAACAGTGTCGCCAGCAGTCCGACCAGGGTCAGGCTGTCGCCGATCAGCGAGATGGCCGCATTGGTGGCGGCCCCGGCGACCAGCTCGATGTTGTTGGTGAGCTTGGACAACAGGTGACCCGACTGCTGTCCGTCCAGGTAGGCCGTCGGCAGGCGCAGGTAGTGCGAGAAGACGTCGTGGCGCAGGCGTTTGACCACTTGACGGCCCACCCAGCTCGGGTAGTAGTTCGCCACGTAATCGCCGATTCCCCGCAGCATGAAGAGCACCACCACGCCGATGGGCACCTGCCACAGGATGGCGGTGTTCTTGTTGACGAACGCGCCGTTGAAGAACGTCTTCACCAGGTACGCCAGCGCCGACTGCGTCGCCGCGAACAGCATCATGCCGAGGACGCCGATCAAAAACACCCCGACGTGCGGCCGGGCGTAGCGCAGCAGCCGCCGGTAGATCGACCAGGGCGTGGGATGTTGCGCAGGGGCGGCGCGGGCAGCGGGAGCGGCCACCGCATCGTCGTTCAAGGGGACCCTCCCTCGTGGACGGTGGCTATGTTGAGCTGCGCGAATCCCAGCCGGCCGGCCACGTCCATGGCCGTGACCACGGCCTGGTGGCTGGTCCGCGCGTCGGCGCGAATGGTGAGCGGACCGCGTTCTCCCCCGGCTTCCTTGAGCAGTGCGGCGCGCAGGGTATCGGGGCTCGCGTTGATGAGCGACCGCTCGTTCACCCGGTACGCGCCCTCCGCGGTGACCGTGATGACGACCGGTTCGTGCGCCCCGCGCGGCCGCGGAATCTGGCTGGCCTGGGGCAGTTGAACCTTGACCCGCCCCTCTTGTTGAAAGGTGGTCGACACCATGAAGAAAATGAGCAACACCAGCAGCACGTCGATCAGCGAGATCAGATTGATCTCCGGGTCCTCCCGGTGCCGCGGGCGCAGGTTCACGACGCCCCGCCGCGTTCATCGAGGGCGTCGACCAGTTTCGTCGCCTCCTTCTCCATGCGGATCACCAAGCGCTCGACCTTGCCGCGCAGATAGCGGTAGGCGATCAAGGACGGAATGGCCACCGTCAGCCCGGCAGCCGTGGTGATCAGCGCTTCGCCGATGCCGCCCGACAGGGTCCGTGGGTCGCCGATGCCGTTGGCCGTGATGGCGTTGAAGGCATGGATGATGCCGGCCACGGTGCCGAGGAGGCCCAGCAGCGGCGCCACCGACGCGATGGTGCCCAGCGTGTTCAAGAATCGCTCCAGGTCGTGAATGACGTGGCGGCCGCCGTCCTCCAGCCGTTCCACCATCAAGGCCCGCGGCTTGTGACGATTGCTCAAACCGATGGCCAGAAGCTTGCCCAGCGGCGAATTCTGCTCCAGGGCGGCGATGAGCTTGTCGCTGAGCTGATCGGCTTCCACCCAGTTCCACACTTTTTGCGCGAGGTCGCGCGGGATGACGCGGTTGGTCTGCAGGGTCCACAGGCGCTCCAGGATGATGGCGACTGCTGCAATCGAACAAAAAACGATCGGCCACATGAAGCCGCCGCCGGCGCGGATGATCTCCCACATTGAAGCCTCTTTAATAAGTCTCGGTTCTAACCGTATGATACTTGAGCGCCGATCCCGGAGATACGGTGCGCATTCCACTGCAGCGGGCGGTCAGAAGCGGCATAATGCGCCCAGGTGAGCAATTCTCCGTCCTTTCAGCAGTGGTTGAAGAAGGTCGCGCCGGACCGTCATAGGCTGGAGAAGCTGTGGTGCCTGCGCCCCTTCGCCGCCGTGGTGTGCGAGCGTGGTTGCTGGGCGTTTCGCCGTACCAGCGTGATCAACGCATTCTCCCTCGGGCTGCTGGTGGCCTTCGTGCCGCCGATCCCGCTGCTGCCGCTTCACCTCACCCTCTGCGCGCTCTTCGGCATCCTGTTCCGCCTGAACATTCCCGTGATGGTGGCCACCGTGTTCGTCAGCAATCCGCTCACCTGGTTTCCCCAGGTGGCCGGTTCCATCTGGGTGGGCGCCAAACTCATGGGTCTCGATCTACGCCCCTTTTTCCACGAGATCACGCATCGCAATCTGTGGGCTCACATCAACCAGCTGTGGGCGCCCTTGCTGCTGGGCGCCTTCGTGCTCGGCACCCTGGCGGCCGGACTGGGCTACACCCTCGGCCAGCTCGGCTGGCGGGCACGCGTGCTGTACCGGCTGCGCCGCCGGCGGATGCGCTCA
Organism: uncultured Steroidobacteraceae bacterium; assembly: GCA_964657955.1. Lineage (GTDB taxonomy): Bacteria > Pseudomonadota > Gammaproteobacteria > Steroidobacterales > Steroidobacteraceae > Bog-1198. The sequence goes on from CAZZWZ010000031.1 coordinate 6,551, forward strand.
GGCCTGTCCGGCGCCGCGCTCCACTAGCCTGCCGTCGACCAGGGTCAGCACCCGGTCGAGACGGGCCGCCAGCCGCTCGTCGTGCGTGACGATGACCAGGCTGGTCTGCAATTCCCGGTTCAGCTCCAGCATCAGTTCGAACACATGCGCCGCATTCACGCCGTCGAGATTCCCCGTGGGCTCGTCGGCCAGGACGAGTTTCGGCCGGGTCACCAGCGCGCGCGCCACCGCCGCGCGCTGCCGCTCGCCGCCGGAGAGCTGCGAGGGACGATGCTCCAGCCGCGCGCCCAGGCCCACGCGCTCCAGGATCGCCCGCGCCTGCGCCCTGGCCGATTTCGGCTCCGCGCGCCGCACCAGCAACGGCATGGCGACGTTTTCCAAGGCCGTGAATTCGGGCAGCAGATGATGAAATTGATAGACGAAACCCACGGCCCGGTTGCGCAGGCGGCCCCGCTCCCGGTCGCTCAACCGGTTCATCGCGGAGCCGTCGATGGTCACGGTGCCCCGCGTGGGCAGATCCAGGCCGCCCAGCAGTTGCAGCAGCGTGGTCTTGCCCGAACCGGAAGCGCCGACGATGGCGGTGCGCTCGCCGGCGCGCACCGTGACGGACGCCCCGCCCAGCACCTGCAGGGTGGCTCCGCCCTGCACGAACTCCTTCACCAGCCCGGCCCCTTCGAGCACGATGTCGCGATTGTTGTCCGCCATGCAGGTCCGTCCTCAATCGTTGCGCAATGATTCCGCGGGCAGCAGGCGCGCGGCGCGCCATGCGGGATACAGCGTGGACAGGCACGACAGCACGAACGCGAACGCGCAAATCCGGCCCACGTCGGACCAGCGCACGTGCGCCGGCAGATCGCTCATGAAGTACACGCGTGCGTCCAGAAACTTGAAGCCGACCATGCTTTCCAGGCCGTGCACCAGGCTCTGCAGATTGACGGCGATCGACACGCCGAGCAGCACGCCGAAGGCGATGCCGAGCATGCCGATGAGGCTGCCCTGAACCACGAAGACGGACAGGATGCTGGAAGACGAGGAGCCGAAGGTGCGCAGCACGGCGATGTCGCGGCGTTTGCTCTTCACCACCATCACCATCGTCGAGACGATGTTGAAGGCGGCCACCGCCACCACCGCCGACAGCATGATGAACAGGATGCGCTTGGTGATCTCGATCGAGCGGAAGAAATTGGCGTGCTCGGTGGTCCAGTCCTCCACCAGATAACTGCCGCCCAGGGCCATGGCCGCTTCGCGCACCACGCGCGGCGCGGCGTACATGTCGGCGACGCTGAGGCGCAGACCGCTGACGTCCCCGCCCATGCGCAACAACCTGCCCAGATCCTCCATGGCCACCAGCGCGATGCGCCGATCGTACTCGTACATGCCCACCGACACGATGCCCGCCACCTCGAATGCGCGCATGCGCGGCATGACCCCGACCGGGGTGACGTCGCCCTGCGCCACCATCACCACCACCCGGTCCCCCACGGCCGCACCGACGGCCTCCGCCAGATCCCTGCCCAGGATGACGCGGTAGCTGCCCGCCGCCAGGTCGTCCAGCCTGCCGCTGAGCAGATGCGGCGTGAGGTCCGCGACCCGCCGCTCGGCGTCGGGCAGTATGCCGCGCAGCAGGATGCCTGCGGAGCGCCCGCCGTGGGTCGCCATGCCCTGCGCCTCGATGTAGGGCGCGGCCGCGACGACGCCGGGAAAGTGCGCGAGCTTGGCGTCATGGGTCCGCCAGTCCGGGATTCTGCCCTCCACTCCTGCGATGGTGGCATGCCCCGTGAGACTCAGGATGCGCGTGCGCAGCTCTTCCTCGAAACCGTTCATCACCGACAGCACGACGATCAGCACGGCCACCCCCAGCGCGAGGCCGATCATCGCGATGGCGGCGATCAGCGAGATCACGCCGCGACGCGGCGCGGCGCGCAGGTAGCGCAGTCCCACGAATCCTTCGTACCAGCGGCGCATCATTCGTAGCGCAGCGCCTCGGCCGGCTGCGTCTTCGCGGCCTGCCATGCCGGATACAGGGTGGCGACCAGGGTGAGCACCAGCGCCGCCCCCGCGATGGCCGCCACGTCGCCCGGGCGCGTCTCGCTCGGCATCGCGGAGATGTAGTAGACGTCGGGGTCCATGATGTGCAGGTCGAGCACCTGTTCCAAGAAGGGTACGTTGAGCGCCACGGCCACCCCCAGTGCCACGCCGATCGCCGTGCCCACCCACCCGATGAGCACCCCTTGCGTCACGAACACCGCGAGCACGCCCCGCGGACTCAGGCCCAGCGTGCGCAGGATGGCGATGTCCGTGCGCTTGTCGCTCACCACCATCACCAGCGTGGCGGCGATGTTGAACACCGCCACCGCCACGATGAGCATCAGGATCAGCGCCATCATGGTCTTCTCGATGCGAATGGCGCGAAAATACGCCTGATTCTCCTGGGTCCAATCACGCAGCCGCAAACCGGGCTGCAGGCGCCGGACCGCCTCCCGCGCGAGCGCGGGGGCCTTGAGCACGTCGTCGAATTTGAGCCTCAGGCCGGTGGGCCCGGCGATGCCGCGCAGCGCCTCCGCATCCTCGAGATTGATGTAGGCCAGCGCGCTGTCGTGTTCCTGCAGGCCCACCTCGAAAATGCCCGCCACCTGGAATTCGCGCAAGGTGGGGACCGGCGCGCCCTGCGCAGCGCCCTGCCCCGTCCCCGGCGTCATCACCGTGATCGTATCGCCCACGCCCGCTTCCAGCTGATACGCCAGCATGCGTCCGAGCACGACGCGATTTTCGCCCGCCACCAGATCGGACAGCTTGCCCTCGCGCATGGCGTCGTTCACCGTCGAAACCTCACCCTCCAGGGCGGGGTCGATCCCACGCAGGATGGCACCGCTCATCGCGGGTTGCCGGCTCAGCATGGCATCGGTGTCGAGAAACGGTGCGGCACCCACCAGCTCGGGCGCCCCGCGAAGCTGTTCGATGCGCCGGCGCCAGTCGACGATGGGCGCTCCGCCGGCGTCCAGGGTGGCATGCGCCGTCAGGCTGAGCAGCCGATCGCGCAGCTCCGAGCCCAGTCCGTTCATGACCGACAGCACGACGATCAGGATGCCCACCCCGAGCGCCACCCCGAGCAAGGACACCCAGGTGATGAACGATACGAAAAAACTGTGCTCGCGGGCCAGCGAATAACGCAGCCCCACGAAGATGGGAACGGGCTGAAACATGCGCGGCGATTAAACCACAGGCGCCCACGACGCGGGTGACCGGCGCGCGGGACGGCGGGCACCGGCGCCGCAGACCGACCGCCTCCGCGCACCCTGCAAACGGCAGGATAATCAAACTGTTAAGCCGGTCCACTCCCGCGGGGCCGCCGCCTTGCTATGCTTCGACGCGAGTGCACCGTTCCGAGTCACCAGAGGTTGCCATGGCCGATCGAAAGCTGTTTGCCGCCGCCGCGGGCGCCTTCTGCTGCGTGGGTTTGAGCACCCTGTCCGCCTCCGCCCGCGCGGAAACCGTCGCCGTGGACACCGGCATCGCGATCAAGGAATCCGATGTGGCCACGCCGTCCCGCGGCATGACCATGGACCAGGTGTCCTCGAAGTTCGGCGCTCCGGTGAACAAGGTGCCCGCCGTCGGAAAACCGCCCATTTCGCGGTGGGAGTATCCCGGATTCGTGGTGTATTTCGAGTACCGGCACGTTATCCACAGCGTCGTCGCGAATTCTTGATTCCGATCGCGTAACATCCAGCCGCTGATACTTTCCCGGCTCACCGCGACCCGCTCGCGGCGGGCGTTTTTTTTAATCCTCCCGCGAAGTCATGCCCGTCATCGATCCCGGTCTTCCCAGTCCCGAGTCTCCGCTGTACCGATGGGGCAGGCTCTACGGGGCCGCCGCTGCCCTCACCATCGCGACGGCCGCTGCCAAGGCGGCCGCGCCGCTGCTGGTCATGACGGCCAGCTCGCGCGAGGCCGAACAACTCGGCGATGAAATCGCGTTCTTCGCCGCGGGACTGCCGGTACGCGTCTTCCCCGACCTCGAAACGCTTCCCTACGACGGCTTCTCGGCACACCCCGACATCACCTCGTCGCGGCTCGCGACGCTCGCGGAGTTGCCGCGGGCACGCACCGGCGTCTGGCTGGTGGCGGTCGAGACCCTGTTGCAGCGTCTGCCCCCGCGCAGCTACGTCGACGCATATTCGCTCAAGGTGCACGTGGGGGAGACGCTCGACCTCGAGGCGCTGCGTGCCCGCCTGACCCTGGCCGGTTACGCATCGGTGACCCAGGTGGTCACCCACGGGGAATTTGCGGTCAGGGGCTCCCTGCTCGACGTGTTTCCCATGGGCTCCACGAATCCCTTCCGCATCGACCTGCTCGATCAGGACGTCGACAGCATCCGGCATTTCGATCCGGATACGCAGCGTTCCGGCGAGAAACTCGATCGCATCCAGCTGCTGCCGGCGCGCGAGACGCCCCTCGATCCGGACGCGGTACGGGAGTTTCGGCGCCGTTACCGCCTGCGCTTCGCCGGCGATCTGACCGAGCAGGCGGTGTACCGGGACGTGAGCATGGGTCAGGCAACGGCGGGACTGGAATACTTTCTGCCGCTGTTCTTCGAGCGTACGTCGACCCTGTTCGACTATCTGCCGCCCGGCAGCGTGGTGGTGGACGTCAACGAGGCCGGCGCCGCGGCGGGAACGCTGTGGAAGGGCATCGTCGATCGTCACGAACAACTGCGACACGACCGGCGCCGGCCCATCCTGGACCCGGCGGAGCTGTATTCGCCGCCCGCCGAATTCGCCGATGCCTGCGGCCCGTGGCCGCGCATCGAATTGCGCACCTTCGAGTGGCCGCCCGGGACACCGGCGCCGTTCCAAAATTTCCCGTTCGCGGCGCCGGCCGAGGTGCGCGTGGAGCCTCGCGCCGAGCAGCCCGCCGCCCAGCTCATCGCTCACCTCACCGCCAGCCCGGCCCGTGTCCTGCTGGCGGCGGAGTCCGCGGGGCGCCGGGAAATGCTGCTCGATCTGCTGCGCGCCCGCGGCATCCAGCCGAAAATCTTCGAGAACTTCGCAAGCTTCGCCGCGGCCGGACAACGCCTCGGCATCACGGTGTCGGGCGCGGTGTCGGGCCTGCGGCTCGAAGCACCGCCGCTCGAGATCCTCACCGAGGCACAGCTGTTCGGCGACCGCGCGCGTCAGGAACGGCGGCGGCGCCGCGCGGAACGGGATCCCGCGAAGATCCTGAAGGAACTGACCGACCTGCACGTGGGTGCGCCCGTGGTTCACGAGGCGTACGGAGTCGGACGCTACGTGGGTCTGCAGACCATGGACGTGGCCGGATACACGGGCGAGTTCCTCGTGCTCGCGTATGCCGAGGGCGACAAACTGTACGTCCCCGTGCAGGCCCTGCACCTCGTCTCCCGTTACACGGGCGCGCCGGCCGACACGGCGCCGTTGCACAAATTGGGCGGCGAACAATGGCAGAAGGCGCGGCGCAAGGCGGCGCAGCGGATCCGCGACGTGGCGGCGGAGCTGCTGGACCTGTACTCGCGGCGTGCCGCCCGCGAAGGGACGCGCATGGCATCGGGCGAAGCGGAGTATCGCGCGTTTCAAGCCGGATTCCGTTTCGAGGAAACGGTCGACCAGGCCACCGCCATCGACGCGGTGCTCACCGACATGAAATCCGGAAAGCCCATGGATCGCGTGATCTGTGGGGACGTCGGATTCGGCAAGACCGAAGTGGCATTACGCGCCGCGTTCGTTGCCGTCCAAGCGGGCAAACAGGTGGCCGTGCTGGTGCCCACGACCCTGCTCGCCCAGCAGCATTTCACCACCTTCGCCGACCGCTTCGCCGACTGGCCCGTGCGCGTCGCCAGCCTGTCGAGATTCCGCACCAACAAGGAGGCCGAGGCCGTGATCTCCGGCGTGGCGGCGGGCACCGTCGACATCGTCATCGCGACGCAGCGGCTGCTCCAGGGAAAGATCCGATTCAAGGATCTGGGTCTGGTGGTGATCGACGAGGAACACCGCTTCGGAGTCCGCGACAAGGAGAAGCTGAAGGCGCTGCGTTCGGAAGTCGACGTGCTCACGCTCACCGCCACGCCGATTCCACGCACCTTGAACATGGCCATGGGCGGACTGCGCGACCTCTCGTTGATCACCACGCCGCCGGCGGAGCGGCTGGCGGTGAAGACCTTCGTCCTCGAGTGGAACGAGACCATCGTGCGCGAGGCGGCCATGCGCGAAATCCGCCGCGGCGGCCAGATCTACTTCGTCCACAACACCGTCGAGACCATCGAGAAGACCGCGCAGGCCATCCGCGAACTGGTGCCCGAGGCCAACGTCGCGGTGGGACACGGCCAGATGCGCGAGCGCGAACTGGAACAGCTCATGCTGGATTTCTACCATCGACGCTTCAACGTCCTGGTCAGCACCACCATCATCGAGAGCGGCATCGACGTGCCCACGGCCAACACCATCATCATCGACCGGGCGGATCGTTTCGGACTCGCCCAGATTCACCAGCTGCGCGGCCGGGTGGGCCGTTCGCATCACCGGGCGTACGCCTACCTCATCACTCCGCCGCGCAAGGCCATGACGGCCGACGCGATCAAGCGCTTGGAGGCGCTGGAGTCGCTCGAGGAGCTGGGCGCCGGCTTCACGCTCGCCACGCACGATCTGGAGATTCGCGGGGCCGGCGAGCTGCTGGGCGACGAGCAGAGCGGACAGATTCAAGAGATCGGCTACAGTCTCTACATGGAATTGCTGGAACGCGCCGTGGCCGGCCTGAAGGCGGGCAAGCCGGCCGATCTCGAACAGCCCGTGCAGGCAGGTCCGGAGGTGGAATTGCACGTGCCGGCGCTGATTCCGGAGGACTACGTTCCGGACGTGCATCTGCGGCTGGTGCTCTACAAGCGCATTGCGAGCACGGCCACCCGGGAGGAACTCGACGAATTGAAGGTCGAAATGATCGACCGCTTCGGCCCGCTGCCGCCGTTCACGCAATCGCTGTTTCGCACCGCCCGCATCAAGCTCCGGGCGGGCGAACTCGGCATCCGCAAGATCGACGCGGGCGCCGCCGGTGGGTACCTGGTGTTCGACGAAGAGAACAAGGTCGACGCCCAACGCATCTTGAAATTGATCCAGAGCCGGCCGAAGGACTATCGCCTGGACGGACCGCTCAAGTTGCGCTTCAGCCACGACGCACGGGGCGAGGAGAACCTGTTCACCCGCATCGAAATGCTGGTCGAACTGCTGGCGTGAATCACGCGGCGGCCGCGCAGGGGTGAACGGCCGCGGCAGGTCCCGGGATGCGGCGGCGACGGCCACCGCCGCCGGTCGCTATTGGATGGGCCCGAGAAAATCGCTCTTGCCCACTTCCACGCCGTTGTGCCGCAGCAGGGCATACACCATGCTCGTGTGAAAATAGAAATTCGGCAGCACGAACGTGGTCAGATAGCCCGCGGCCGTGAACTTCAACCCGCCGTTCGGAAATTTCAATTCGATGCCGCGCTCCTCCCGACCGTCCATCTGCTCCGCTTTCACACTGTCGAGGAACTCGACGGTGATCGCGATGCGCTGCTTCAGCTCGGCGAGCGTGCTTTCCGTGTCCTCGTGCTTGGGCACCTCGATCGCACCGAGGCGCGCGGCCGCGCCCTTGGCGGTGTCGCAGGCAATCTGCACCTGACGCACCAGCGGATGCATGTCGGGGAACAACCGCGCTTGAACCAGGATCTGGGGATCGAATTTGCGGGCCGCGGCATATGCCGCTCCCTTGTCGAGCAAGGCCGACAAATTGGTCAAGCCCCGCTTCAACACCGGAACCGACAACTCGTACAGGGAAAGGGCCATGATCAATCTCCTTCGAATTGCCTTTCTGGAATCACCGCCCGAGAGCGACGTTTGCCGGCTGACGCACCGAACGTCGGCCGGGGACGGCCGGGCTGCCCACTGTAACCAAAACCAACCGCCGCTGCTTGCTACAATCGGCGGCATCCGGGTGATTACGCAATGCGAGGGTGGCCGATGGTACCGTTTTCCGAAGCCTGCGAGCGCAACCGGCAGCCCATCCTCGAACGATTGCGTACGCATTTCGCAGACTGCGCACAGGTTCTGGAGATCGGCAGCGGGACCGGGCAGCACGCCGTGCATTTCGCCGCCGCGATGCCGCATCTGAGCTGGCATCCCACCGAACGGCTGGCCTATCTGCCGGACCTTGCCGTGCGGACCCGGACGGAGGGCGGCACCAATCTGCTGCCGCCCACGGTGCTCGACGTCAATCAGAGCGTGTGGCCGATGCGCAGCGTCGATGCCGTGTTCACGGCGAACACCCTGCACATCATGGCGTGGCGCGAGGTGCTTGCCATGTTTCGCGGCATCGGCACGACGCTGGCGCCCGGTGGCGTCCTCTGCATCTATGGGCCGTTTCGCTACCGGGGCGACTACACGTCGCCGAGCAATCGTGCTTTCGACCGGATGCTCCGGGAGCGAGACCCGGACTCGGGCCTGCGCGACGTGGAGGCCGTCGACGCCGCCGCGCAGGCGGTGGGTCTGCATCGGCTCGCGGATCATGATTTGCCCGCGTTCAACCGGCTGCTGGTATTCAGGAAGGAGCCGTCGCCTCTCCCGGCGCACTGACCGCCCCGCTGCCGGGAAGGGGTGCGGCGTACCGACGCAGGTCGCCGCCAGACGAGTCGCCGCCGCCCTCACCGGGCGACGACGACCGGTGAGCCGCTACTGCTTGGCCGCGCGCGGGGTGTACTGAAATTTCTGGCCCGCCACCGCCAGCTGCCCCATCAGTCCGCCCTTGGCGATCGTGAACACCGCCACACCCTTGATGTAATGGCCGCGCGTCTCCGCGTTCTTAGTGCCGCCGCTGATGCCGGCATCGGTGCCGTTGGTGCCGGCGCTCGCCGAAGCACCGGCGGTGACCGCCACGGCGCTCGCATCCGCGCCGAACTCATACGAGCCCGACTCGAACTCGTCCAGCGCCCGCTTGTCCTCGAAGAAGATGATCTGGCTGAATGCCTTCCCGCCCAGCTGGAAGCCCACGCTGAGCTGCGTCATCGTCACGTCGCCGACCCACGCGTCGTGCACGTACACATGTCCTTTCCCGCGCGCGCCACCGATGCCCACCGCGCCCTCGCCGATGGTGGGAAACACCGCATACGCGTAGCTCTTGCCGAAGAACGTGGAGCTCTGCCCGGCGTTCTTGAACAGATTGATCGTATCGTGGTAGCTGCTGGCGGCGAATGCCGATACCGACAGCGTCGTCGCCGCGAGAAACGCCAATGCACGGGGAATCACTTTCATAAACCTAACCCTTCTGTGACAGGAGGCGCGACATTAGTCCGCGACCCGGAAAATATCTGTAGGACGCCACGCCGTCGTGACGGCCCGAATTCTGACATCGAAAGCCGAGTCAGGAAGCCCCGCCGGCCTGCGGGCCATCCGCCCGGAGGCCCGCCGCGGCGCGCTTTCAGCCCAGATTGCTGAGCGCGAAATCCCAGTTGATCAGCTTGTCGATCACGGCATTGACATGATCGGCCCGCTTGTTCTGGTAGTCCAGGTAATAGGCGTGTTCCCAGACGTCGATGGTCAGCAACGGCTTGAGCCCCTGCGTGACCGGGGTGCCGGCGTTGGCCGTCTTGACGATCTTGAGCTTGTCGCCATCGGCCACCAACCAGCCCCAGCCGCTTCCGAACTGCGAGACCGCCGTGCTCGACAGCTCCTTCTTGCATGCATCGACGCTGCCGAAGGAGGCCTCGATCTTTTGCTTCAATGCCGCGGGGGGCTCGCCGCCGCCCTTGGCCCGCAGGCAGTTCCAGTAAAAGGTGTGATTCCAGATCTGCGCTGCGTTGTTGAAGATGCCCGCCTTGTCGGTTTTCGACGCGGTGTCGGTGACGATCTTCTCGAGCGGCATGTCCGCATATTCCGTGCCGGCGATCATCTTGTTCAGATTGTCGACGTAGGTCTTGTGGTGCTTGCCGTAGTGGAAGCTGATGGTGTTGGCTGAGATCACCGGATCGAGCGCATTCTCCGCCCAGGGCAGCGGCGGAAGCGAAATCTGTGCATTGGCCATTGAAACTCCTCGGATGTTGGATTCGCGTGCTTCGTGTTTCGCGGGCCGACATGGTACAGGGACCGCGTCGTTCCGTGTCGTGGTTCGGTGCCCGCCGATCGGCGCCGCCGGTCCGGACCCGCGTTCAACGGCGCGGGTCGGGGGGCGTGACCGCCGGTGATTGATCCACCCCCGCGGACGGATCCTTCCGGCGCGCCGGCCGATCGGGGTCGACATGAGGCCCCTTCAAATCGGTGGGTTCCGGGCGATCCAGCGGATGCCCGCTGTGGTCGTACTTCTCTTCGTGCTCGTTCTTGGCCATGAGACGGAACTGTAGCGGGCCGTCCGAGAGCTGCCATCGTTGTGCCACCCGATCCCGCGTAGGCAGCCGCCGACAGCGCTCGCGGGAGCCACCGGCATCACGCTGACACCGTTTCGCAGGTTGCGTAGACTCGCCGCATGCACGGCAAAATCTCCATGGTCATTCCTGCGTTCGTGTCCGCCCTCGCCATGGTCCTCTCGGGGACCACTCCCGCTCGGGCACGCGACATCTATCCGTCACCCGAGCAGGCCGACGCCGACCTGGCGGCGGCGCTGGGCAGCGCCGCGTCGACCCACCGGCGCGTCATCCTGGACTTCGGCGGGAACTGGTGCACGGATTGTCACGTCCTCGACTCGTACTTTCACGACGCGACGAACGGCCCCATCCTGGAGGCGAATTTCATCCTCGTGCACGTCAACATCGGCCGGCGCGATCAGAATCTCGCCATGGCCGCACGTTACCGCGTGCCCCTGGAGAAGGGGGTACCGGCACTGGCCGTGCTCGACACGGACGGCACGCTGCGCTTCAGCCAGAGAACGGGCGAATTCGAGGCCATGCGCGGCATGCGGTCGGACGCCGTGACCGAATTCCTGCGGCACTGGAGCATCCAACAGGGCGCCGCGCAGCAGGGCGCCGCGCGAACCCCGCCCTGAGCGCCCGCACGGCCGGCCGGCGCCGGC
>CAZZWZ010000032.1:0-7141 GCA_964657955.1 uncultured Steroidobacteraceae bacterium
TTGATGAGGCGCTTGGTGCGCACGGAAAGCAAAGAGTTCATTCGAAATCGCTGTCGCATCACCGCCCCCTGCCCGTCGTCGACTGACAGCGGGCCGTCGCAAGATTACATAACGATCTGACTTCGACGCGGCGTTTAGCCTCTCTTTCCGACAGCGCCCGTGCATCCGGTAGGGCAACTTCTCCCCCAGCCCGCGATCGGCGAGCGCCTGCGACGGCATTCTGGTGAACGGTAGGGTTCCGTACCAGGTTCTTCGACCTCGATCCGCCACCATCTTTCGACCATCAACAGGAGAATTTCATGTCCATCATCGACAAGGTCGTTGCAGCCGTCACGCCGCCGGAGAGTGAAGAGACGCGCCGGGAAGCACGGGAAAAGGCCATGGCTGCGGCTCCGCCCGGCACGTGGCTTTCCATGGTTTTGGGGCATCACCAAGACATCGAAGCGGCGTTCGCCTCGGTGAAGGCGGCCACCACGCCGGCAGCGCAGGCGGCGGCACAGAAAAAGCTGGCCACCCTCTTGACCGGACATTCGGTCGCCGAGGAAGCCGCACTGTATCCGGCGTTGGCCGATGCAGGAGAAAAGGGCCATGCCACGATGGCTTACACCGAACAGTCTGCGGCGAAGCTGCAGATGGGGCTGCTCGAGAAACTCGAACCGCTGAGCCAGGAGTACCTGGACAAGCTCGAGCACATACGTGGCGCGGTCGCCCATCATATGTACGAAGAGGAAGGTAACTGGTTCATCGATCTCAAAGACAAGGTCCCGCCCGCCGAGCAGAACCGCCTAACGGCCCGATACCAGGAAGAATTCACGCGGTACGTCGGCACCAACGGGGAACTCGCCGGCGTTCGCAAGCAAGCCGTGTCTTGACGGTTGTCCGGGAGCCGGAGCGCTGCAAGACGCTCCGGCTTCCCCAATTGGAAATGTGTGTAAGGAGGGTGTTTTGTTTATGTCTCACGAAAATATGCTGGTAGTCCTCGGTGCCATGACCTTCTTGGCGGTGATCGCGTGGGCGCTGTGGCAGAAATGGCGCACGAAGAAAAGTCAGGAACGAAGTGGTGACCCCGAGGGGCGCAAGGCGACTTCGGACGCGCTGCACGCGCACAAGAAGGATAACTAGCGGCCGGCCCGGCTCCATCCTGACCGCCTCATTCGCCGAAGCTTCGACCTTGGCACCCTTCATGGCGGGTGTCATAAACTACCCGGGTGCTCAACCACACGTTGCCACTTTTTCCCGCCGTCGAGAACCACCGCCACGAACCGCTGGCGCCGGGGGCGTGGGTGCTCCGCGGCCATGCGCTCGCTTGCGCGGCGGCGTTGCTGGAGGCGGTCGCGGGTATTGCGCGGGCCGCGCCCTTCCGGCACCTGGAAACACCCGGGGGATTGCGGATGTCGGTGGCGATGACCAATTGCGGCGATGTCGGCTGGGTGAGCGATCGGCGCGGCTACCGTTACGAACGGTGCGACCCGCTCAGCGGGCGCGAATGGCCCGCCATGCCGCCGCCGTTGACGGAGCTGGCGGCGTCCGCGGCACTGGCCGGGGGTTTCCCCGATTTCACCCCCGACGCCTGCCTGGTCAATCGTTACGTTGCCGGCGCCCGCCTGACGCTTCACCAGGATCACGACGAGCACGACCTGGGCGCACCCATCGTGTCGGTGAGCCTAGGACTACCGGCGGTGTTTCTGTTCGGCGGCCACCGGCGCAGCGACCGTCAGCAGCGCGTGCCGCTGCAGCACGGCGACGTGGTGGTCTGGGGCGGCCCGTCCCGCCTGCGTTATCATGGCGTCAAGGCGCTCGAAGACGGTCACCACGACGTCCTCGGCGCGCAACGCATCAATCTCACCTTCCGCCGCGCGCGGTGACCCCGCCCGTGACCTGGCTTGACAGCAACAGGTCGATGTACGCATGCGTGACGAGTTGATGGGGCTCGATGCCCAGCCGATTCATCAAGTGCTCCGCCTCCCGAACGCCCGTGGCAGCGGCCTCCGAATCGCCGAGCACCACCTCCAGCTCCAGGAAGTGGCCGAGCCCCTCCACGTCATCGAGATGGATGCGCGAGCGGCCATGGAGCAACAGCGAGCGACGCTTGCGGACGCACCCGATCTCCCCGTGTGCCAACGCCAGCGCTTCGCGCAACGTTTTCGGCGACGCCGTCGGCGAGCGGACGTAGAACGATTCCTTCGGCCCCGCCTCATCGGCGCGTCGGTAGAAGATCAATTCGCCGGTGTCATCCGCGAACATCCGTAATTTCAAGCGCCCGGCGGGGCAGCCGAAGAAGACGTCCTCTTGCAGAATTTCCACGGCCTCCGAATCGGCGAGCGCGGCCGCCTTCGCCGCGATAGTGTCGATGTCGACGAGTCGTGCCTTGATCTCGATGTTACGGGACATCTTCGGTCGCGGATTCGGAACGTGCATGGAAGGAGTGGCGGGTGAACGATCCGTTTCCACCCACTGACAGAATATAACGCACCCGGGGGCTTGCGGGAATCCCCGGGTCCTGCGCGTCTGGGGCGATTGCTCGCACTCCCCGCGCGAGCCAGGTGTCGGCTCATGCCCCGCCGGCAGACGTTATCATGTTGACGGGGAAATCTAGACGAGACCAAGCGGAGGAACCTGCAATGGCGAAGAAGATCGATCCGGCAGCCGCCAACACCGTCAGCGGCTCGCGATACCCAGCCCCGTACGATGCAGTCTGTGCCGGACGGTTTCGCCGCTGCCTGGGCGACGCCGCGGGCCTCACGCAATTCGGCGTCAATCTGACCTGCCTGCCTGCCGGAGCATGGTCCAGCCAGCGTCACTGGCACAGTGCAGAAGACGAATTCATCTACGTCATCGAGGGGGAGCTGGTGCTCGTCACCGATGCGGGCGAGGAGATCCTGCGACCCGGCGACTGCGCCGGCTTCAAGGCAGGTGTGGCTGACGGGCACCACCTGCAAAATCGTACGGATCGCGATGCATCGTATCTGGAAGTCGGATCGCGGCACCCGGATGGGGATGAAGCAACGTACCCGGACATCGATCTCAAGGCATCGAAGAATCCGGCCGGCTATTTCCATGTCGACGGCAGACCGTACCCGGGAGCCCGGCCGCGCATCCCCGGAAGTTGATTCTGCGACACGCCGGGCGGCGATCGGCACTCGAACCGGCGCGGAGCAGGCTGCCAACCGCGCAATCGCCCCCGACGACGATCAACTCGTGAACAGCCCCAGCGCCGTTCCCCTCACGAATTTCGGAAACACCGCCGGTGCCGCCGCGCCTCCACGCCAGAAATCCAGCACCTCGCCCAAGACCTGTCGATAGTCGTTCGCCACCGCCAGGTCCACGCCCTCCTCCAACTGGTCGGCTTTGAGTCCCGGCCAGCGTCCGAGAATACGGCCTCCGGCCACGCGTCCGCCCAGCACCAGCATGACGCTGCCGCGTCCATGATCCGTGCCGTTGCTGCGATTGGAGCGCAGCCGACGGCCGAATTCGGTGACCACCACCAGCACCAGGCGATCATGATATCGGGCCGTGTCGTTGTAGAACGCGCCCAACCCCTGCGACAACCGCTCCACCTGATTCTTGAAGCGCCCGGGCTGGTACTCGTGCGTGTCCCAGCCGCCGAGATCCACGGTGGCAGCCCGCAGTCCGATGTCCATCTTGATGAGTTGCGCCACGGTCTTGAGCGGCCGGCCCAGTTCGTAGGCGGGATCGTAGGAGACCGCAGCCTCGGGTGAATACGCCAGGTACCTGCCGCGCGGATCGCGCGGCAGTCGCTTGTCGATGGCCGACATCGACTCCAGGGTCAGACGGCCCGCGGCGGTCACCGGATCGTCGCCCGCGCCGTACAGATGCTGCAGCACCATGTCCGTCTGCGCACCGCCCGGTGCGCCGAGCCCGTAGGCCAGGTCCACCACGGAAATCGCGCCCGCATCGCCCGACCACACGCCGCTGGGCGCGGCCGACGTGGAGACCGCGCGCACCACACCTCGCCCCGGCGCTGCACGATCGGACGCCGCCGGCTCGGTGGCGGGCATGGCACGCGCCAACCATCCCGAGGGCGTACGGTTGAGCGATGTCCCGTCGGCCACGCCGTGCTCGATCATGTCGGTGGCGACGAAGTGGCTGCGCGTGGCATCGGTCAAGCCGGCGGCGTGGACGAAGGCGAGCTGCCGGGCATCGCACAGGTCCGCGAGCGCCCCCGCCGAGCTGTGCAGCCGGAATTCCACCGCAGGATCTTGCGAGTGCACGACGGGGCGCCCTGCCTGCGGCCCATCGGGCAGCACCCGCAATTCGGAACTGCGGGCGGCGACGAACTCGGGATCGCTGGTGGGGGACAATAAATTCAATCCGTCGCAGCCGCCGCGCAAGTGCAGCACCACCAACACGCGATCCGGCCCGGGTTGCGCCGCAAAGAGGAGCCGTCGCACACCGGGTGCGGGCAGCAACCCCGATCCCGCGGCCAGTGCCGCTCTCCGAAGCAGTGCACGTCGTGTCAGCATGTGGCCACCCTCAACAGCGCTGAAACGGCGGCGTCATGGCGCAGTACGCCGCGAGACGGGACCAACGACGCGCCATCTCTCCCGCCGCGCCCGCAACACCCCATGCCTGGCCGGCGGGCCACCCGCAGCCCTCCACGATGGCCGCGGCGACCTTCGGCGGAGCCACACCCAGCAACTGCGCCAACAGCGCATCGGTCGCGGTGGCCGTCGTCGGCCGCGCGAGACCCAGGGCCTCCGGACCCGCCACGCTCCCGGTTCCCCACGAGTTTTCGGCGAGCGCCAGCACCAGGGACCAGCGGTGCCGCATGGCCTGCGAAGTGAGAAACGTGTCCGACGCATCGGGCAGGCCCGTCGGCGTGGGCCAGCCAAATAAATTCTGCCCTGAGGCGGCGAGCTCCGCGCCGAGGGGCTCGGCGTAGACGAGATCGATGCGCATCGCCCGAGCGAACGCAGCGGCCAGCGCCAGCGGCCGGCGCACCTTGCTGCCGCGCGCGGCGGCAAAATCGGGGGACAGCAGCAACACCCGCAGCACCCGGGCGATCTGATCGCGGGACTCCACGTGCTCAAGCCATACGCCCGCCAATCTCCGGCGCAGCTGCGGCGAGACGGAATCGCCGATCAAGCGGCGGCACAGCTTGTCGCAGACGAAGGCGGCGGTGGCGGGATGCGCGGCGATCAAATCCAGCACCTGGCGGCCGTCCGCAAGGGCCGGCGCAAAGGCGTCGAACTCCGTGGCCAGCACGCGCTTCTGATAACCGTCGTGCCAGTTGTCGACGTACACGAACCGGCCCGTCTGCGGCAGTTTGCGATTCGCATCGATGGCGCTGCCATCCTCGATGGTCCAGCCGGTGAAGGCGCGCGCCGCCTCGTAGACGTCCTGATCGATGTATCCGACCGGTTTGCCCTTCGCTGCGCCCGGCACTTCACGCCAGCGGTCGTAGTGATCGTTCAAATAAGCCGCGCGGCCGAGCGTGTGCAGCTCAAAGAGTTCACGCGCGAAATTCTCATTGGCCGATCCCGCGCGCGACGAGCGATTCGACAGGTAGTACTGCATGGCCGCGCTGGTGGCGACGGACTCGAGGAACTCGCGAAAATTGCCCAGACAGTGGCGGCGGATGACGTCGCGATCGTAGGCCGGCATCGCGACGCTGATGGCTTCGCTGCCGGCGGCATCCACGTTGAAATGATCGTGCCAGAAATTGCACATCACCTCGCGCAGCTGCCAGCGGCTGTGCACGGCGCGCAGTACGGTGGCGGCGATGACCTCGTCGCGCGGCCGCCTGCGCTCCAGGCCGTTCATGGGGTTCTTGTGGTCCACCAGGGGCCACAGGACCGAGATGGGCGCATCGAGGGTGCGCAGCGGACGCTGCTCGTCCACGGCCGTCCAGCCGTCGCCGGCCGGATATTTGATGCGCAGCACCGCGCGCCGCAGGCGGTCGTCGGCCCCGGGGTCGGCGGCGCGGGGCGCGGTTTGCTGCTCGACCCACGCCGGAAAGCCGATCGATGCGAATTCCTGCAGGGATTCGGCGCTGGCCCCGTAGCCTGCACGGCCGAGCACGTGGAAGGCGAAATCCGGCGCGCTACCTGTCCGCATCTCGGCGTGCACGGCTCATGGCGGCAAACACGGCGTCGAGATCGGTGCGCATCGCCATGTCTTCCACGTCCACCGTCAACTTGCGCTGCCAGTTCGGATATTCGCGGTCCGTGCCCGGCACGTTGACGGGGTCGACCATGCCCAGCAGATCTTCGATCTGCAGGGCCGCGAGCACCGTGTTGGAGCGGCCGAGGTACACGTGCAGCGCATCGGCGAGTTCCGGCGTGAACGGCGAATCGGGCGAGACGAGGCTGGCGGGACGCAGGCCCTGCTCGTCGAGGGCCGCGAGCAGGGCGATGCGATCCACGGCACGCTCGCGGATCAACTCGTTCCGCAGTTCCTCGCTGGGATATTGACCGAGCTCGCGGCGCAGTTCGATGTCGCGCCCCTCCCAGTAGCTGCGCAGGGTGGGCATGTCGTGCGTGGTCACGGTGCCGAGCGCGCGCCGCACGAATTCGTCGGGACGGCGGAACCGTTCGCCGATCTTCTCGAACAGCAGCACCTTGTAATGATACAACCCGTACTCGGGCATGGCGCGTCGCATCTCGTCCGGCACGACGCCCAGGTCTTCGCCCACCACCAGGCAGGCGCTGCGCACGCTTTCGAGCGCCAGCACGGTGAGCAGCTGCTGCAAGGGATAATGCACGTAGGCGCCGTCGACGGGCGAGTCGCCGGCCGCCACCCACCACAGTCGGCAGAGCGACATGACGTGATCCAGGCGCAGGGCGCCGTAGTAGCGCATGTTGTTGCGGATCAGCCGTACGAATCCCTGCAGGTGCCGGCTCTGCATCACGAACGGGTCCTGCGGCGGGATGCCCCACCCCTGCCCGCGCAGCGCCAGCAGATCGGGCGGTGCGCCGATCTCGGCGCCCATGCGGTAACCGGTCCGATCCATCCAGGTCTCGGAGCCGCCCGGATTCGAGCCCACCGCGTAGTCGCCATACAGGCCGATGGGCATGCCCAGCGACCGGGTCAGGGCCTGCGCCCCGGTCAATTGCTGGTGGGCCAGCCACTGCAGGTACACGTGGAACTCCACGCGCAGGGGCTGCTCGGCCGCGAAGCG
>CAZZWZ010000032.1:7151-17493 GCA_964657955.1 uncultured Steroidobacteraceae bacterium
TCTTCGGGCCAGTTGAGCCAGCCCGACGCGGCGCCCAGGGTCTCCCGAAAGTGCCGATCCAGCGCATCGAACAGCGCATGGTGCTGCAACGCCGAACCATTGGCCTCGACGAAGGCGCGATACGCCACGCCCCGCGGCGTGTTCGCGCCCGAATGCCGCCGGTGAAAATGCGCGAACAGCAGCTCGAGGATTTCGAATTTGGCGGCCGCCACGCCGGAATAGTCGACCAGGGGCGTCGCCCGCAGGCGCTGCAGGCGCGCGGCGAACTCCGGCTCCCGGACGCGGGCCGCCGCCTCGGGGCATTCGGCGAACTCGGCCACCGACGGTACCGCGACGTAGAGCACGTTGAGAAAATGCCGGCTCGACGCGCTGTAGGGACTGGAGCGCAGCGGGTCGGCGGGGGCCAGGGCGTGCAGCGGATTCAAGCCGACGAATCCGGCACCCCGTGGCGCCAGCCAGCGTATCAGGGCGCACAGGTCGGCGAAGTCGCCCATTCCCCAGTTGTCCCGGGACCGCACCGTGTACAACTGCACGGACACGCCCCACAGACGGCGGCCGGCGAGGATGGCGGCCGGTTCGTAGCACTCGGCGGGGGACAACATGAGCGGACACTGCGCGCGACGGCCGCCGAGATCGACGGTGAGCGTGTGATAGCCGGCCGGCAGTTCGGGCAGCTCCAACCGTCGGCGCGTGATCGCCACGCCCTCCACCTCGCCGCTCCACAGTTCGGGACAGGCAGCGACCGTGGTCGAGCCCTCGAGAGAGGTGCCGCTTTCCATCGCGACGGTCCACCGCAAAGTGGCGTCGGCGTCGCGCGCGCCGACGTTCAAGTCGACGCCGATGCGCGTGCCGCGGGCGGTGGCCACGGGTGGCAACAGCGGCCGCCAACGCGCGATCTCCAGTTCGCTCAACTCGACGGCCAGCGTTCCGGGATCGTCCACCGCACAACCCATGGCACGCAGGATGCCGGTGCGGGATTTGGTGCTGAAGTGGCGCAGATCGCCGCGGTAGTCGTGGTACGCCTCGCCGATGCCGCGCAGCCTCGCCATCCGGTCGATCAAGGTGTTATCCAATCGTCAACACTCCAACAGCGCCGCGCTGTGCGCAACCAGGGGATAATCTTGCGCGAAATTCAGCGCGCCCGCGACATGCGGCGCGCCGGCCCCGCCGGGGTCGCGCGCCGTATCGAAGCGCGAGAACCAGGAGGTGTTCTTCGGCGCGGCCGGCAACCGGAAAGACAGATCCTGTCTTCCGGCGTTGAGCAGGAACAACAGGCGGCTCGAGGCGTTGCTGCGGTGGCCGAACAGGATGCCGAGCGTGCACGACTCCGGCTGCTGCCAGTCAGTATCGGTCATTTCGCCGCCGCGCACGTGCAGCCAGCTGACATCCTTGACGCCGGTTCGCGAGGCGGTGCCCTTCAAGAAGGTCTCGCGCCGGAATTCGGCGTGCTGGCGTCGCACCTGCGACAACAGCCGCACGAACTCGACCAGGTCGCGGTTCGCGTGCAGCAGACGCCAGTCCACCCAGGAAATTTCGTTGTCCTGGCAGTACGCATTGTTGTTGCCTCCCTGGGTGCGGGCGAATTCGTCTCCGGCCTGCAGCATGGGCACGCCCTGCGACAGGAACAACGTGGCCAGCAGATTGCGCATCTGGCGGCGGCGCAGGGCGCCTACGACGGGGTCGTCCGTCGGCCCCTCGACGCCGCAGTTCCAGCTCAGGTTGTTGCTCGAACCATCCGCATTGTTCTCGCGATTGGCTTCGTTGCGACGTTCATTGTACGAGACCAGATCGTGCAGCGTGAAGCCGTCGTGCGCGGTGACGAAGTTGACGTTCGCGGTGGGCTTGCGTCCGTTGTGTCGGAAGATGTCGCTGGAGCCGGCGAAGCGCTGCGCCAGCTCGCCGAGCTTCCCGCCGTCGCAGCGCCAGAAGGCCCGCACCGCATCGCGATAGCGGTCGTTCCACTCGCCCCAGCCGGGCGGGAATCGTCCCAGCTGGTAGCCGCCCCAGCCCACGTCCCATGGCTCGGCGATCAGCTTGACGTGCTCCAGCACGGGCTCCGCGCGCAGGGCCTTGAAGAATGCGGAATGTTCATTGAACCCATGCGCCTCCCGCGCGAGCACGGTGGCGAGGTCGAACCGGAAGCCGTCGACGTGCATGTCCTGCACCCAGTATTTCAGACAGTCGACCACCAGCGCGCGCACCTGCGGATGCTCGCAGTTGACCGTGTTCCCGCAGCCGGTGACGTTTTCGTACTCGCGCTTGTCGGGCAGCAGCCGGTAGTACACCGAATTGTCGATGCCCTTGAGATTCAGCACCGGGCCGGTGGCACCGCCCTCGGCCGTGTGATTGAACACCACGTCGAGAATCACTTCCAGCCCCGCCGCGTGCAGGGCTTTGACCATGGTCTTGAATTCGACCACGGGATCGTCCACGGCGAATTCGGCGGCGGGTGCGTACCACGCCACCGAATTGTAGCCCCAGTAATTCGTCAATCCCTTCGCATGCAGGAACGGTTCGCTCTCGAATGCCTGACAGGGCAGCAGTTCCACCGCCGTCACGCCCAGGGATTTCAGGTGCTCGATGACGGGAGCCGCGGTCAGGCCCAGGAACTTGCCGCGCCAGGCCTGCGGCACCTCGGGATGCAGCTGCGTGAAGCCCTTGGCATGCAGTTCGTAGATCAGCGTGTCGCGCCAGGCCGTCCGGGGCGCCCGGTCGTCGCCCCACTCGAACCGCTCATCGACGACGCAGGAGCGGGGCGGCGCGGTGCCCGCGAGCCGGCGTGCATGGGGGTCGAGCAGCGCGAACCTCGGATCGAAGCGATGGCCATGTTGCGGCTCGTTCGGCCCGTGCACGTGAAAGGCGTAGGTGGTGCCCGGCCCCGCCCGCGGTGAGGCCAGGCGCCCGTGCCAGACGTCGCCGGTGCGTGCCGGAAGGTCATGGCGCGCGCAGGGCATGCCGCCGGCATCGAAGATGCACACTTCGACCCGCGTGGCGTGGCTCGAATAGATCGCAAAATTGACGCCCTGCTCGGTCCACGTCGAGCCCAGGGGGTGTGGCAACCCCGCTTCGATGCAGCTCACTTAGCGCGATCCGTTCGTATTCTGGATGGGAGTCAAATGATGTTCGCCGTGGCAACCGGGTCGATGTTAAGGGTTATTATAAGGTTGGTCGGACGGCCGGCAGGTGCGGGAACTCACATTGCGGAGCATCAGGTGACCTCTTCAACGGCAGCGATTGGCGTCGATGTGGGCGGTTCGTCCATCAAATGCGGGTTGATCGACCTGCAGAGCGGCAAATTCCTCGGCGAGCGCTTCGCCATCGCCACCCCGGCGCACGATTCCACCGGGGCGCTGCTCGATGCGCTGGCCACCGTGGTCGCGAACATTCCCGGCGAGCATGCCGTGGGCGTGGCCTTCCCCAGCGTCATCCAGGGCGGCACCGTGCACACCGCGGCGAATCTGAACAAGGCGTGGATCGGTCAGCCGCTGGCCAGGCTGGCGGGCGAGCGCTTGCAGCGCCCCGTCGTCGCCATCAACGACGCCGATGCGGCCGGCATGGCCGAGCTGCGCTATGGCGCCGCACGGAACGTGGCCGGAACCGTGCTCCTGCTCACACTGGGCACGGGGATCGGCAGCGCGCTGTTCGTCGACGGGCACCTGGTGCCCAACACCGAATTCGGACATCTGCAGGTCCGGGGCATGGAAGCCGAGCTGCGCGCATCGGGGCGCGCCAAGGTGGAGAATCACCTGGATTGGGACGGCTGGGCCGCCGAGCTCAACCTGGTGCTGCACGAAATGCATGCGTTGTTGTGGCCCGGTCTGATCGTACTGTGCGGCGGCATCACCGACGATGCGGAGCATTTCCTGGCCAAACTGCGCTGCGAGTCACGGCTGTGCATCGGCGCGCTGCGTTCGGAAGCCGGCATCGTCGGCGCGGCGCTGGCGACCACGTCGATGTAACGCACGTCCGCCATGAGAGCGCTGCTGCTGCTGCTGACTCTGACGGTGATCACTGCCTGCACCACCGGCGGCGGCGGCGGCAGCGGTGGCGGCCATGGCGGCAGCGGGGCCGGGGCTGCCGGCAATGGCGCCCTGCGGGACGACGCCGGGGCGACCATGGTCCGCAGTGCCGCCGCCATGCTCGGGCAGCCTTATCGTTATGGCGGGGAGAAACCCGGCGGGTTCGATTGCAGCGGGCTCATGGTCTACGCGGCCGCACGCGCCGGCCTGCGCATACCCCGCACCGCGCACGAACAATTGCACGCGGGACGTGCGGTGTCGCGTCGCGCCATTCGTGCGGGCGATCTGGTCTTCATGCGGCTGGCCGGGAAGGAACTACACGTCGGCATGGCCATCGACGGCGGTCATTTCGTGCATGCCCCGTCCTCGGGCGGGGTGGTGCGCGTCGACTCGCTGGGCGCCGCACCCTACGCCCGCGGGTATCTCGAAGCACGCCGCATCCTGCCGGAGGATGGGCTGCACACGGCCGCCGCGGCGCGGGCGCGCTAACGCGAGGCGGCATCGAGGACGTCGGCGCCCACCACGGCAAATTGCAGCGACGCCAGCCGGGCGTACAACGGACTCTGGATCAGCAGCTCGGCATGCGTGCCCACCGCGATCTTGTGACCATGATCCATCACCACGATGCGGTCCGCTTTCAGCACCGTGGCCAGCCGGTGCGCGATGATGATGGTGGTGCGCCCCTGCATGAGTTTCTCCAGCGCTTCCTGCACCAGCCGCTCCGATTCCGCGTCCAGGGAGCTGGTCGCTTCGTCGAGGAGCAGGATGGGCGGGTCCTTGAGGATGGCGCGCGCGAGCGCGATGCGCTGCCGCTGTCCGCCGGACAGACGAGTGCCCCGCTCGCCCAGGAAGGTGTCGTAACCCTGCGGCAGTCTGCGCAGGAACTCGTCCGCGGCCGCCGCCACCGCGGCCGCCTCGATCTCGGCATCGGTGGCTCCCGGTCGCCCGTAGCGGATGTTGTCGCGGGCGCTCGCGCCGAACAGGACGGTTTCCTGCGGCACCAGGCCGATTTGCGCGCGGACGTCCTCGGGACGCACATCGGTGAGCCGCCGGTCGTCGATCAGCACCCGCCCGGAGTCCGGATCGTAGAAGCGCAACAACAGCTGGAAGGTGGTGCTCTTGCCGGCGCCCGACGGGCCGACGAAGGCGATCGTCTCTCCCGGCGTCACCTCGAGGCTGAAATTCGACAGCGCGGCGGTGTCGGGCCGCGACGGGTAGTGGAAACCGACGTTGTCGAACCGGATGCTGCCCACGACCCGCGCCGGCAGCTCCAGCGGACGCAGCGGCGCGGCGATGGTCGGACGCGCTTCGAGCAGTTCGCTCAAACGTTCCATGGCGCCGGCGGCACGCTGCATCTCGCCCCACATCTCGGTGAGCTGCGCCGCCGAGCTGCCGACCAGCAGCGCGTAGATCAGAAACTGCGCCAGCTGGCCGCCCGTCATGGTGCCGGCCACGACCTGGTGCGCGCCGAGCCACAGCACGAAGGTGATGCCCGCAAAGACCATCACGATGCCCACCGCCGTCAGCAGGGCGCGTATGCGGGTGCGTTTGACCGCGGCTTCGAAGCTCGCCTCCACCGCCTCGGCATAGCGCCGGCTTTGCAGATCCTCCAGGGTGAAGGCCTGCACGGTCTGAATGGCGTTCAAGGTTTCCCCGGCGAGCCCGCTGGTGTCGGCGATGCGATCCTGTGACGCCCGCGACAGGCTGCGCACGCGGCGGCCCACCGCGATGAGCGGCGCAACCACGATCGGTATGCCGACCACGATCACGCCCATCAGCCTGGCATTCGTCAATGCCAGCATGACCAACGCGCCGATCAGGCTCAACGTCGAGCGCAGGACGATGGACAGGTTGACGCCCGAGATGGCCTGCACCAGCGTGGTGTCCGTCGTCAGCCGCGACAGCACCTCGCCGACGCGGGTGGTCTCGAAAAACAACGGATCCATGCGCACCACCCGCCGATAGACGGCATTGCGCAGATCCGACACCACCCGCTCGCCCAGCCAGGTGACCAGATAAAAGCGCAATGCCGCGAAGCCGCCGTAGGCGATGGCGGCGGCGAGCAGCGCGAAAAAATATCGGTTGATGGTGCTGGCGTCCTTGGCGGCGAGCCCATGATCGATCACCAGGCGCACGGCCATCGGCAATGCGAGGAGCGAGGCGCTCGCGACGAGCAGTGCGAGCAGTGCGGCAACCAACGTGCCCCAATAGGGCCGCAGGAACGGCAGCAGCGAGCGCAGGGGATTCAAGGATTTGGCGCGGGGCCGATCGACGGTGGCGTTCATCGCGTCATGATCCCATAACTCACTGCCCGCCGTACCCGCGTACCCGCCGCTGTTGCGCCCGTTTTATCCCGATGCTACTGTCGGCCGGACGCCACCACGCGTCGTTCCAGCAAAAATTCCGGGGATGCAATGACCGTGATCGAACCCAAATCGCTCGTGCGAATGAAGTCGCAGCATTTGTTGTATTTGTGCATCGTAGGCAGCGGACTGGCGCTTCACGGCGAATATTCGCATGCCGCGGATGCGGGCGCATCGGGCGATGCGGCTCCCGGCCTGGAGGAGATCACCGTGACGGCGACGCGGCGTGAAGAGAGCATCAGCCGCGTGCCGATCAGCATCACGGCCCTGAGCCAGGAGTCCATCGACGAGAAGGGCATTCATGATTTCTCCGACGTGGTTCGCTACACGCCGGGCGTCGCGTTCGACACCGGCCAGACGAATCAGGTGTCGATCCGCGGCATCTCCTCGAGCGGCGGCTCGGGCACGACGGGCATCTACATCGACGATGTGCCCATCCAGGTGCGCAGCCTCGGATTCAACTCCGACGATGCGCTGGTCAAGCTCTTCGACCTCGACCGACTCGAGGTGCTGCGCGGCCCGCAGGGCACGCTGTTCGGTGCCGGCTCGGAGGGCGGTACGGTGCGCTACATCACGACGGTGCCCAGCCTCACCCAATCCAGCATTTTCGCGAAGGCGGAGACCGCCTACACCCAGGGCGGCTCGCTGACGTACGAAACCGGCATCGCCGGCGGCATGCCCGTCATCGATGGCGTCCTGGGCGTGCGATTCAGCGCCTGGTTCCGCCACGACACCGGCTGGATCGATCGCGTGGATCCGACCACGCTCGACGTGGTGGACAAGAACGCCAATTACGCCGGCACCGCGGCATTTCGGCTGGCCGGTTTGTGGAAGCCCAACGATGCACTGAGCATCTCGCCCAGCATCATCTATCAGAACCAACATCGCAACGACGTGACGAACTACTGGCCGGAGTATTCGAATCCGAGCCAGGATCGCTACGTGAGCGCCAACCCCACCGGCCGACCGGAGCCGGACGTGTTCTACCTGCCCGCGCTCAACATCCAGGCGGACCTGGGACCCGTCAGACTGATCTCGACGACGTCGTACTTTCATCGCGACGAGATCAGCGGCTATGACGGCACGTTGTACAACCTCGGCTACTATCAAAGCCAGATCCAGCAGAATGGCAACGCCGCGGGGATGGCGGCCTTCCCGCTTCTGGACGGTGCGGGGGTGCACCTGCCCGCGGGTCTCACCAACTACCGCTCACCGGCGAGCGTCACCAACACGCAACGCAACCTGACTCAGGAATTTCGCCTGCAGTCGACCGATCCGGCCTCCCGCCTGGCCTGGACGGTGGGCGTGTTCTACTCGCTCGATCGTCAGTACAGCCTGGAGGAGATTCACGATCCGATGGCGGATACCTTGTTCAACCAGTTGTTCAGCACGAACATCGCGACGTTCTTCGAGACCGTTCCCGTGCTCAATCCCGACGGCAGTTCGTACCTGCCGATGGGAGATTCCTATTTCAACAGGCTGACCAGCTACGACCGTCAGATCGCCGGATTCGGCGAGTTGAATTTCGCCCTCACCGACACGCTGAAGCTCACGGCCGGGGTGCGCGTATCCAAGGATTCCTACACCATCGAAAGTCTGTCGGGTGGCCCGCAGAACGGCACCACGCTGCCGGGCACCCAGTCGAACAGCGAGAGACCCGTCACCCCCAAGGCGGGCATCGAGTGGCAGGTGGACCGGAACAATCTGTATTACTTCACCTACTCCAAGGGTTTCCGCCCCGGCGGCGGCAACGCAACCATTCCGTACGATGCGACCTTCACGAACCTCACCTTCGGATGCACCGGCGACTTCCAGACGGAGGGCCTGACAAAAGGCGCGCCCTCCACCTACAAGTCGGATTCGGTGCAGAGCTTCGAGGTGGGCGCGAAGAACAACATCGACAATCGCGTGCGCCTCGCCAGCAGCATCTACTACATCAAATGGAACAACATCCAGCAGAACGTCGTGCCGCCCGTCTGCCAGATCCAGTTCACCGACAATCTCGGCAACGCGGTCTCGAAGGGCCTGGACCTGCAGGCCGATTTCCAGGTGACCGATGCATTCTCGGTCGAATCGAGCTTCGGCTACACGAGTGCACGCTACACCACGACCACCTATCTCGGGCCGACGCAGGCCGGGCAGCCGGTGGTGGCCGCCGGCGATGCGATCGCGGGCCCCAACGGCATCGGCACGGGTTATTCCATTCCGCCGTACTCGATATCGCTGGGACTGGAGTACAAATTCCACACGTTTGCCTACGAATCGTTCGTGCGCGGGGACTGGGAGTATCTGGCCGGTGACAAATGGCAGCATCCCTCACAGGACCCCAGAACCGCTTCGTACGATTCCACCAGCCTGCCCACGGAGCGGCAGAGCTTCGCCTCGCTGCGGGCGGGCACCAAGGTCGGGAACTGGGGCTTCCAGGTATTCGTGGACAATCTGACCGACAGCCACACGACGTTGAACTACAACCATCAGACGAATTCGACCGACGCGACCACCGGCAATTTGCTGGCGAGTCCGGCGTACCGCTACATCAGCTATCGCCCGCGAACGTTCGGCCTGGATTTCACCTTCCGTCAGTGAGACACGGGCGGGAAGTGCCGGCTGCGCCGGGGCGGGTCCGCTACGCCACCGCCCGGTCGAACCTGGCACCGTAGGCTTCGTCGAGGGCGGCCGACAGCAGCGTCAAGCCTTCCTGGAGCACCGCATCGGAGATGGTCAGCGGCGACAGCAGGCGCACCACGTTCGCCGCCGTGCCGCACGACAACAGGATGAGACCGCGTTTCTCGGCACACGCCAAGATGGCCGCCGTCAGTTCCGCGTCGGGTTCCTTGGATTTCGGGTCTTTCACCAACTCGAAGGCGACCATGGCGCCGAGACCGCGCACGTCGCCGATGCAGGGCAGCTTCTTCGCCAGCCCCTCGAGGTGGGCGCGCATCGTGTGTCCCACGCGGGTGGCGGCGGAGCACAGATCGTCCTCTACGATGACGTCGAGCACCGCATGGGCCGCGGCGATGCTGAGCGGATTGCCGCCGTAGGTGCCGCCCAGGCCGCCCGGATGTGCGGCATCCATGATGGCGGCGCGCCCCGTCACGGCCGACAGCGGCAGGCCGCCTCCCAGGCCCTTGGCCAGGGTCACCAGATCGGGAACCACGCCGGCGTGTTCGATCGACAACATCCTGCCCGTGCGGGCGATGCCCCCCTGCACTTCGTCGGCGATCAGGACGATCCCGTGTTCGTCGCACAGCGCGCGCAGCGCGCGCAGGAATTCCGCCGGCGCCACGTTGAAGCCGCCCTCGCCCTGCACCGGTTCGACGATGATGGCCGCGACGGCCCTGGGATCGACATCGCCGTGGAACAGGCGATCGAGGTCCGCCAGCGCGTGCTGCGTCGTGATGCCCCGGTACGGCTGGGGAAATTCGGCGTGATACACCTCGGCCGGGAACGGTCCGAAGCCGCGTTTGTAGGGCATGACCTTGCCGGTGAGCGCCAGCGTCATGTGCGTGCGCCCATGAAACCCGCCGGAGAACGCGATCACCGCCGAGCGCTTGGTGTGGTACCGCGCGATCTTGATGGCATTCTCCACCGCCTCCGCACCCGAACTCAGAAACAGCGTCTTCTTGGGGAAATCTCCGGGCACCAGGGCATTCAGCCGTTCCGCGAGCCGCACGTATGATTCGTAGGGAGCCACGTGGAAACAGGTGTGTGCGAACGCAAGAGCCTGCTCGGCCACCGCCGCCATCACTTTCGGGTGGCGATGACCGGTGTTGAGCACCGCGATTCCCGCGGCAAAGTCGATGTACCGGCGGCCATCCACGTCCCAGAGTTCCGAGTTCTCGGCCCGCGCGACGTAAATGCCCTTGGTACCCACTCCCTGGGGGACGGCGGCGGCTTTCCTGGCGGCCAAATCGCTCGATGTGGTCATGGACGCTCCTGCACGAAGAGGGGCAGAAACGG
>CAZZWZ010000033.1:0-17460 GCA_964657955.1 uncultured Steroidobacteraceae bacterium
CAGCGCTGCGGCGCACACCCGCATCTACGGTTTCGTGGATGCAGACGGAGTCAGGCATTTCACCGACATGCCCGACAACGATCGCTACCGGCTCCTGGTGCTGTCGCCCCACGCCCTGACGCACAGCGGCGAACACTACAGCGCGTCGCTGCTCGCCCGCGCGTCGCGGTACGATGCCGTCATCGAGCAGGCGGCCGCAGGCGCCGCACTGGAAGCGAATCTCCTGCGAGCCGTGATCGTGGTGGAATCGGGCTTCGATGCGCATGCACTCTCGCCGCGTGGGGCCATGGGTTTGATGCAGCTCATGCCCGCGACCGCGGCGCGCTTCGGCGTGACGAACGTCTACGATCCGCAGTCCAACGTGCTCGCCGGCGCCCGCTATCTCAGGTTCCTGATGGATCGCTACGGCCGTGACGTACGGCTGGCGCTCGCGGCGTACAACGCGGGCGAGGAGGCCGTCGCCCGCAGCGGCGGCCGCATACCGCCGTTCGCGGAGACCATGGCGTACGTGCCCAAGGTGCTCGACGTCTATCGGATGCTCGCCGGCCGGTCGGGGCACGTGCCCCCGGCGCCGCCGCTCACGGCCCGGCTCACCGATTAGCGGGGGGCTTTTGCCGCCGGCGCCACCGCCACGCCGGCAATCTCGAAACGAGCGCCACGAACCAGTTGATTGACGCCGATGAAGGCACGCGCCGGATACTTGCCGTGGAAATAGCTGCGGTAAATCGCATTGAATCCGTCGTACAGCGACAGATCCGTGCAGTACACGGTGACGGACACGAGGTCATCCAGCGACAGGCCGGCCTGCATCAGCGTCTGCGCGACGGCGTCCATGACCAGGTGCGCCTCCCTGTCCACGTCCGCGGCGGCCTTGCCGGTCGCGGCGTCGATCCCGACGTGTCCCGCCACGTAGAAGGTGCCCCCCACCATGACGCCCTCGCTGAACGGCGGCGCCGGCGAATTGCCGGACGGCGGGGCGGGCACGTAACGCCGACCGCCGTCGGCCGCCGAGACCGCAGCGCAGGCCAGTAATCCCATCGCCAGCACGAGGCCGCGGAAGTGCATGAACGCTCCTAGAATGCGAAAACCAGATTGACGGTGGTCAGCGTGTCCAACTTCTTCAACGGCGCCGGCGGCTTGCTGTTGTCCGTGATGGCGTATCCCACGCTGAGCGCGAGCCTGTTCGACATCTTGACCGCCAGGGCGATTTCATCGTGGGCCAGCGTGTCGCTGGAACCATACTCCACGAGGAATTTATTCGTCAACGTGGTGGAGGGGGTGAACCGGTGCGAATAATCGGCGCCCACGGTGGCGATCGCCTCGCCGGTCGCATCCATCGGCAGGCGTGACACCACGGCGCCGTTGCCGTCCTTGGTGAGCGATTCGGGGCGCAGGCGTCGATACCCGGCACCGACCTGCACCGTCAGCTTGTCGCTCTCCAGGTCGAGGAATTTGTAACCCAACCCGCCCGTGAGGCTGGCTTGATATTGAAAACCGTCGAACAGGTCGTGCTCGTAGCGCAATCCGCCGAAGGCGAAGAATTTTTCGGTGATCGCATAATCCGTCTGTTCGCGCACCTCCCAGCGCTCCGCCGAGACGATGCCGCCGCTCTTGCCGTAGACGCCGCCGGCGTACAACGCGTTCTTCCACGCGTCGTCGTACCTCGACAAGTCGATGCTGCCGTTCACCGATTCGCCGTCGCTGTTGCCCCTGGATTGCAGGAAGCCGAACTGGCCCTTGCCGATCCATTCGTGCTGCGGCGGCGGGGGTGCGGGCGCTTCGTCGGCCCGTGAGTAGGCCGCGGGCAGGGCGAGCGACAACAGGACGATCGCCGTGAGACGAGGATGGATCATGATTCTCCCAGGATTATGCCGGCGCGGCCGAAACGTGCACCCTGCGCGGACTCGGCGGCCGGTGCGTTGGACTAGGCGCGTCTCGCGAGCAGGTCGCGAATTTCCTCGAGCAGCACTTCCGACTTCACCGGCGCCGGCGCGGCGGCCACCGCCACCGGCGGCTTCTTCAGCTTGTTGATGCCCTTGATGGCCATGAACAGCACGAGCGCGATGATCAAAAAATCGAGACAGGTCTGCAGAAAGGCGCCGTACTTGACGAGCACCTCCTTGCCCGTCGGGTCCTTGCCCAGCGACACCGCCAGGTCGGAAAAGTTGATGCCGCCAACGACTTTGCCCAGCGCCGGCATGACGAGATCTCCCACGAGGGAGGAGACGATCTTGCCGAACGCGGCGCCGATGATCACGCCGACCGCCAGGTCGACCACGTTGCCCTTCATGGCAAACTCTTTGAACTCCGAACCTAAGCTCACGGTGATCTCCTGATGTTGCGGATACGGCCCTGTACGCAGGATGTCACCGGATGGTACTGAGCGTCGGCGGTGCGGGCAAGCGAACTCTGCGCGTCAGTGCGCCGCGCCGAACAC
The DNA here is from genome assembly GCA_964657955.1 of uncultured Steroidobacteraceae bacterium. Lineage (GTDB taxonomy): Bacteria > Pseudomonadota > Gammaproteobacteria > Steroidobacterales > Steroidobacteraceae > Bog-1198. The sequence continues at coordinate 2,438 of CAZZWZ010000033.1, forward strand.
TTTTTTCAGCAGGTCGCTGGCCTGGCCCATCGGATCCTTGCGGATGGCGCGTTCTTCCTCGGCCATCATCAGGTACAGGCCGTCCAGCGTCTTTTCGGTGACATAGGACTGGATGTGCGCGTCCTCCGGCTTCATGACGCCGAGCGCCACGCCCTTGTCTGCAACCTTGTTGTAAGAATCGGCCAGTTTCACGCGCGCCGTGGCCTTGTCGATGATGGGCGCGAACTTGACCTTGAGGGGAGCATACGTCGCCTGCTTGAAATATTGCGTGGCCGCATCGTCGCCTCCCGTCAGAATGCGCTTCGCATCGGACACGCTCATCTGTTTCAGCGCCTGCTTCAACAGCACCTTGCTCTCCGGCACCGCCGCTTCGGCCGCGCGATTCATGGCCGTTTCCAACTCGTCGGCCTGGCCGCCCATTCCGACCATGCGCAGCGCACCTTCGGCCTTGGCCAGTTTCGGCGGCAGCGGAATCTTGACCCTGGGATCGTTCAGGAATCCGCCGGGGACGCCCAACTTCCCCACGGCTTGAGTGATCCCCTGATCCAACGCCTTCTTCAGACCCGCCGCGGCGTCCGTGTTCGACAGCGAGCTCACATCCAGCGCAGGCGCCGCGGCACCGAGAACGGTGCACGCGAGGCAGGTGGCCAGTATCTTCCCGACCGGAACGGTGATTTTCATGGGGGTCCGTGGTGGCGTTCAGTTGGCGGGCGCGGTGGGCGTGACCAGGCCGTCGAGTGCCTTGAAATGTTTCCGCGCATAGGCGAGCACCTCCGGATCGGTGGGATGGTCGGCATTCTCGACCGCGACGATCCCCTTGGCGAGCACGGCGTGCTTCTGCTTCAGATGGTTGGCGAATTCCTGCTTGGTCAACGCCGGACCGATGATCAGAATCTCGTGGGTTCCCGCGAGCGCCTCGGTCACTTCCTCGAAGAACCGTGCATCCGCCGGGCTCTTGTGGCCGCCGTGCGTGCTCTTGCGGCTGTGCGTCCTCTGGTGCTGGTCCTTCGCGTGCACCACCGTGCTTTCCTGCTCGGTGGACGTGAACTGCCACACCGTGGCTTTATGATGATCGATCCAAACGACGGAATGATAAAACGACATCTCGGCTCCTGTGCGGTACGCGGGATGCGATTGTAAGCGGTTTGCACTGCCGGCGTCGGTGGTTCGCGCCGATCGCCGGGCCGGTGCCGGTCACATTGTCACGCGCGCTGTGGCACACTCCATCCCATGCCACAGGTGCTCACCCTCAACGGCGGCTCGTCGAGCATCCGTTTCGCGGTGTACGGGACCGGCGCTCGTTCGCAGCCGCCGGGCACGAAACTCCTCGATGGAAAAATCGAGCGCATCGGGGGCAGCGGTGCCCGGTTGACCGCGGCCTTTGCCGAGCAGGGCCGCACCCGCACGCTCGAGGCCGACGCGCCCGCCGAAGCACGAAGCGCGGTGCCTTACTTGATGAACTGGCTCGGCGGGGAGGGATGTTTCACCGACCTGGCCGCCGTGGGTCACCGGGTGGTGCACGGCATGCAGCATCCGGGCCCGGTGCGCGTCACCCCTGAGTTGATCGACGAGTTGACGCGCATCGTTGCCTACGATCCGGAGCACCTGCCGCGGGAGATCGAACTCATCGATGCGGTGAATCGCGCGCATCCGCAGCTGCCGCAGGTGGCCTGTTTCGACACCGCGTTTCATCGCACCCTGCCGCGGGTGGCGACCCTGCTCCCCATACCGCGGCGCTTCGAGGCGAAGGGCGTGCGTCGTTACGGCTTCCATGGCTTGTCCTACACCTACCTGATGGAGGAACTGGTACGCCTCGGCGACCGCGCGGCCGGGCGCGGCCGCGTCCTGCTGGCCCATCTGGGCAGCGGCGCGAGCCTCGCCGCCGTCCTCGACGGCCGCTGCATCGACACCAGCATGGGATTCACGCCCGCGTCGGGCTTGGTCATGGGGACCCGGACCGGAGATCTGGACCCCGGCGTCCTGAGTTTCCTCGCCGCCACCGAATCCATGGACGCGGCCGCCTGTGGAGCGATGGTGAATCACGAGTCCGGCCTGCGAGGTGTTTCGCAGACCAGTGCCGACATGCGCGATCTTCTGGACCGCGAGGCCGGCGACGTGCGGGCCGCGGAGGCCGTCGCGTTGTTCTGTTACCAGGCAAAAAAATGGATCGGCTCGTTCGCCGCGGTGCTGGGCGGGTTGGACACCCTGGTGTTCTCCGGCGGCATCGGCGAGAACGCCGCGGCGGTGCGCGAGCGCGTGTGCGCAGGCCTCGAATTTCTCGGCGTCGAGCTCGACGCCGATGCCAACCGCCGACATGCTGGATCGATCTCGTCCCGCACCTCGCGCGTGGCGGTACGCATCATCCGCACCGATGAGGAATCCGTGATCGAGGCGGCCACGCGACGGGTGCTGGGACTGTAGACCCCGTGTCCTACAGGGGCTGCCGGGCTGCACCGACAAATGCTCCGGACGCGCGCCTACGGCCATCGGTCGTCGAGCATCAATAATGGCGACCCTATGATCTTCCTGGGGAACCCGATGGAACAGCAAGAAACCTACGAGAAATTGTGGGGGATGATCAAGAAGTATCGCTTCGCGATGATGACCACCCTGGAGGGTGCCGCCCTTCGCAGCCGTCCGATGACCACCATCGAACAAGATTTCGACGGTTCGCTGTGGTTCTTTGCCAAGACCGATTCCGCGGCGGTCGCCGCGCTGGCCACCCACCCGGAGGTCTGTCTTTCCTACAGTGATTCCGGTAACTTCGATTTCGTGAGCGTGGCCGGTACCACCAACGTGGTGCGGGAGACGGCGAAGAAGCGCGAGCTGTGGAAGCCCGCGGTGCAAGCCTGGTTTCCGGAAGGGCCCGATTCGGCCGACAACGTGCTGCTGCAGGTGACACCCGATCATGCGGAATACTGGGATTCGAAGAGCAACAGGCTCGTTCAGCTGTTCAGCCTGGCCAAGGCGCTCGCCACGGGCACTCCGCCGAACGACATGGGCGAGCATCGCACCGTGACCATGCCGGGTGCTCATTCCGCGACGAAACCCACCCTCTGATCGGCGCCCCTCAGTCGTCAGTGGCATCGGCGGCGATAGCCGCCGATCGGGCGCATCAACGAGCGGGCTCGCCCTTTCCCCGCGGCGCGACCTGGGACGGACGGGGGGTCAATTTCTCGCTGTTTTCGGAAAGCTCCGAGCAGGTGGAGCTGTGCCTGTTCGACGCCTCGGGGGGCGCCGAGCGGCGCGTGCGCATCCGCGAGCGTACCAGCGGTGCCTGGCACCTCTATCTCCCCGGGATCGAGCCCGGACAGCTTTACGGCTACCGGGTGTACGGTCCCTACGATCCCGAGCGGGGACTGCGCTTCAATCCGAACAAGTTGTTGCTCGATCCCTATGCCAAGGCCATCGGCCGCAAGCTCGAGTGGGCCGACGAATTGTTCGGCTACACGGTGGGGGATCCCGCCGCCGACCTCGCCTTCGACGCGCGTGACAGTGCGCCCTACGCGCCGCTGGCGGCGGTGGTCGATCCGGCGTTCGACTGGAGCGGCGAGACCCGGCCGTCGCACCAGGCGCATTGCTCCGTGATCTACGAGGCCCACGTGCGCGGCATGACGATGCAGCATCCGGACGTGCCGGAGGCGCTTCGCGGGACCTATGCCGGCATGGCATCGCCGCCGGTGATCGCGCATCTGCAGCGCCTCGGGATCACGGCCATCGAGCTCATGCCCGTGCAGTATTTCCTGGACGACCGCCATCTGCTCGATCAGGGGCTGCGCAATTACTGGGGCTACAACACCCTGGGGTTCTTCGCGCCGCAGCCCACCTATGCGAGCAACCCGCACACGCCGCGCGACGTGATCCGGGAGTTCAAGCAGATGGTCAAGGACCTGCACATTGCGGGCATCGAGGTGATCCTGGACGTGGTCTACAATCACACGGCGGAGGGCAATCAGCTGGGGCCCACCCTGTCGTTCCGCGGCATCGACAACCTCGCGTACTACCGCACCGTGCCCGACGATGCGCGGCACTACATGGATTACACCGGTTGCGGCAACACGCTCAACATGATGCACCCCCACTCGCTGCAGCTGCTCATGGACAGCCTGCGCTACTGGGTCACCGAAATGCACGTCGATGGATTTCGTTTCGATCTGGCGTCGGCGCTCGCGCGGGAACTGAAGGACGTCGACAAGCTCGGTGCGTTTTTCGACACCATCTACCAGGACCCGACAATCGCACCGGCGAAATTGATCGCCGAACCCTGGGATCTGGGCGAGGGCGGTTATCAAGTGGGCAATTTTCCGCACGGCTGGATGGAGTGGAACGGCAAGTATCGGGATACGGTGCGGCGGTTCTGGAAGGGCGACATGGGCCTGCATTCGGAGATCGCCACCCGGCTCGCCGGCAGCGCGGATCTGTACGAGACCACCCGCCGACCGCCGTCGTCGAGCGTCAATTTCGTCACGGCGCACGACGGCTTCACCCTGCAGGACCTCGTGAGCTACGAGTCGAAGCACAATGAAGCGAACGGCGAGCAAAATCGGGACGGCGCCGACGACAACCACACCTGGAATTGCGGAGTGGAGGGTCCCACCGACGATCTGGAAATCGTCGAGCTACGCGAACGTCAAAAGCGTAATCTATGGTGTGCCCTGATGCTCGCCCAGGGCGTGCCCATGATATCCGGCGGCGACGAACTGAGCCGCACGCAACACGGCAACAACAACGGCTACTGCCAGGACTCGGCGCTCTCGTGGTACGGCTGGGAATTGGACGACCGCGCGCGCGGGTTCCTGCACTTCGCGCAACGGGTCAACGCCTATCGACGCGAGCATGCGAACCTGCATCGCTACGCGTTCTACGACATCGACCCGGACGCCGTGCATCCGGACACGAACATCGTGTGGTTCCGTGCCGACGGCCGACGGATGGAACCGAGCGACTGGGACGACGGCGGGTGGATGCGGACGCTCGGCATGTTCTTGAACGGCATGGCGCCGGAGATTCGCGACAATGCAGGTCAATGCTCACAAGACAAGGATTTTCTATTGCTCCTCAATGCCTACCACGAACCCGTGGCGTTTCGCGTCTCCTACGAACTGTATCGGTCGGGATGGAAGGTTGCGTTCGACACCGCCCGGCCCAACCTGCCCGTGGAACGCGAGGCCGTGAAGCGCAACCGCATCGTCGACATGGCGCCCCGCTCCTTCGTGGTACTGAGCCATGAGCGGTAAGTGGGTCGCAACCTACCGGTTGCAGCTGCACGAGAAGTTCCCGCTCGACGCCGCGGGCCGCATCCTGCCGTATCTCGCCGAGCTGGGCATCAGCCACGTCTACCTCTCGCCCTGCCTGCAGGCGGTCCCGGGCAGCCAGCACGGCTACGACGTGGCCGATCCCAGCCGGATCAGCGAGGATCTCGGCGGCGAGGCCGCGTGGGAGCGCTTCGTGGCGGCGGCCCGCGCGCAGGGACTGAAGATCCTGCTCGACATCGTGCCGAATCACATGTCGGCCTCGCATTTCAATCCGTGGTGGGACGACGTGCTGACGCACGGTCCGTTCAGCCGTTTCGCCGAGTATTTCGACGTGCGCGTGCCTCCTCACCGGCCCTTCCGAGTGCACGTGTGCACGCTCGCGCGGCCGTACGGCGAGGTGCTCGCCGCCGGCGGCCTCGGCATCGGGATCGAGAACGGACATCCGCGGGTCAAACACTTCGACAACAGCTGGCCGATGAGCCCGGCATCCTGGGCTGAACTGCTGCAGGACTCCGCGTTCGAATTCGAGCGCTGCATCGACTGCGAACGCCCGGACGAGGCATGGCGCGCACGGTACGCGGAGCAGGCGGCGCGCGCCGAGGAACTGCTGGGGCAGGCCCATCGCAACGGCCGGCTGCAGGCCGCGGTGGATCGCATCGGCAACGACCCGGACCGTCTCGACGCGCTGCTGCGGCAGCAATTCTTCGTGCTGCACGGCTGGAAGCTCGCCGGCGAACTCACCAACTACCGGCGGTTCTTCGACGTGGATTCGCTGGTGGGCCTGCGCACCGAGCTGCCCGAGGTCGTGGCCGCGTCCCACGCCCGCATCGCCACCATGCTGTCGCGCGGCGAGCTCGACGGGCTGCGCATCGATCACCCCGACGGTCTGCGCGATCCGCTGGCCTACTTCCAGCGGCTGCGCAAGATGCTGCCCGACGGACGCGTGTACGTGGAGAAGATTCTCGACAACGACGAACGGCTCATGGACGACTGGCCCATCGACGGCACGGTGGGGTACGATTTTCTCGCCAAGGTGAACCGCCTGTGGATGGACGATCAGCGCATCGACGCCCTGACGGCCACCTATTCGGACTTCACCGGGCATCCCGTGAATTTCGCGAAGCTGGTGCGGATCAAGAAGCGCGAGATCATCGACTCGACCTTTTCGGCGGATCTCGAGCGCCTGGCGGTGGCGGCCATCGGGATTGCGCATGCCGGCTGGCGCACGCGGGACATCAGTCCGCGTCATCTGCGCGAGGCCCTGGCCAAGGTGACCGTGGCCCTCGGGGTCTACCGGACGTATCGCACGGCGGACACCCTGCACGAGGACGACAAACGCATCGTCACCGAGGCCGTGCAGAGCGCGCGCATCGGATCGCCGGAAATCGACGCATGCGCGTTCGACTTTTTGCTTTCATTGTTCACCAAGGCCCGGCTCGACGACGCCGAGGCGGACCTGGTGGCCAAGTGGCAGCAGCTGGCGCCCGCGGTCATGGCCAAGGGCGTCGAGGATACGACCTTCTACTGCTTCGACCGCCTCGTGTCCTGCAACGAGGTGGGTGCGCAGGCCTCGCTGGTCGGCATCTCGGCCGATAAATTCCACGAGTTTTGCCACTATCTGAGCGATCGCTGGCCCAACAACATGCTGGCCACCTCGACGCACGACAACAAGCGCAGCGAGGACGTGCGCACGCGCATCTCCTTGCTGTCGGAGATTCCGGATCGGTGGTCGGAGGCCCTCCATGCCTGGTCGCAGCTCACGGCGCCCGCGTGGAAGAATCGCACGCCGGACCGGCATGCCGAGTACCTGCTCTATCAAACGCTGATCGGCGCGTGGCCCATCACTCAGGAGCGGACCTGGCAGTACATGCTCAAGGCCTGTCGCGAGGCGAAGATCCGCACCTCCTGGCACGAGCCGAACACCGGCTACGAAGAGAACATCCGCGGGTTCGTGGAAGGCGTGTTCCAGACGCCGGACTTCATCGCGAGCCTGGAGGCGTTCATCGAACCGCTCATCCAGCCGGGACGGGTCAACAGCCTGTCGCAGACGCTGATCAAGATGATGGTGTCGGGCGTGCCCGATTTCTACCAGGGAACGGAGCTGTGGGACCTCAGTCTGGTCGATCCCGACAACCGGCGTCCCGTGGATTTCGAGCTGCGGGCGGCCATGGTCCGGCGCTGCGCCGCACTGTCCGCGGCGGCGGTGTTGAAGGAGTGGGATGCCGGTCTTCCCAAGATTTGGCTGATCTCGCGCGTGCTGACGCTGCGTCGCGAACGTGCGGAGGATTTCTCGGACCGCAGCAAGTACGCGCCGCTGGTGGCCCAGGGCGCGCACCTGGGCAACGTGCTGGCGTTCCGGCGCGGCGAGAAGCTGATCGCCGTGGTTCCGCGGTTCACCATGACGGTGAAGGATGACTGGGGTGACACGCGCCTGCCGCTGCCCCGCGGCGACTGGCGCAATTGCTTCACCGACGCGGTGGTCAGCGATTCGATCGGCCCCGCGGCACTGTTCGGGGGATTTCCGGTGGCTCTGTTGGTCCGGGAGAGCACATGATTTTCTCCGTGTGGGCGCCCACCGCGAAATCGGTGGACCTGGTGCTGGACGACCGCAAGGTGCCGCTCGCCGCCGCAGCCGCCGCGGCCGAGGGTGCGGCCGGCCAGGGAGTGCCCTTCGAACGCGGCGATTGGACCGTGGAGGTGAACGCGGCCGACGTGGCGGCCGGGTATCGCTACTCCGTGGACGGCGGTCCCGCCATCCCCGATCCGCGCTCGCGCTGGCAGCCGGACGGCGTGCACGGCAAGTCCTTTCCGGTGGACACGGCGGAGCTGCGCGCGATCCAGTCGCCCCATTTCCGGGCCAGGCCCCTCTCGGATGCCGTCATCTACGAGCTTCACGTGGGCACGTTCACGCCGGCCGGCACCTATGCGGCGGCACAGGAAAAATTGCGGTACCTCGTGGATCTGGGGGTGACGCACGTCGAACTGATGCCGATCGCCACCTTCCCCGGAGCTCACGGTTGGGGCTATGACGGCGTTTACCTGTTCGCGCCCCTGCCGGCGTACGGCACCCCGCAGGACCTCGCGCGTTTCGTGCGCGCTTGTCACGATGCGGGATTGGCGGTGCTCCTGGACGTGGTGTACAACCATCTGGGGCCGGACGGCAATTATCTCGGCAGCTTCGGACCTTATTTCACCGATCGAGTGAAGACGCCGTGGGGCGAGGCCGTCAATTACGATTCGGCCCACAGCGACGGCGTGCGGCGGTTCGTGATCGACAACGCCCTGATGTGGATCGAGGACTACGGGTTCGACGGTCTGCGCCTCGATGCGGTGCATGCCATCTACAGTTTCGAGGCGGTACACGTGCTCGAAGAACTTGCGGACGCCGTGCACGCACTGGGGCGGCGCCTGAATCGCGAGCCCATCCTCATCGCCGAGAGTGACCTCAACGATCCGACGCTGGTGCTCCCCAAATCCCGCGGCGGCTACGGCCTGGCTGCGCACTGGGAGGATGATTTCCATCATGCCCTGCACCGGTTCTTCACCGGGGAGAGCGCCGGTTACTATTCCGATTTTCAGGGCATCGAGGACGTCGCGGCGGCGCTTCGCGACGGATACGTCTTTCAGGGTCAGCATTCGTCGAATCGGCAGCGGCGCCACGGCCGCCCGCCGCACGGCGTGTTGCCGCACCAGCTCGTGGTCTGCGCGCAGAATCACGACCAGATCGGCAATCGCGCCCAGGGCGAACGGCTGAGCATGCTGGTCGGGCCGGCCCAGCTCAAGGCCATCGCTGCGCTGACGGTGCTGTCGCCGTTCGTGCCCATGTTGTTCCAGGGCGAGGAATGGGGAGCGAGCACGCCGTTTCTTTATTTCACGGACCATCAGGACCCCGAGCTGGGGCGTCTGGTGGCCGAGGGCCGCGCCAAGGAGTTCAGCGCCTTCGCGTGGGCGGGAGACGTGCCGAATCCGCAGTCACCCGACACGTTCGAGCGGTCCAAGTTGATTTGGGCCGAAGCCGGTGCGGGCAAGCACGCGGATTTATTGGCGTGGTACCGCGGCCTGATCGCCTTGCGGCATGCCGCCACGGGCGGCACGGGCGCCAAGAACGTGAGCCGCGGGTCGGCGAAGGCCCGCGTCAAATGTCATCCGGGCGCTCAGTGGTTGAGATTTGCGCTGGGCGACACCCTGGCGGTGTTCAACTTCGTGTCCCACCCGCAGCGGGTTCCGCTGGGAGCCGGGCGGTGGGAGCTCGTCATGAGTTCGGCGGCGGAGGATGTGGATGGCGACGCCGCGGTTCCCCCGCACGGCACCCGCATCTATCGGGCGAGACCGGCGGGCTGACCGAACTCGCGCACCCTGCTCGACGTGGCGCCCCTTCATCGATTGCGCGGGCGCCGCGTCGAATCGGTCGCGGCAGGGCGCGTCAGGCCACCGTGGGGCGCAACGTGGGGAGCGGATCGGCATGGCCGGCCGGCTGTGGCTGCGAGCGCCACCAGGCAGCCGTCAGCAGCGGCGCGTGGTGCCGTAGAAACACCTCCTGCAGCGCCGCCGGAATGGAGAGAAACGGCAGCCACTGCTCGGGAAACACGTCGTGCGGACCGCAATGGAACCAGGGCTCGCCGCTGGTTTCCTCCTCCTCGAAGCGGGGCTGCGGCAGGTCGCGAAACACGCAGTCGGTGACCAGGCACAGCTCGTCGTAGTCGTAGAAGATCACGCGGCGATGGTTGGTGACGCCGAAATTCTTGAGCAGCAGATCGCCGGGAAACACGTTGCTCGCCGCCAGGTCGCGCAGGGCGTTGCCGTAGTCGACGATGGCCGCCTCCGCGGCGGCCGGTTCGGCCTCGCGCAGGAACAGGTTGAGCGGGCGCAGGCGTCGCTCGATGTAGCAATGTTCCACGATCAGATCGTCCCCCTCGATGCGGCAGCTTTCACTGGCGTCGCGCAGCAGTTCCTCCGCCAGCTCCGGCATGAACCGGGCGCGCGGCAGGCGCAGGCGCTTGAATTCCTGCGCGTCGACCAGCCGGCCGGCGCGGTCGTGTCGGAACACGAATTGATAGCGCTCGATGACCTCTGCGCGCGTGCTCGTCTTGGGCGCACCGAAATGATCGCGGATGACCTTGAACACCAGATCGTGCGACGGCAGCGTGAAGACGATCATCACCAGGCCGCGCTCGCCGGGCGCGTGCACGAAGCTGTCGATGGATTTGCTGAGGTGGCGCTGGAGGGAGAAATAACGTTCGCTCTTGCCCTGCTTGGCCCGTCCCAGCACCGTGTAGAGCTCGTCGATGGACTTGCGCGGCATGAACGAGCGCAGCAGCGTGATCGCCGCGCTCACGACGGGCAGGTCCACGTGGAAATAGGAACGCGAGTAGCCGAACAGCGAGCCCACCTCTGCGCGCGACAACATGACCGCCTCGACATGCACGCCCCGGGAGGAATTCGTGAACGCGATGACCAGCGGTGTGATCGAGCTGTCGCCGATGAGCCGGCCCACCGCGAAGGCGTGCATGCCGCGGTAGAACACGGGCTCGATCAGTTCGACGGACTCGGGGGCTCCGCTCTGGCGCCCGGATTCGAAATAACGGCCGATTTCGGCGCTGACCTGATGCACGGTCGCGTCGGTGTCGCCGATGGCCGCTCCGAACGGCAGGTCGGCCAGGATTTCGCGGACCGCGCCGCTCAGGGAGCCGCCCACCCGGTACACGCGGATGGGCACGGCGCCCGAGGCCCGCCCCGTGTTGGTGGCGCAGAACTCCGCCTCCGTGTTGACACCCACCGTGCCGAACAGATCCCGGCTCACCGAATTGAAGAAGGTCCGGTAAAAATCGCTGTCCGGCCGGCGGGCCACCAGCATCTCATAGGCCTGCTTGATCTCGGCCCACAGCGCGACGTCGCGATGGCGGGCGCCCAGATCCTCGCCCACCAGGGCCACGCAGCGCGTGACCCATTGCTCGTACAGCTCGATCCGCGCCACCGCGTCGCGCTGCGCGGCCGACCAGTCCTCGGCGAGGAAATTGAGCGCCGCGCGCCGCGTGATCCGCCCGAACTCATCGTTGTAACCACGAAAATGTTCGGCGATGGTCCCCGCGTGATCCTTGGCGGGCGCGGGCTCGGCCACGGCGGCGGCGTTCACGGGCGGTCAGGCCACCACGCGCTGCGGAGACGCCGGCGTGGTGAACTGCTCGGTCTCGGTGCTCCCGGCCATGGCCCCGGTGGTGTGCGCGCCGGCGCTGATGGCGGTCTGCACCGCATCGAAATATCCCGTGCCGACGAATCCCTGGTGCTTGGTCGCCCGGTAGCCCGCGCGTTCCTGGCCGAATTCGCGCTGCTGCATCTGCGAATAGCCCAGCATGCCGTCCTCGCGGTACGCCGACGCCAGTTCGAACATGGACAGGTTGAGCGCGTGCCAGCCGGCCAGCGTGATGAACTGGAAGCGGTATCCCATCGCCGCCAGTTCCTCGCGCCAGCGTTTCATGGTCGCGTCATCGAGCTTGGCCTTCCAGTTGAACGAGGGCGAGCAGTTGTAGGCCAGCAGCTTGCCGGGGAACTTGGCATGGATGGCGGCCGCGAATTCGCGCGCCTCGCCGAGATCGGGCTTCGAGGTCTCGCACCACAAGCCGTCGCAGTAGGGCGCGTAGGCCAGTCCACGGGCCACGGCCTGTTCGATCCCGGCCTTCACGTAAAAAAATCCTTCGCTGGAGCGCTTGCCCGTGAGGAAGGGGGTGTCGCGCGGATCGCTGTCCGACAACAAGAGGTCGGCCGCATCGGCATCGGTGCGCGCGATGATGACGGTGGGCACGTCCAGCACGTCGGCGGCGAGCCGCGCCGACACCAGCTTGTTGATGGCTTCGGTGGTGGAGACCAGCACCTTGCCGCCCAGGTGCCCGCACTTCTTCGCCGAAGAGAGCTGATCCTCGAAGTGCACGCAGGCCGCTCCGGCCTTGATCAGCGCCTTGGTGAGCTCGAACGCGTTCAGGTTGCCGCCGAACCCCGCTTCCGCATCGGCGATGATGGGGGCGAACCAGTCGATGTCCGACTGGCCGCTCATGTGATGAATCTGATCGGTGCGGATGAAGGCGTTGTTGATACGCTCCACCATCTTGGGCACCGAGTCCACCGGGTACAAACTCTGGTCCGGATACATCTCTCCGGCGCTGTTGCCGTCGCCGGCGACCTGCCATCCGGAACAATAAATCGCCTTCAGGCCGGCCTGTACGGCTTGCACGGCCTGGTTGCCCGTCATGCAGCCGAGGGCACCGGTCACGGCGTCGGTCTGAAGCATCTTCCAGAATTTTTCGGCGCCGAGGCGCGCCAGCGTGTGCTCGATGTGCACCGAGCCCCGCAAGCGTGCGACGTCGGCCGGCGAATAAGGACGCTCGATGCCCTTCCAGCGGGCATCCGTGTTTTTCTGCTCGGTCATCTCGATCTCCGGTGGGAATTGAACAGCGGCCTTGCGCCGCAACGTGCCCGAAGACTAAAGTGTTATGGCAGGTATTTACACAATAGAAATTTGACAATGTGAATTTCACACGCGGTAGGGGGTGGGGCACGATGGACACGAGCGGACCAGCCACGAGCGGACCATGGCGGGCTTGATTCGCCAGGGACATTTCCTGGGGGCGAAACTGCGGTCACTGCGCAAGCGCAACGGCTTGACGCTCGACGAACTGTCGGCGCGCTGCATCCAGATCGATGCGGCCGGTGCACCGTCGGTGTCCTATCTGAGCATGGTGGAGACCGGCAAGCGCATGCCGTCATCGCCCATGCTGGACATGCTGGCGGGCATCTTCGGCAAGGATGCCCGCTGGTTCCTGGACGAGAACACCGAGGTGGAGGTTGCACCCCTGCAGCGCGAGCGTGGCGGCCTGCAGGCGATGCCGCTGGAACCGGCGTTCCTGTTCTCCCACGAGCTGCTGCAGAACGCGCTGCCCGAACTGTTGTCCCAGACCGGCACCACCGGCCGGCAGTTCGCGCAGCTCTTGATCCGCGTGTGGCAGGAGACGCGCCACAACAATTTTCCCGACATCGAGCGCGCGGCGGAAGAATGCGGCGGACGGGAAATGCCGCTGACCTTGGATGCGCTCATGGGCATCTGCGCCAAGCATGGGCTGCAGGTCCGATGGTTCGACGAGCCGCGGTCCGCGCACGACGCGCGCAAACCCAGCGACGTGTTGATCCGCTCGCGTTTCGAGGCCCCGGGAACCGTGCTGATGAACCGCCGGCTGCGCCACCAGGAGGAGCGCTTCAAGTATGAACTCGCCTTCTTCATCGGCCACAAGGTCTTGCACAACGGCGACGGGGTGATTTCGCCGCGCAGCGCGATGCCGTCGGGCGAGACCGACGCCTCGCCAAGTTCCGCCGCGGGCATGGGCGCGCAGGACGTGCTCTACGCGTGGCGCGACTTCGAATGCGGTTTCTTCGCCGGCGCGCTGCTGTGTCCGCGCGTCCCGTTCAGGCGTTTTTTGATCCGCGAAGCGCACAGCGTGTCCGCCGGCCGCAAGCTGGGAGTCACTCCGGCGCTGGTCATGCGCCGCATGACGGCGGTCTCACCGTACCGTCACTGGCATTTCTTCGACGCGTATCCGCCGGGCTATCTGCGCGCCGTGTACCGGGGCAACGGCATCCCGCTGCCGTGGGGCAACATGAGCCTGGTCTCCGACCCCTGTCCACGCTGGGCGGTGTTTCGTCTGCTCGAAGAGCCTGCGTCGAGCGTCTCGCGTCCGCAGAAACCCAAGTCGCAGATCTCGGTGATGCAGGACGGCAAGCGCGTGCGGTTGTTCTGCTGCCATTCCCTGCTCACGCGCGATGCGCTCGACGAGCTGCACGTCCTGTCCGTCGGCGTCGATCTGGTGCCCGCGCTCGAAGCGCAGGGTTTCGACGGCGACAGCGTGGTCGCGGCGGTGGCCGAATCGTGCCGCGCCGGCGGCGGCGACGGCCGGATCCCGGACGAGGCGGCGGCGAACATCCGCGCGGCCTCCCAGGTGCTCAACATCGCATGGATCGCCGACGCCCTGGACGTGCAGGCCAGCGTCATCTGCCCGCGCAGCGGCGCCTGTCCGCGGCCGCCGCAGAGCTGCGCGTAGCGGCAGATCGCTCGCTGCGCTGCCGACGGCGGCCCGCCTATTCCTCGAGCAGCGAGCGCAGCATCCAGGCCGTCTGTTCGTGCACGGTCAAACGCTGCGTCAGCAGATCGGCGGTGGGTTCGTCGCCCGCGTTGTCGGCCAGCGGAAACACCTCGCGTGCCGTCCGGGCCACGGCTTCGTGACCCGTCACCAGGATGCGCACCATCTCCATGGCCTTGGGCGGCGTGGACGGGGCGTCGGGAATGGATGCCAGCGCACCGAACTGCCCATAGGAGCCGGGCGCGGTGTGGCCCAGGGAACGGATGCGTTCGGCGACGGGGTCGACGGCATTCCACAACTCGGTGTACTGCGTCATGAACATCTGATGCAGCGTGTTGAACATGGGACCGGTCACGTTCCAATGAAAGTTATGAGTGGTCAGGTACAACGTGTACGTGTCGGCGAGCAGCCGCGACAGGCCGCCGGCGATCGCCGCGCGGTCCTCGGCGTTGATCCCGATGTTGATCCGCAGGCCGGCATCGGCCGGTGCAATTTTTGGCGACGTGTTCATGAGCGATGTCTCCGATGAAGCAATGAACCGATCAGGCTCCCATCATAGCCGCACCGACGCCGATGGCCAGTCGATTGATCCAATCGCCGCGATCGACGTCATCGATGGGCCGCCCCTCGGCGCGGTGCAACCGGC
>CAZZWZ010000034.1:0-6692 GCA_964657955.1 uncultured Steroidobacteraceae bacterium
CAGGACGCCGCGCCCTGCCGCAGTGTCGTTGTCCTGGCGCTCGCGATGTTGGCCGCCCTGCAGGGCGGAGCGGTCAAGGCCGCCGGCGATGCCGCCGACACGCCGGCTGCCGCGGGCAGCACCGGCGATCTGGGCGAGATCGTGGTCACCGCTCAACGGCGGGAACAATCGCTCGAGACCACCCCCGTGGCGGTGTCCGTGCTGGGAGCCGACGCCTTGGCGCGCAACGCCGTCACCTCGGAACAGGATCTGCAGCTCGCCGTCCCCGGCCTGACGGTCAAGGCGGGACAGTCCGACAACTCGTTGAACTACTCGCTGCGTGGTCAGACCGTCGATGCCTTCAGCAGCTCGCAGCCCAGCGTGCTCCCCTACATCAACGAAGTGCAGGTGGGCTCCAACGCGTCGTCCGCGTTCTACGATCTGCAATCCGTCCAGGTGCTGAAGGGACCTCAGGGCACCCTGTTCGGCCGCAACTCCACCGGTGGCGCGGTGTTGTTCACCACGGCGAAGCCTACGAATGAATTCGGCGGCTACATCGACGTCGGCGGCGGGAACTACAGCGATTTCCAGGCCGAAGGCGCCTTGAACGTGCCCATCATCCCGGACACCGTGCTCCTGCGCGTGGCCGGATTCACCCAGTCGCGCAACGGCTTTCAGTACAACCTGTTCAACGACACGCGGCTGGGTAACGTGAAGCGCGAGGATTTTCGCGTCAGTCTGACCGTCAAGCCGACGGCCGGGATCACCGACGAGCTGGTCATGGACTATGCCAAGGCGGGCGGCTCGAACTTGAGCAGCGTGGCCTACAACATCCTGCCGGCCGGCAATTACAGCGCGTTCGTGCCGAACAACCTGCTGTTCACTCCCGGCTACTGGAACAACGTCCTGCCGGCGGCCGTCGGCGGCTGGAACGCCTACCTCGCCGCCCACCCGCGCGCCTATCCGGGCGGGATCATCGCCTTCACGGCCCTGCAAAATACGCGCGGCCCGTTCCTCGTCGACACGGATGCGCCGGATTTCCATCGCACGGAGAACCTCGTGATGTCGAACATCACGAAGATCGACATCACCGACGGTCTGCAATTCAAGAACGTGCTGGGCTACACGCACCTGTACGAGCTCGACGCCGGCGAATTCGACGGCACCCCCTATTCGGCCGACAGCAACGGCACCCTGGGTCGCGGGGGCTGGACCCGGCAGTTCTCCGAGGAGCCGCAGCTGATCGGCAAGGCGTTCAACGACAAGTTGTCGTACGTCGGCGGCCTCTATTTCCAGGACGAGAGGAATGCCACGCATTCCTTGAGCGTGCTGTTCGATCTGGAGCCCGTGGCGCCGGCGGTCAATCAGGTCAACGACGGCGTGACCACGAACAAGACCTACGCCGGATACAGCCAGGGGACGTACGATTTGAGCGATCTGGTGGGACTGCCCGGCCTGGGCTTCACGGCGGGCGGGCGCTACTCCTCGGAAAAGGTGACCTTTCTGCACCTGCCGGACGACACCTACATCGCCAACCCGGCGCCCGCGGGTGCCGTCTTCGTCAATCCGCTCTCCGACACGTTCAAGAAATTCAGCTGGGAAGTGGGCATGCAGGAACAGCTGAACCAGAACCTCCTGCTGTACGTGGTCTCGCGGCGCAGTTTCCGCAGCGGCGGGTTCAACTTCTTCGCGCCGCCGCTGCCGGGATTCGGTAACCAGGGCGGCAGCGAGTACGAGCCCGAGACCGCGACCGACGTCGAAATCGGCAGCAAGTTCCAGGGCAGCCTCGCCGACATGCCGGTGCGGTTGAACGTCGCCGCGTACAACATGTGGATCGACAACATCCAACGTTCGAACTACGTCTCCATCTTCGGGGCGCTGGCCGGCATCACCGTCAACGTGCCGCAGGCCGAGGTGACCGGCGTCGAGATCGACGGCCTCATCAAGCCGGCCGCGTGGCTGACCCTGGGCGGCAGCCTCAACGGCACGGATGCGCGATTCACCAAGAACCAGGTCTCGGTGCTCGGCAACCCTGCGGTGGCGTTTGGGCCCTATCCCGACACCGCGAAATGGTCGGGAGATCTGTATGCCGAGGCGTCCCGGCCGGTGGCCGGCACCGTGAGCGCATCGGTTCGCGCCGATTTCTACGCCCAGACGTCCAGCTACTTCAGCTCCACCGACAACACGCTGAATCCGGGAACGGAGATTCCAGGGTATGGCATCGCGAATTTCCGCGTCGGGGTCGAGGACGACACGGCGGGCTGGTCCCTGACGGCAAACGTGAAGAACGCCTTCAATCACGTTTATTATGTGGGCGGGATCGGGTTTGCGAGTTTGTTCGCCATCAATACTGTGATCCCGGGAGCACCGCGAACCTTCGTGATCGACGCCCGTTACAAGTTTTGAAACGGCGCGCACGCCGCCCGGCGCGCCGCCGGACCAGGTGAATGCCATGTCGTTTACGCTCATCAATGCACGCCCGAGCCCCTTCGGCCGCAAGGTTGCCATTGCGCTGATCGAAAAAGGCATCGACTTCACGGTCAGATACGACGTGCCCTGGGGCAGCGAGACCTGCACGCCGCAGTACAGTCCGCTCGAACAGCTCCCCATCCTCCTCTGCCCGGGCGGCGAGGTGGTCTACGATTCCACGTACATACTCGAGTGGCTGGAGAGCCGCCACCCGGACCCCGCCCTGCTGCCGGCGGACACGGAGCGCCGCCTCGACGCCAAGCACCGGCAGATGCTCGGCGAGCGTCTGATGGAGACGGCGCAGAGTCTGATCTTCGAAACCCACCGTCCCGATCCGAGCGCGGCATGGATCGAGCGGCAGACCCGCAAGCTGCACGGCGGATTCGCGGCGCTGGAACGATTGCATGCGCAACGCGCCATGTCGGCGCGGTCCCCCATCGATCTGGGTGACATCGCCATCGGCACGACGGCATTGCTGTTCGAATTCGCGGTGGCTGCCGGCCTGAGTCCGCCGCTCGAGGCGCTGGGTTGGCGCGGACGCTACGCGGCGCTGACCGGATATCTGGAACAACTCGAGACGCGGCCGTCGTTCCTCGCGACGCGGCCGCAGCCGATGGAAGTCGATCTGCAGGCCACCGTGCGTTAGTCAATCCGGGACGCTGCGCGCGGTGTCCCCGAGGAGAAATTCCCATGCATGCCCCCCTCACCGCCCGTCTCGTCACCCTGTTCGCCGGCGCATCGTTCGCGACCGCGGCATTCCCGATTGCCCTGAGCGGCAGCGTCACCGACCCCGCCGGCAAACCGGCCTCGCATGTGTTCGTCACCGCCGAGGATGCGGGCCGGAAAATGGCGTTCACGACGCTGACCGATGCGGCCGGCCGCTACCGCATCGCCGACCTGTTTCCGGGCCGCTATGCCGTGCACGCACGCAAGGCCGGATTCGGCGACAGCACCGCGGTGCCGGTCACCCTGGACGTGAAGGACGCGGCCACCAGCCTGAAACTGCAACCCGACGACGCGGTGCATTTCTCCACCCCCGGCGCGGCGTGGCTCAATGAATTGCCCGACTCGCCCATGAAGGCGTCGTTCATCACCCAGTGCACCATCTGCCACGACCAGGCCTCGCCGCTGGCCCATGTGCCCCGCGATGCCAAGGGATGGGCCGCCATCATGACGCAGATGCGCAACCAGTCCGAGAGCTACGCCTCGTTGGTGACGCCGGATACCGGTCCGCTGTCGAACTGGCTGGCCCAGCAGAAATACGGCACCAAAATGGCGGCGTTCGATCCGTTCACCGAGCGCGCCCACGTCGCCACCACCGCCGCGATCACCGAGTATGCGGTGGGTCAGACCGACAGCTGGGCGCACGACGTGGTCATCGAGCCGGCCACCGGCACGGCATGGGTGGGCGACTATCTGCAGGACGTGCTGACGTCCATCAATCCGCGCACGGGGGAGCAGAAGGTGTACCCGGCGCCGCTGCACGGGACCGGCATGCACTCCTTGAGCTTCGACCGGGACGGCAATCTCTGGATCACCTTGCAGATGGTGGCCAAGGTGGCACGGTTCACCACCAAGACCGGCGAGTGGCGCATCTACGGCGGCTTCAGTCCCGGTTCGTTGAATCACTCGTTTGCGCTGGACGCCGAGGGCTACGTCAAGAAGGATCCGGCCGGCAGGCTGTACGTGTCCACCTGGGGCAACGATCACACGTCGCTGCTCGACCCGGTCACCGGCGCGGTCCAGGAGATTCCGGTGTTCGGCAAGCCGGCCGACAAACCCTATGGCATCGCGGTCGATTCGAAGGGAGTGATCTGGTACACCAAGTATTCGGAGAACATGCTGGGGTTCGTCGATCCGGCCACCGGCAAGGGCCGGGAGTGGCCGCTGCCGCGACCCGACAGCGGTCCGCACCGCATGCACATCGACAACGACGACAACCTATGGATTCCCCTGTCGGGCGTCGGGACGTTGTTACGCTACAACACGCGCGACGGCAGCCAGAAGGAGTACCCGCTGCCGGATGCCGATACCTTTCCCTACTCGACCCGGTATGATTCGAAATCGGACCGCGTCTGGATCACCGGCAACGGCGCCAATGCCATCTACGTATTCAATCCCAGGACGGAGAAGTTCGTGACGTTTCGCATGCCCTCCGCGCTGTCGTATGGCCGCATGGTCTCGATCGACTATTCGACCGGCGACGTCTGGACCGGGTTGGCGAGCTACCCGAACAAGCTGTCCCTGCGCGATCACAGCATCGTGGTCCGCATCCACAACGCCCTCGAGCTCGCGCAGTGAACCGCGGCTGAAGGAACGACCATGAATCGACTGGCCGGCAAGGTGGCGCTGATCACGGGCACGGCGCGCGGCATGGGCGCGACGCATGCACGAGGCTTCGTCGCCGAGGGCGCCAGGGTCATCATGACCGATGTGAACGCAGGGCCCGCGGCGGCCCTCGCCGCCGAACTCGCGCCCCACGCGTTGTTCGTCGAACACGACGTGGCCAGCCAGACCGACTGGCAGCGCGTGGTGGCGCAGGGCGAGGCGACGTTCGGTCCCATCCATATCCTGGTCAACAACGCGGGCGTCCTGGGGCCCACCTCTCCCCTGGTGGAACTGCGCGAAGCCGATTACCTCCGGGTTTGCGCCATCAATCAGCACTCGGTGTTCCTGGGCATGCAGGCCGTCATTCCATCGATGCTGCGGGCCGGCAAGGGCTCCATCGTCAATATCTCCTCCATCTCCGGCCTGGTCGCGAATTACGGCGCCCCCAACGTGGCCTACGTCGCCAGCAAGTTCGCGGTGCGGGGATTGACCAAGGCGGCCGCGATGGAATACGCGCGCAATGGCATCCGCGTCAATTCCGTGCATCCCGGCTTCATCATGACGCCCATGATGGTGGAGGCGACGGACGAGAAGGGTGGCGATGCCATGTCGAAGATACCGCTCGGCCGGATTGCGGATCCCCAGGAGGTGACCAACCTCGTCGTGTTCCTCGCCTCGGACGAAGCGTCGTACATCACCGGCGCGGAACACGTGATCGATGCGGGCATGACGACGCACTGAGCTCTGCCGATGCGCCTGCGCACCGCATGCTGACGCTGCTGCTGATGCTGCACCTGGTGGTGGGCACCGCGCTTCTGGGAGCGCTCACGCACCAGGCCACCTCCCTGCTGCGGCGGCGGTCCGCCGCCCGCTCGTTCGTCCAACGTTATGCCGCCGTCGAGCCGCGGACCTTTCCGCGAGCCGTCGTCGCGCTCTACGCCGCGAACGTCACCATCGGCGCACTCATCTATCCTGCCTACCGTCTGCAGGTGCGAATCCCCTTCGAGGAGATGTCGCTGGGATGGGCCGTCGGCCTGTTCGAGCTGAAGGAGCATTTTGCCGGCATCGGGCTCGGCCTGCTGCCGGCGTATCATCTCGCCTGGCGGTCCGAGGGTACGGCGTGGCATGCGGATCGCATCATGATCACCGTGCTGCTCGCCGCGATCGTCTGGTGGGATTTCATCGTCGGTCACCTGTTGAACAACATCCGGGGCATCGCGTGAGACCGGGCTTTTCGCCGGCGATTTTTTCGGTCGCGTTCTGCTGCGCCTATGCGGCGGCGTTCGTCCTGAATCTGCCGCTGTTTCTGTACTATCCCCTGCACGGCGACTGGACCTGGGGACTTCGTCCGCTGAGCGCCGCCGGCCCGGCCATGGCCTGGTACGGATTGATGGCGGACGCCGGCCTGGCGGGAGCGTTGACGGCGATCGCCGTGCCCGACCGTGCGCTCGCGGCGGTCGGCAATCGTGTGTGGCCGTTTGCCTGCGCCGCCATGCTGACGTGCGGGTTCCTCCTGCGGCATTTCTTCGCATGAGCCCGTGGGGACGCATGGCCGCGGGTCTGCTCGCCGTCACGGTGCTGCCGTGGGTCGCCGCCGCGCAGTACGTGTACAACCCGGCGAACGCGGACGAGGGACCGGGGATCCGCTACTTCGGATCGGCGAAGGACGACAAGGGTGCGCTGATGCCCGGCGTCTCGGTGCAGCTCGCCAGTCCACAACTGAGCTTCCTGCTGGTCACCGATGCCGAGGGGCGCTTTCGCATCAACCTGCCCCTCGACATGCGCGCCGACACGGTGACGCCCAAATGCTTCAAGGCCGGATTCGAATTGGTCCAGATCAATAAACGTCCCGGGCCATCGGGGCCCAGGCTCACGGTGCAGGTGGACTGTGTGCTGCGCGCGAGCCGCGGGGGGGG
>CAZZWZ010000034.1:6702-17427 GCA_964657955.1 uncultured Steroidobacteraceae bacterium
CGGCGTCCGCGCAACCCCGGACGCCGCCCACCGCGACCAATGCGGACGCATTGGAGCGACTGCGACGCACGGGCGATCTGCGCGCGCAACGCCGCCACGTCTGGGCGGTCGTCGGCCGGCTGGCCGGTGCACGGACCGAGGCGGGCACGCCCGCGTTCGAATCCTGGCACGGCGAAGCCGCGGTGTTCGCCGCGCCCGGGGCCGCACCCGGCCGAGGTATCCGAGGCTTCGCGCGCGGTACCCCCGAATCCTCGTCCGCGACTTCCGCCGACCCGGCGTCGGCATCGGCATCGGCGTCGGCGGACATCCCCGTCCTCACCTTCACGTTGTACAACGACGCCGCCTTTCGCCACATCCGCCGCCACCGGCTATACCTGCGGTCCACGCTCGCGCATCTCGCCGGCAGCGGCGCCGCGGATGCGGAAATCGCCGGCGATCGCACCGTGCCGGCCTTCCCACCGCAGGCGGTGGTGCTCAAGACGGCCTGGTGGCCGGTGGCACGACGGGAAGTGACCGCGCTGCCCGTCTGGGATCCGGCGGACAATGCACCGCGGCGCGCCGGCAACGACTACACGTCCTGGACACGCGCCGTCGCGATCGATCCCCGAACCCCGGCGGCGACGTCCCGCACGGCCCCCATCGATTTTGCGGGGCGCGCCTTCCCGCATGCCGACCGCGTCGCCCTCGGGGCGTTCCATCACGTCGTGGTGACGCCGACCATGGCGCGCATCCTCGGCCGGGATCCGGGCGCGCAGAAGCTGGCCGCCATCGTGCTGGGGCGGCCCATCGAGGCCGGCGATTATCTGGTGCTCGTCGGCGGCAATCTGGCCACCAAGGAAATTCGTGACTGGGTATGGGCGGCGTTTTGGTGGCACGATCGGGCGGAGGCGGGGCCGTTCGGAGCCGATCGTCCGGCAACCCTGCCGGCGCCGTGGCGCAATTATCTGCTCGCGGTGGCGTTCGACGCGGAACGACCGGCCGCCGCCGACGGCGGCCCGCACGTGTGTTTCAACCCCTGGCTGGAGGGCCGGTTTCCGGATGGGGGTCACGGCGGCGGCACGGTGAGCAACTGTCCGGCATGCCATCGCCGCGCCAGCTTTCCCGCCCTCGCCTTCCTGCCGGTGACCCGCGGTGCCCCGGATCTTCCGGCCGACCCGGCCTACGGCGCGGGGCGGGTGCGGACGAATTTCCTCTGGTCGCTGGCCCTGCACGCCAGACTTTGAGAACGCCCCAACCCACGAGCCCACCGTGAATCATCGCTCCCTCTGCGCGGCCGTGGTCGCACTGATCCTCGCTCCGCCGAGCGCGACACCCCAGGCCGCACCGGACGGGTTCGGCTTCGACGACCTGATGACGACGTTGATCCAGCCGCGCCACGTGAAACTCTACGCCGCGGGAACGCAGCGGAATTGGGAACTGGCCGCCGCCGAGTCGCGCGATCTGCGGGCGGGCCTGGGACGCATCGCCCAGCGGATCCCCCGCTACCTCAACAACGGCGTCGAGGAATCCATCAAGGCCATGATCGCCCCCCAGATGGATGCCGTGGACGCGGCCATCGCCGCCGGCGACGTCCGGCGCTTCGCCACGTCGTACGAGGCGTTGACCCAGGCCTGCAACGCCTGTCACGTCTACATGGAACATCCGTACATCGTGATCCAGGTACCCGGCGCAGCCGCGGCGGCGGCGTATACGGATCAGAATTTTCATCCGCTGCCCTGACCGCGGGTATGCGCCGGTGACGTCACGCGCGGTGACGTCAGGGGTTCAACGAGCGGATCGTGCGGCTCAAACCGGGGTCGATGCCGGCAGCAATTTTTCCGGCCGGATCGGCAACGCCCTGATGCGCGTGCCCGTGGCATGGAACACCGCATTGGCCACGGCGGCATTCATGCCGACGATGCCGATCTCGCCGATGCCCTTGATGCCGAGTGCGTTCACGCGGTCGTCCTGCTCCGGCACCATGATGATCTCGATGTCCGGCACGTCGGCGTTCACCGGGATCAAATAGTCCGCGAGATTGTCGTTGACGTAGCGCGCCGCCTTGACGTCCATCTCGGTCTCCTCGTGCAGCGCGGAGGACAGGCCCCAGATGGCACCCCCCATGAACTGACTGTGCGCGGCCATGGAATTGACGATGGTGCCTGCGGCGAAGGCCGAGACCACGCGGCGCACCCGGACTTCGCGCGTGAGCGAGTGCACGCCCACCTCGACGAAATGCGCGCCGAAGGCGAAGGCCGTGACATCCTTGCGGCCGGCGCCGCTCGACATGGAGGGTTTGCCCTTGGTCATGTCGCCGACCGCGCTCGAGGGCAGGCCCTCGGGCACGTTCTCGACGTACACTTCGATCCGGTGCCCGGCGCGCTCCACCGCGGTCCGCAACGGCTCCTCGTGCGATTCACCCTTGAGCATGCCGTCGGCGAGCGACAGCGAGGCGAGATCCACGCCGTGGAACGCGCTGCCCTCGGTCTTCATCGCCGCCTGCGCGATGCGCTCGCGGATCTGTTCGCAGGCCTTGGCCACCACCAGGCTGGCCGAGGCGGCGTTGTTCGAGCCGCCGGCGATCATCAACGGCGGCAGATCGCTGTCGCCCATCTGGACGGTGACGTCCTGCGGCGTGAGTCCGAGCGCACCGGCCGCGACGATGGCCACGGTGGTGTACGCCCCCGTGCCGATTTCGTGGCCCGCGATCTGGACCAGGACCTTGGCGTCCGATGTCAGCGCGACGCGCGCGGCGGCCGGTCCGAGATTGGTGGGATAACAGGCCGTCGCACATCCCATGCCCACCAGCCATGCGCCATCCTGGGCGGCGCCCGGCGTCGCGTGCCGCTTGCTCCAGCCGAACCGCGCGGCAGCCTGATCGAAACACTGCATCAGAGAGCGCGAGGAGAAGGGTTTCCCGTCCACCGGATCCGTCGCGGTGTCGTTGACGCGGCGCAGCTCCACCGGATCCATCTTGAGCTCGTAAGCCAGCTCGTCCATCGCGCTTTCGAGCGCGAACATGTACGGCGTCTCGGGCGGAGCACGCATGTACCCCGGTGTGCTGCGGTCCGCATGCGCCACGTTCACCGCCGTCTCGATGTTGGGACAGGCGTACATGCGCGCGGTGGACTCGACGCCCGCCACGTTGTACGGCGAGGGACGCGACGTCACCTCCCATCCCTCGTGAAACAAGGACACGAGGCGGCCGTCGGCCGAGGCGCCCAGCTTGATGTGCTGGCGCGTCTCCGCGCGGAACGTCGCGATGGTGAATCCCTGGTCCCGGGTCGGCACCAGCTTCACCGGCCGTCCCAGGCGCTGCGCCGCCCGCGCGATCCACTGCGTCCGCGGGTTGGGACCCTTGGAGCCGAACGCCCCGCCGATGTAGCGCGAGACGGCCCGCACGTCGTCGGGGTGAAGCTTGAGTTGCCGCGCGACCGACGCCTTGGTGCCCCACATGAACTGCGACGGCTCGTAGATGGTGAGCTTGCCGCCTTGCCACGCGCAGGTCACCGTGAAGAGCTCGATGGGATTGTGATGCTGTGGCGGCGTGGAGTATCGCTGGTCGACCTTGACGGCCGCCGCCGCGAACGCGCCCGCCGCATCCCCCTTCTTGGGATCGGGGCCTTTCTCCGGCTTGTGCGCCTGGAGCACGAGGCCCGGCGAGTCGAACGTGGCGCTCGGCGTCTCCTCGGCGTAGGTGACCGCGACCTTGTGCGCGCTCTCGCGCGCCGCCTCGTAGGTCTCGGCGAGCACGATGCCGATGATCTGTCCGGCATGCCACACCTGGTCGCTCTCCAGCGTGGTGGTGGTGGCCTTGCCGTCGGGTCCCATGGGCGCATCGAAACCGCTGCCGACGTTCTCGTGCGTGAGGATGTCGATGACGCCGGGAACCGCACGGGCGGTGTCGAGCTGGAACGTCAGGATGCGCCCGCGCGCGATGCTGCTCGTCACGAGGTAGGCGAAGACCGGGTTGGTCACCGGCTCGTCGGAGGCATAGCGGGCGACGCCCGTGACCTTGGCGATCCCGTCGATCCGTTCCACCGGCTTGCCCAGGCGATGGCTGAGAGTGCTGGGCATGGGGTCAAGCCTCCTTCGGTAACGGCATGGCTTTCGCCTCCATCAGGGCACGCACCAGCGTGCGTCGTGCCAGTTCCGGTTTGTAATCGTTGAAACCGTGGGTGACCGCGCCGGTGAGGGCGGCACGGGCCGCGGCCTCCGCGTTGGCCATCGTCAAGGGCTTGCCCACCAGCGCCGCCTCGGCCGCCGTGGAGCGCCAGGGTCTGTACGCCATGCCGCCCAGGCCGATGCGAACCTGCCGCACCGACTCGCCGTCCAGGTCCAGGGCCACCGCGGCCGAGGAGATGGCAAATTCGTACGAGGCCCGGTCGCGCACCTTGACGTAGGTGGAGCGGCGGGTGAACGCCGCCAACGGAATGCGCAGCTGCGTGATGATCTCGCCCTCCAGCAACGTGGTTTCGATGTGCGGCCGGCCTCCGGCAAGGGTGTGCAGGGAGGCGAAAGGAATCTGCCGCCGGCCCTGCGGACCCGTCAGGTCCACCTGCGTGTCGAGCGCTGCCAGCACCACACCCAGGTCGCCGGGATACTGCGCGATGCAGCTCTCGTCCACGCCCAGGACGGCGTGATTGCGATTGAACCCGGCGAGCGCTGCACAACCCGACTGCGGCCGACGCTTGTTGCACGCCTGCCAGCTCGGATCGCGGTAGTAGGTGCAGCGGGTCTTCTGCAACACGTTGCCGCCGATGGTCGCCATGTTGCGCAGCTGCGCACTCGCCGCGAGCTGCAGGCTCTGCGCCACCGCCGGACAACGCGCCAGCACCTGCGGATGTCGCGCCACCGCGGCCATCTTGGCGAAGCCGCCCAACCGCAGCTCCCGTTCCGAGGCCTCGATCCGCTCGTTCGCATCGTGCAGAGCGCCGAGACCGATGACCCGCTGCGGTCGCAGCACGTCCAATTTCATGAGGTCGATCAGGCTCGTGCCCC
Organism: uncultured Steroidobacteraceae bacterium; assembly: GCA_964657955.1. GTDB lineage: Bacteria > Pseudomonadota > Gammaproteobacteria > Steroidobacterales > Steroidobacteraceae > Bog-1198. The sequence goes on from CAZZWZ010000034.1 coordinate 11,683, forward strand.
CCGCGAGAAACTGGGTGGCGGCGTCCGTCTGCCCCTGGGCCGTGCCGCGGGCCAGCTGCGCCGCCTGCTGCACCGAGCTCGCTTCCGTGTACTCGAAGGGCCGCATTACACCGGCCCCATCTGGCTGCGTGCCTGTTTGATGGCCGCAATGATTTTCGGGTAGGCGGCGCAGCGGCAGAGGTTTCCGCTCATGTATTCCCGGATGTCGGCATCGGTGCCTGCGTGACCCTCCTCGACGCAGGCCACCGCCGACATGATCTGGCCGGGGGTGCAGAAACCGCATTGAAAGCCGTCCTGCTCGATGAACGCCTTCTGCATCGGGTGCAGCGGCCCCCCGGGCGGACTCAATCCCTCGATGGTCACGATGGGTTTGTGCTGAACCGTCACCGCCAGCGTAAGACACGACAGCACCCGCTGGCCGCCGATGTGCACGGTGCAGGCACCGCACTGACCTTGATCGCAGCCCTTCTTCGTTCCCGTCAGATGCAGGTGCTCGCGCAGGGCGTCCAACACGGTGGTTCGACGGTCGATGTCGAGTTGGTGCTCCCTGCCGTTCACCAGCAGCCGTACCGGCGCCGAGCCCCCATCCGCATGAGGGCCGGCAGCCTTCAGGGAGAGCGGATTCAGCACCGCACCGGCCACCGCCGCGCCCCCCGTCAATACGGTTCGTCTCGTCATGGTCGTCATCGGATACTCCAGGAATGCGGGCGATCGTTGATTGCAGAGATCGAGCTTGCACGGACCGGTATCGACCGGATGTCGGTTCGTTTCGACGCGCAACTTATAAGTCTATGGGCAGCCACCGCGTCACGTCTTCGTCAGAACGGCCGCGATGAGGCGTAGGCGGACGCCTGCACCGGGAAACGCTCCCGTGTGGATGGCACCCACCAGGGACGTACACCCGGACAGCGGGCCGGATATCATGCACGCCAGGTTCATCATGGGAAGGAGCAGACAAATGAAACTTTATTACATGAAGGGCGCCTGCTCTCTGGCGTCGTTCATTTCGTTGAAGGAGGCAGGCTGCGATTTCGACGCGGCCGAGGTCGATCACAAAACCCGTCGAACGCGCGACGGCGAGGATTTGAATGCCGTCAACTCGAAGGGGTACGTGCCGGTCTTGCGCCTCGACGACGGCGAGTTCCTCACCGAAAACGTCGCTGTACTTCTGTACATCGGCGATCTCAACCCGTCGGCGGGACTCGCGCCACGGGAGGGGACGCTCGATCGCTATCGACTGGTCGAGACTCTCGCGTACATAAACTCCGAATTGCACAAGAACTTCGGTCCGCTGTTCAATCCTGCGAACAGTCAGGACGTGAAGAACATGGCGCGCAGCAATCTGACCAAACGTCTGGATTGGCTCGAGAAATCCATCGGCGAGAAGACGTTCTTGGTCGGCGACCGTTTCACGGTGGCGGATGCGTACCTGTTCGTGGTGCTCAGTTGGGCGGACCGTGTGGATATCGACTTGAAGCGGTGGCCCGCACTCAAACGTCACAACGAGCGGGTGAGAGCGCGGCCGCAGGTGATCGCCGCCCTGAAAGCCGAAGGGCTCGCCTAGCGACTTGCCGGCGGGGGCTCGAACCGCGTACAACGTTCATCCATCGAATGCGAGGTCGCGATGAATGCTGCAAAGGCCGTGCGCTCCGCCATCCGCGCGGTGGTTTGACCGAGGCGGGGCGCGAGCAGTACGCGGCAAGCGAGGGTGCGTATTTGCCGGACAGATCGCGGCCAGGGGCGGAAAGCTGCCGGCCGTTGATCGGAAATCGAACACGACGGGACCGAAATGACCGACAGGACTGAAATGACCGATAGGACCGCCGTCTCCACGAACTCCGGGATCATGTCCGCTCCGTTGGCAGCCGCCATCGCATCCTGCGCCGTCACCGTCCCGGTGGCGCTCAGCTGGTCGAGCACCCCGTCGCCGAATCATCCGCGGACCATGCTGTGGTACCTGACGTTGCGTGAACCGTCGTTCAAACCGCCCGACTGGCTCTTTCCCGTCGCCTGGACGGGCATCGAGGGAGCTCTCGCGGTGGCCGCTTACCGACTCCTCCGGTCGAAGCAATCCGCGGCGAGAAGCCGGGCGCTGGCGCTGTGGGGATGGAACACGTTCATGATCGGCGGCTGGAGCCGGTTGTTCTTCAAACGCCGCAATCTGCCGGTGAGCACCCTGGCGGCCGCTTCGCTCATCGCCTCGAGCACCGCGTTCGTCAACGCGGCCAAACCCGTCGACCGGGTGGCGTCGCGCGCCGGTCTGCCCCTGGTCGGTTGGGTGGTCTTCGCCACCGTGCTCACGGGGACGATCTGGTGCCTCAACCGCGATCGGCGCTGAGGCTCAACCATCCTGGCCGGCTTCCAGGATCTGCTTGACACGCTCCGCCAGCACTTCCAAGGAAAACGGTTTCGTGATCATGCTCATGCGCGGGCCGAGAAATCCGTCGCCGCGGGTGGCGTTCTCGGCATAGCCGGTCATGAAGAGTATTTTGAGCGTGGGACGCAGCAGCAGCCCCGCCTCGGCGATCTGCCGCCCGTTCAAGCCCGGAAGTCCGATGTCCGACACCAGCAGGTCGATCTCGTGCCGCGATTGAAGCTGCGCCAATCCGGACGGACCATCGGACGCCTCGAGCGTCCGGTATCCCAGATCGTTCAACACCTCGACGACGAGGGCACGCACCACGGGCTCGTCTTCGACGACCAGGACGGTTTCGCTGGCAAGAGTTCGCAGGGTTGCGGTGCCGGCCTCCTCCTCCCCGGCCGCTTCCGGCGCCCCGCCATGGCGCGGCAGGAACAATCTCACCGACGTCCCGCTGCCCACCTCGCTCTCGATCTTGGCGTAACCGTCGGATTGACGCATGAAACCGTAGATCATCGACAACCCCAGACCCGTGCCCTGCCCGATGGGCTTGGTGGTGTAGAAGGGTTCGAACGCCTTGTTGATGGTATCGACGGTCATGCCGATGCCGGTGTCGGTCACGCTGAGGCACGCGTAATGTCCCGGCTTCACGTCCGGGAGGTCGGCGACGAAGGACTCGTCGAACGACGCATTGTGCGTCTCGATCCTGAGTTTCCCACCCTGCGGCATGGCGTCGCGCGCGTTGATGACCAGGTTGAGCACCGCGTTCTCCAGCTGGTTGGTATCGCACCAAGTGGTCCAGACATCCGGCGCCAGCACCAGATCGAACTCGATGTTCTCTCCCAGGGTTCTGCGCAGCAGGTCTTCCATCGAGACCAGCAGGCCATTGGGATGCACGGGGCGCGGCGCCAGCGGTTGGCGCCGGGAAAAGGCCAGGAGACGATGGGTCAGGCTCGCGGCGCGTTTCGCCGAATGGACCGCGCCGCCGATCAACCGATCGAGGTCGCTCAGCCGACCTTGCGCGATCCGCTGTTGCACCAGATCGAGACTGCCCGTGATGCCCTGCAGGAGGTTGTTGAAGTCGTGCGCGATTCCGCCGGTCAGCTGCCCGACGGCTTCCATCTTTTGCGACTGGCGCAGCGCCTCCTCCGCATGGAGCAGAGCCCGCGTCCGGGCCTCCACCGTGGATTCCAGCGAGTCGTTGATCTCGCGCAACCGTGCTTCGCTCGCCTTCAAGGCGAGCGCACTGCGAATCCTTTCGGATGCAGCGCGCGTGCGTTCGGCCACCTCCTTGATGAGCCGCAGCTCGGGCACCTCCCAATCGCGCGACTCGGCGTGGTTGATGTAGAGCACCGCGACCAGGCCGGACTTTTCGAGCACCGGCACGTTGACGAACGCCGACGCGCCGCGCGCCTTGAGCGCCGCGGCCCCGGCGACGGTTCGTGCGTCCTCGTCGACATCCGAGATGACGACGAGTTCGCCGTGCTTCAGACTGTCGAAGAACGTTCCGTACTCGCGCAGACGCAACGAGCCCGCCAGCGACTCGACGCCGGGAGCGGTCCAGTCACGCGCCACGTGCAGCGTCTGCGCCACAGTATCGATGGTTCCATACCCGACGCGGCCGACCCCGAGCGTTTCACCCAGGATGCGCGAGGCTGAGAAGATGACCTCGTCCGGATCGTCGCATCCCTGGATGACGCTGCCCAGCTCGTTCAAGGCCTCGCGATGAGCGTCCTCGCGCCGGCGCCGGGTGACGTTGCTCGATACGCCCGACAAGGTCGGATTTCCCGCGGGGTTGATCGTCAGTTCGCCGCGAACGGCGATCCATCGCAACTCCGCAGCCGACGTGAGGATGCGATATTCGATGTCGTAGGGGTGCCCCTCTTCGATGGTCCTGCGTACCGCGGCGCGCATTCTCGCCCGATCCTCGGGATGCACCGTGCCCATGATGGTCTCGTAGGTGAACTCCGCGGCATCGTCGGCGCCGAAATGTTCACGACATTGCGCCGACGTCGTGAGCTGCAGGGTGTTGAGGTCGAGGCTCCATGCACCCAGCTGACCCGCCTCGAGCGAGAGCTTGAGTTCATTCTCCCGGCCATGAAAGGCGGCCTCGGCCTGCCGCTGCTGCGTCAGGTCGATGATCACCCCGGGGAAGCGCAGAGGGGACCCATCATGCGACATTTCGCATCCGCCACGGGCCAGCAGGTGGCGCACCCCCAACTCGGCGGAGGACACGCGAAATTCGCTCGCGTACGGCTCGCCGGTTTTGATCGCCTGATCGATCTGCCGGGAGACACGTTCTCGATCGGACTGGAAAATTCCGCCGAGGAACGCCTCGATGGGCGCGCCGGTCCGCGCGAGAGCGGGATCGACGCCGAAGAGTTTCGCAAAGCGTTCATCGGCGAATACCCGATTCTCCGGGATGCGCCAATCCCACAGACCGATGATCTGGGCATTGCTCAACGCGAGTTCCAGACGCTCGCGCGACTCGATGGCGTCCCGCTCCGCCTCCACCCGGTCCGTCGCATCGACGCCCTCGACGAAAATGCCGACGACCTGCCGTGCTTCGTCGAACAGCGGTTGGAAAACCACGTCGACGAAGCGTTCTCGCACCGGACCGGCCGGATCGGCCCGCAAGGCATATCTGGCGTCGGTTGCGGAAAATGCCTTCCCGCTGTGATACACGTGGTCGAGATGCGCCAGGTAGCCCTGCTCGACCACGTCGGGCAGCGCCTCGGCGATGGCACGGCCGACGATGGGGCGGCCGCCGATCAGCCTCAGAAAATTGGGATTCGCCAGCTCCACCTGGTGATGCGGACCGCTCAGAACCGCCATGAAACTCGGCGCCTGCTCGAACATCTGTCGCAACCGCTCGCGTTGCGGCTCGAGCGCACGCTCGGCGAGGACACGACCCGTCGTCTCGGAGACGATGGCGAGCACCCCGGTGGGGACGCCGGCCGCATCGGGGACCGGCGAGTAATCGAGGGTGAACCACGCGGGTTCGGGGGAATCATCGATTTCGAGCAGGAATTCCTGATCGTCGAAGTGCAGCGTTTCCCCCGCCAAGACTTTCTCGAGGACGCGGGAATTGAAGGCGGCCGCCTCCGGCCACACCTCCACGGCGCGTCGACCGAAGGCGGCCGGGTGCCGCGTGCCCACGATCTCGGCGTATGCGTCGTTGTACAGCAGGACGCCGTCCCGGCCCCACATGACCGTCATCGCCACCGGCGAATGCATGATCACGGCAAGAAGGCCGACCAGTTCCTCCGGCCAGGTCGATAAATCGCTCAGGGGCGTGTTTGACCAATTCAATGACAGAAGCAGCCGGGCTGTCGCGCTCCGGCCGAGCTGCAGTGCAGGAAAAGCCGTACGATGACCCAGGTCGG
>CAZZWZ010000035.1:0-17233 GCA_964657955.1 uncultured Steroidobacteraceae bacterium
GACGCCGCACTCCACCAGTCCGATGTAGCTCTCGGCATGCGCCTGCACGGCGTCGCTGTGGAGCAGGATCTCGCAGCCGCCGCCGAGCGCCATGCCCGACGGCGCGCTCACCACCGGGAAGGGCGCATATTTCAGCGCCGCGTAGGCTTGCTGGCCGGCCTCCACCTGTTTTTCGATCTCTCCCCAGGCGGCGATGTTGGCGGCGAACATGGCGAGCCCGAGATTGGCCCCCACCGAAAAGTTCTGCGCCTCGTTGTAGATCACCAGCGCCTTGTGCCGGACGGGTACCAGGGCGACGGTCTCGCCGAGCAGGGCGATGATCTGATCGTCCAGCGAGTTGCTCTTGCTGGTGAATTCGAAGCACAGCACGCCGTCACCGATGTCCCACACCGCGGCGGAGGCGTTCTTGAGCACGGGCGAGGACACCCGCTTGACGTCCTCCAGCAGGAGCACGCCCTCGGCCCGTTCGACGTCGTGGTAAGCGCCGTCCGCGCCCAGGCACTGCCGGCGTCCCGCGTCGATCCGATGGAAGCGCCGCTCCCGGGCGCCGCGCAGCAGGGTGGGAACCGGCAGGCCGTCCTTCTCCAACCGGGTGGCGAGCCAGTCGGCCCCCAGCTTGTCGATCAGCTCGAAGGGTCCCCAGCGCCAGTTGTAGCCAAGACGCATGGCCTCGTCGACGGCGTCGATGTCGTCGGCCGCCTCGGGCACGAGGCCGGCCGCATAACTCAGCGTCTGTCCGAGTACGCGCCATGCATAGCGCCCGAGCTTGCCGTCCGAGGAGAGCAGGGTGCGCAGGTCGGAGCCGGCGAGTTCGGCCGGATCGCCGCGCTGCTCGGGACGGTACCGGCCCGAGGTCAGATCGATCGCCTCCTTCGTCCTCGCGCCGCCCGAGCGGTTCAGCCGGTAGAAGCCGCCCTTGCCTTTGCGGCCGGTGTAGCCGTCGGCGATCATCGTGCGGATCAGCGGCAAATCGCGGTTCGCTGCATGAAATGCATCGCCCGCCGGCAACGCATCGGCCAGACTGGCATTGATGTGGGGCATGAGGTCGAGACCGACCAGATCGAGCAGCCCGAAGATGCCGGTTCGGGGAATGCCCATCGGCCGCCCGACCACGGCATCGGCTTCCTCCACCGTGAGGCCCGCGTCCATGGCCTCGATGACCCCCACCTGCAGCCAGTAGACGCCGAGCCGGTTGGCGATGAATCCGGGCGTGTCCTTGCAGCGCACGATGCCCTTGCCCAGAACCCGGTCGGCGAAATCGCCGACGGTGCGCACCACGCCCTCGTCGGTCATTTCACCGCGGACGATTTCCAGCAGGCGCATGTAGCGCGGCGGATTGAAAAAATGCGTGATGAGGAAATGGCGGGCGAAGGCCTCGCTCGAGCCCTCGATCAATACCTTCAACGGGATCGTCGACGTATTCGAGGAAACCGCGGCGTCGGCGCGGCGCACCGCGTCGATCTTGCGGTACAACGCCTGTTTCACGTCCAGCCGTTCGACCACCGCTTCGACGATCCAATCGCACTCCGCCAGCCGACCCATGTGGTCTTCGACGTTGCCGGGCGTGATGAGCCTGGCGGCGCGCGCCGACATGAACGGCGCCGGTTCGGTTTTCAACATCTTCTCGACGGCCGTCGCCGCCAGCACGTTCCGGTCGGAGGCGCCCGCGGGCACGATGTCGAGCAGCAGCACGGGGACCCCGGCATTGGCGAATTGCGCCGCGATCCCCGCGCCCATGACGCCTGCGCCGATGACCGCGGCTCGTCGGATGGTTTCCATGATCGGCCTCCTAGCAGCGCTCGAGGATGGTGGCGATGCCCTGGCCACCGCCGATGCATTGCGTGGCGAGCGCGTAGCGACCGCCCGTGCGCCGGAGTAGGCTGGCGGCCTTGCCGACGATGCGCGCGCCGGTGGCGCCCAGTGGATGGCCGAGCGCGATGGCGCCGCCGTCGATGTTGAGGATCTCGTCGCGTATTTCCAGGTCGCGCGCGCAGGCCAGCGATTGGCTGGCGAAGGCTTCGTTCAACTCCACCACGTCGATGGCGGCCATGGCGAGCCCGGCCCGCGCGAGCGCCTTGCGGGTCGCAGCCACGGGTCCGATGCCCATGATCTCGGGCGCGCAGCCCGCCACGGCGACGCTGCGAATCCGGGCGAGCGGCGTGAGGCCGTGGGCGAGGGCGTATTTCTCGCTGGTGACCAGCACGGCGGCCGCGCCGTCGGTCAGGGGCGAGGAGGTGCCCGCGGTCACGCTGCCATGCGCGTCGAACGCCGGCTTCAACTGTGCGAGCGCGGCCGCGCTGGTGTCCGGCCGCGGGCAGCCGTCCCGGTCCACCATCCCCGCCCCGGCCCGGATGGGCACGATCTCGTCCGAAAAATGGCCGGCCGCGACCGCCGCCGCGGTGCGCTGCTGACTGCGCACGGCGAACGCCTCCTGCTGGGCGCGGCCGATGTGCCACTTGCCCGCGACGTTCTCCGCCGTCTCGCCCATGCCGATGTAGGCGGCGGGCACCGTCTTTTGCAGCGACGGATTCGGCATGGGGTTGAAGCCCATCATGGGCACGCGGGTCATGCTTTCGACCCCCGCCGCGATGAACACGTCGCCGGCGCCGAGCTGGATCTGTCCGGCTGCGATGTGCACCGCCTGCATGGACGACCCGCAAAAGCGATTGACCGTCATGCCGCCGACGGACTGCGGCAGGCCTGCCAGCAGGCCGATGACGCGTCCCACGTTGAAGCCCTGTTCGCCCTCCGGAAAGGCGCAACCCACGATGAGATCCTCGACGTCCGCGGCATTCAGCCGCGTGCGCGCGACCAACGCGGCCACCACCTGGGCGGCGATGTCGTCGGGTCGGACCCGCGCCAGCGCGCCCTTGTTCGCAGGCGTGAAGGGAGAGCGGGCATAGCCCGCGATGACGACGTTATTCATGGATGGCTCTGACATCGGACGGTACTCCGTTGATCTCCGCGCCGGCGTGCCGGACGGATCGGTCGGTGGTTTTCATCGGCGCCCGCCCCCGACCCGCGTCGAGGGCGGCGAGCGCCGCCTGGGCCTGCGTCTCGACGTTGCGCAGTTCCGCGAGCGCCTGCAGCAGCGCGGCGCGCTGCTCCTCCAGGCGCAGGATGCGGCCGCGCAACGTGTCGAGCAGCAGACGGATCTGCTTGGCATGGGTGGGATCGGCATCGTACAGATCGAGATACTCGCGGATTTCACGCAGCGTGAAACCGAGCTTCTTGCCCCGCAGGATCAGGATCATCCGCGCGCGGTCGCGCGCCGTGTACACGCGGTTGTTCCCCACGCGCTGCGGTGCGATGAGCCCCTTCGACTCGTAGAACCGGATGGTGCGCGGCGTCACCCCCAGTTCGCTGCCGAGTTGCGTCACGCCGTAAAGATGATCGGAAGGCGACTTCATGGCGGTCCGGGGACTTGCCTTAATCGTTATCGAGATGACGTATAGGTTAACCCAAAATTTGGCCTGCGTAAACGGCCGGTCCCGTCGCCTGGCGGCACGGCTGCACCGCGCCGGCCGGGCCCGGTCGAAGCGGTATAGAATTCCGGCCGGTCCCCCTAACCCCAGGATTTTCGCCATGAACCGCATTCTCATCGGCGCAGCCGCCTGTCTGCTGTCGGCACCGCTCCTCGCCGCCCTCAAGCCGGGTGCCGCGGCACCGGATTTCACCACGCAGGCGACGCTCGCCGGCAAGCCGTTCACGTTCGCGCTGGCGGAGGCCCTCAAGACGGGCCCGGTGGTGCTGTATTTCTACCCCGCCGCCTTCACCCACGGCTGCACCATCGAGGCCCACGATTTCGCCGAGGCCACCGACCGCTTCAAATCGCTGGGCGCGACCGTCATCGGCGTGTCACACGACGGCATCGACACGCTCAACAAATTCTCCGTGAGCGAATGCCGCAACAAGTTCGCGGTGGCGTCGGACGCCGATCAGAAGATCTCGAAGGCCTACGATGCCACCTTGTTGATGACCTCGTATTCCAGCCGCACCTCGTACGTCATCGCGCCCACCGGCAAGATCATTTATGCCTTCAGCGCCTTGAATCCGGACAAGCACGTGGAGAACACCATGGCGGCGGTGGCGAAGTGGCAGGCGGAGCAGAAGACGGGCGGGTGAGCGGTCCGGCTGGTCGGTCTGGCGCGGCGGGTCGATAGGGAGCGTGCCCCGCGGAAACTGCCGGTGCCCTCGCGCGCACCAGCGTGCTATGGTCACCGGTTTTGATGCGCGCGGACTTCTGAGGAGTGTGAGATGCAAATTGGAATGATCGGGCTGGGCCGGATGGGCTCCAACATGGTGCGGCGCCTGCTCAAGGCCGGCCACGATTGCGTGGTGTTCGACGCGTCGGCGAAGGTGGTGAAGCAGCTGGTCACGGAGAAGGCGACCGGCGCGGCCTCGCTCGAGGAGTTCGTGAACAAGCTCTCAGCGCCGCGGGCCGTGTGGCTCATGGTGCCGGCGGGCGCGGTGGACGAGATGATCGCGAAGATCGCCCCGTTGCTGAGCGCGGGCGACGTCATCATCGACGGCGGCAACTCCTATTACGTGGATGATTTGCGACGCGCCAAGGCGCTCGCCGCGCGCCGCCTGCACTACGTGGACGTGGGCACGAGCGGGGGAACCCACGGACTCGACCGCGGCTACTGTCTCATGATCGGCGGCGAGCCCGAGGTGGTCGGCCGGTTGGATGCGATCTTCGCCACGCTGGCTCCCGGCGTCGGCGACATCGAACGGACGGCCGGACTCAGCGGCGCGGCGTCGACGTCCGAGCACGGGTATCTGCACTGCGGCCCCAACGGCGCAGGCCATTTCGTCAAGATGGTTCACAACGGCATCGAGTACGGCGTGATGGCGGCGTTCGCCGAGGGATTCGGCGTCCTGCGCGGCGCGGACGTCGGCAAACACGCCGCCGTGGCCGACGCGGAAACCGCCCCCCTGCGCAATCCCGAACACTATCAGTACGACTTCGACCTGCCGGCCATCGCGGAAGTGTGGCGCCGCGGCAGCGTCATCTCCTCCTGGTTGCTGGACCTGAGCGCCGCGGCGCTGGTCGACGACCCCGCCTTGAAGAAGTTCGCGGGGCGCGTGTCGGATTCGGGCGAGGGACGTTGGACCGTGCAGGCGGCCATCGACGAGGGCGTTCCCCTTCCCGTGCTCACGATGGCGCTGTTCGGCCGCTTCAGCTCGCGCAACGGCGCCGAATTCCAGAACAAGCTGTTGTCGGCCATGCGCTACCAGTTCGGCGGCCACGTGGAAAAGGCGGCCGAGCCCGGCGGACCGGCCGGGTCATAGAAGGAAACCCTTGGACACGCATTCCGACGCACTGGTGTTCTTCGGCATCACGGGCGATCTGGCTTACAAGAAGATTTTTCCGGCATTGCATTCCATGGTCCGGCGCGGGACGTTGCACATTCCGGTGGTGGGCGTCGCACGGGACGCCTTCTCGCTCGATCAGCTGAAGGCGCGGGCGCGGGCGAGCATCGAGGAACACGGGGGCGGTGTCGATGCCGCCGCATTCGAGCGGCTCGCGGGCCTGTTGAAGTACGTCCAGGGCGAATATTCGGAGCCGCGAACTTTCGCGGCGCTGCACACGGCCCTGGCGGGAGCGCACCGCCCGGCCTTCTACCTCGCCATACCGCCGTTGTTGTTCGGCTCGGTGGTCGAGCACCTGGCCGAGTCCGACCGGGCCGCCGGCTCCCGGGTGGTGGTCGAAAAGCCGTTCGGCCACGATCTGGCGTCGGCGCAGGCGCTGAATCGCATCCTGCTCGACGCGTTCCCCGAGGAGGCGATCTTCAGGATCGATCACTATCTGGGCAAGCGTCCCGTGCACAACATGGTGTATTTTCGCTTTGCGAACTCCATGCTGGAGTCGTTCTGGAACCGCTCGACCGTGGACAGCGTGCAGATCACCATGGCCGAGAATTTCGGAATTCAGGGGCGCGGTGCATTCTACGATCAGACCGGCACGATCAGGGACGTCATGCAGAATCATCTGTTCCAGGTACTCGCCAACATCGCGATGGAACCGCCGGCCCGGACCGACAGCGAGTCGCTGCGCGACGAGAAGGTGAAGGTGCTGCGCGCCATGCCGCCGCTCGAACCCGGTTGCGTGATCCGCGGGCAGTTCGAGGGCTACCGACGGGAACCGGGCGTGGCGGCGGACTCCCAGACCGAGACGTTTGCCGCCATGCGCACGCAGATCGACAACTGGCGCTGGCAGGGAGTGCCGTTTTTCATTCGTGCCGGCAAATCGTTGCCCGTGACCTGTACCGAGGTGGTGGTGCGCTTGCGCAATGCACCGGCGGTGTTTCCGCGCCGCGCCACCGGCGGCAATTACGTCCGCTTCCGGATCAGTCCGGATACCACCGTGGCCATGGGTCTGACCGTCATGGACGAGGATGAGACGGGCGTGGGACAGGAGACCGAACTGCAGGCGAGCCGTCATCCGGGCCCCAACGAGATGGACGCCTACGAGCGTGTGCTGGGCGATGCCCTGGCGGGAGACCGGGGCCTGTTCGCCCGCGAGGATTACGTCGAAGAAGCCTGGCGCATCGTGGACCCCGTGCTCGCCGCCGGCGTGCTCCCGGCGCCGCAGTCCTATGCCCCCGGTACCTGGGGCGTGTCCGGCGACGCCGTCACGCCGCCGGGTGGCTGGCTCGATCCGGTCGTGCGGTGACGCTGGTCATCCCGGTGGCGCCGGGGCTCTCGGTCACCCCGGCAATTCCGGCCGCAGACTCCGAACCGCAGGATGCTCCGGAGATCGCGCGCCTGGCGGCGCTCGCCGCCTACCGCATTCTGGACTCCGAGCCTGAGGCCGAATTCGACGACATCGTCGGCATCGCCGCCGCGATCTGCGACGTGCCCATCGCGCTCATCAGCTTCGTCGACGACAAGCGCCAGTGGTTCAAAGCCGCGCTCGGCATGACCGCCCGCGAAACGCGACGGGAAATCGCGTTCTGTTCGCATGCGATCCAGCAGCCGGGTGTGATGGTGGTGGAGGATGCCGCCGAGGATGCCCGGTTTGCCGACAATCCGCTGGTCACGGGCGAGGAGGGGCTGCGTTTTTACGCGGGAGCGCCGTTGCGCAACGCCGAAGGGTTGGCGATCGGGACCTTGTGCGTGCTCGATCGCCGCGCGCGATCCCTGACCGCCCTTCAAAAAACCTCCCTGCTCGGACTGGCGCGCCAGGTCATCACGCAGCTCGAATTGCGCAAGGCGCTGGCGGTGCAGCGGGCCCAGGAAGAACGCAACCGGTTGATCCTCGACAGCGCCGTCGATTACGCCATCATCTCCATCGATCCGGACGGACTGGTCACCAGCTGGAACGAGGGCGCACGCCGGATTTTCGGCTGGACGGCCGCCGAGATGCAGGGACGCCGCTGCGACGATTTCTTCACCCCGGTGGATCGCGCGGCCGGGATCCCCGAGCGGGAGATGCGCGCGGCACTCAGCCGCGGCCGGGGCTCGGACGAACGCTGGCATCTGCGCAAGGACGGCAGCCGGTTCTTCGCCAGCGGCGAGATGATGCCGTTGAAGGACGACGATCAGAAGCCGGTGGGATTCCTCAAGATCGTGCGCGACCGCACCGACAAGCACCTGGCGGAACGCACGCAACCGGCGCTGCTGGAATTGGGAGACCGGCTGGGCCGGCTGCAGGATTCCGGGGAAATGGCCATGGTCGCCGCCGAAATTCTCGGCCGGACCCTGGGCGCCAACGCGGCCGGTTACGGGTCGGTCAGCGAGGACGAATCCGAACTCATCGTCGAACGCGACTGGACCGCCGAGGGCACCCCGAGCGCAACGGGCCGCCATCCCATGAGCCGTCGCGGGCACGTCATCGACCTGCTTCGCGGCGACAAGCCGGTGGTCATCGACGACATGCGCGCGCAGCCCCTGGAGCCGCTGTCATCCATGGCCGAGCAGGGCGTCGCCGCCATGATCTGCTGCCCGCTCGTGGAGCAGGACCGCCTGGTCGCTCTGTTGTTCGTGAGCAGCCGGGAGCCCCGTGCCTGGGATCAGGCGGAAGTCGCGTTCGTGCGCGAGGTGGCCGGACGGACCCGGCTCGCCATCGAGCGACGGCGCGCCGAATTTCATTACCGAGAACTCAATGCCTCGCTGGAAACCCAGGTGGAGGCGCGCGTGCTCGAGCGCAACCGGCTGTGGTCGAGCACCAGCGATCTGATGGCCACCGTCGGGCTCGACGGCTACCTGAAAGAGATCAACCCTGCATGGACGCGGCTGCTGGGCTGGGACGAGGCCACGCTGTTGTCGCGCCCCTACTGCGATCTGGTCGAGGAGTCGGATGCCGGACAGTCGGCCGCGACGCTCGAACACCTGGCCCGCGGCGGCACGGTCTCCGAATACGTGACGGTGCTGCGCGCCGACGACGGCTCCACCCGCACCGTGACGTGGAGCGCGGCTCCGGACGGAGAGTCGTTCTACATCGTGGGGCGCGACATCACCGCGCAGCGCGACATGGAGGAACGCCTGCGTCAGAGTCAGAAGATGGAGGCCATCGGCCAGCTCACGGGCGGCATCGCGCACGATTTCAACAACCTGCTCGCCGGCATCCTGGGCGCGGTGGCGCTGATCCGCATGCGATTCAAGTCGGGGCGCCTCGACAGCATCGATCAGTTCATCGACGCGGCCGAGCGCTCCGCCAAGAGCGCCGCCTCCCTGACCGAGCGGCTGCTGGCCTTCTCGCGGCGTCAGTCGCTGGACGCCAAGCCGTGCGACGTGAACCAGCTCATCGGGGGCATGAAGGAGCTGCTGTACCGGACCCTGGGCGACGGCATCGAACTGCATGCCGACCTGGACCCGCGATTGTGGCCGGCCATCTCGGATGCGAACCAGCTGGAGAGCGCCATCCTCAATCTGTGCATCAATGCGCGCGATGCCATGGCGGCCGGCGGCCGGCTGTCCATCGCGACCGTCAACACCACGCTGGATCAATCGTCGGCACAGCACGCCGAGGTCGCGGGCGGCGACTACGTCGCCATCGCCGTCTCCGACACCGGGTGCGGCATGGCGCCGGACGTGGTGGCGCGCGCCTTCGATCCGTTCTTCACCACCAAGCCCATCGGTCAGGGCACGGGGCTCGGCTTGTCCATGATCTACGGCTTCGCCAAACAGAGCGGCGGCCATGTCCGCATCGCGAGCGAGGTGGGGCGGGGAACCACCATCACGCTGTTTCTGCCGCGTGCCGCGCGGCGCGGCGGTCCCGAGGCGGCCGCGCCCGTCACCGTGGTGCCGCGGGGCGATGGTGAACGGGTGCTGGTGGTGGAGGACCAGGCCACGGTTCGCATGCTGGTGCTCGAGGTGCTGAACGACCTGGGCTACGCCTATCTCGAAGCGGCCAATCCCAAGCAGGCGCTGGAGCTGCTCGATTCGCCGATCCACATCGATCTGCTGTTGACCGACGTGGGACTGCCCCACATGAACGGCCGACAGCTTGCGGAGATTGCGCGTCAGAAACGACCCGACCTCAAGGTGCTGTTCCTGACCGGCTATGCGGAGTCCGCGGCCGCGCGCGGCGGGTTCCTGGGGCCGGACATGGACATGATCGGCAAGCCGTTTGCGCTCGATGCGCTGGCCGCCAAGGTGCGCCAGATGCTCGGCAGCCGCTAGACCAGCACGCGCTCGATGCCGCCGCGGTTGGCCCGCTGCACGTAGGCGGGCAGCCAGTCGGGCCCGAGCAGGTGCTTGGCGATCTCCACGACGATGTAATCGGCGTCGAGATCGGCGTCGTCGTTGTACCGCTTCAAGCCCTGCAGGCAGGACGGACACGAGGTGAGTATCTTCACCTCGCCCTGGTGACCTCCCTCGCGCACCCGGTCGACGCCGGCGCGGATTTCCTCCTCCTTGCGAAATCGCACCTGGGTGGAGACATCGGGCCGCGTGACGGCGAGCGTGCCGGACTCGCCGCAGCACCGGTCGTTCTTCTCGATGGTGCCGAAGCGCCCGCCGTTCATGAGCGTGTTGACCACGCTCATGGGTTCGTGCTTCTTCATGGGCGAGTGACACGGGTCGTGATACAGATAGCGAACCCCCGTGGCGTTTTGCAGCTGCACGCCTTTTTCCATCAGGAACTCGTGGATGTCGATGATCCTGCTGCCCGGAAAGATCTTGTCGAATTCGTAGCCCTGCAACTGGTCGAAACAGGTGCCGCAGCTCACCACCACGGTCTTGATGTCGAGATAGTTCAGCGTGTTGGCGACGCGATGGAACAGCACGCGGTTGTCGGTGATGATCTTGTCCGCCTTCTCGAACTCGCCCGCGCCCCGCTGCGGATAACCGCAGCACAGGTAGCCCGGCGGCAGCACCGTCTGCACGCCCACGTGCCACAGCATGGCCTGGGTGGCGAGGCCCACCTGCGAGAACAGGCGCTCGGAGCCGCAGCCGGGGAAATAGAACACCGCCTCCGCATCGCCGGGGGTGGTGGGATCACGGATGATGGGCACGTAATTCCGGTCTTCGATGTCGAGCAGCGCACGGGCCGTGCGCTTCGGCAGGCCGCCGGGCATCCGTTTGTTGACGAAATGGATGACCTGCTCCTTGACGGGGGCTCTGCCGGTGGTCAGCGGCGGTCGCCGCGTCTGCGCGCGGGCGAGCCCCTGCAGGGTGCGGTTCGCCAGACGCTGCGCCTTGTAGCCCCAGTCGATCATGACCTTGCGGGCGAGCTTGACGGTGCGCGGGCTGGTGGCGTTCAGGAAGAACATGGATGCGGCGGTGCCCGGATTGAACCGCTTCTTCCCCATGCGGCGGAGCAGATCGCGCATGGCCATGGACACCGTGCCGAAGTCGATGTCGACGGGGCAGGGCGTCACGCACTTGTGGCAGACGGTGCAGTGCTCGGCGACGTCCGCGAGTTCGTCCCAGTGCTGGATGGCCACCCCGCGGCGCGTCTGCTCCTCGTAGAGGAACGCCTCGATCAGCAGCGAGGTGGCGAGAATCTTGTCGCGCGGCGAATACAAGAGATTGGCGCGCGGCACGTGGGTGGCACACACGGGTTTGCACTTGCCGCATCGCAGGCAATCCTTGATGGCATCGGAAATCGTGCTGATGTCCGATTGCTGCATGATGAGGGACTCGTGCCCCAGGAGACCGAAGCTCGGCGTGTACGCGCGCCGCAGATCGGCGCCGGGCAGGAGCTTGCCGCGGTTGAACCGGCCCTCGGGATCCACGGTCTGCTTGTACGCGCGAAACGCGGACAACTCGTCGTCCGTGAGATATTCGAGCTTGGTGATGCCGATGCCATGCTCGCCCGAGATCACGCCGTCGAGCGAGCGGGCGATCTGCATGATGCGCGCCACCGCCTGATTGGCGGTGCGCAGCATGGCATAGTTGTCCGAGTTCACCGGAATGTTGGTGTGCACGTTGCCGTCGCCGGCGTGCATGTGCAGCGCCACGAACAGGCGCCCCTGGAGAACGTGCCGGTGCACCGCGTCCCATTCGGCCAGCGCCGGCGCGAATTCGCTGCCGACGAAGAGGCGCGCGAGTTCCGCCCGCAGTTCGCTCCGCCAGCTGATGCGTATGCTGCGGTCCTGCAACCGGTCGAACAGCGTGCCGGACGTGTCGTCGGGCAGCGCCACGCCGTGCACCTCCAGCGCGCCGCGGATGACGTGCAGCGGGGCATCCATGGAGTCGAGCAGGAACTGCCACCGGGCGCGCACGCGCGCCACGAGCGCGCGGGCGGCGGCGCGGCGTTCGGTGCGGCCGCTGGGGGCGTCCGCCTCTTCGTCGGCGTCGGCTGCGGTGCGGTCGTGTCCGGTGCGCGCTGCCGGGGTGGCTTCGTCGGCGTCGGAAAAATGCTGCGCCAAGGCGTCGGTCAGCGCGAGCTTGTTGCCGATGGACAGCTCGATGTTGATGCGTTCGATGGCGTCGGTGTATTCGCCGAGCCGTTCCAGCGGGATGACCACGTCCTCGTTGATCTTGAAGGCGTTGGTGTGCTTGGCGATGGCCGCCGTCTTGGCGCGATCCAGCCAGAACTTGCGCCGCGCCTCGCCGCTCACGGCGATGAAGCCCTCGCCGGCGCGTGCATTGGCCAGCCGCACCGTCTCGGACGCGGCGGCGGCCACCGCGCCGTCGTCTTCGCCCACGATGTCGCCCAGCAGCACCATCTTGGGCAGGGCGCCGCGCTTCGACTTGGTGCTGTAGCCCACGGCGCGCAGATAACGCTCGTCGAGATGTTCGAGACCCGCGAGCCTGGCACCGCGTGCCCTGTCCGATGCGAGATGGCGCTGGATCTCGACGATGCTGGGGATGGCGTCGCGGGCCTGGCCGAAGAATTCCAGGCACACGGTGCGCGCGTGCGCGGGCATGCGATGCAGCACCCAGCGTGCCGCGGTGATCAGCCCGTCGCAGCCCTCTTTCTGTACCCCGGGCAGGCCGCCGAGGAACTTGTCGGTGACGTCCTTGCCGAGACCGGTCTTGCGGAACCGGGCGCCTGCGATGTCCAGGCGCCGGGTGCGCAGCGTCGCGGCGCGATCGGGGTGGGCGCGTCCGTCCTTCCAGACCAGGTCGAACGACGCCATCGCCGCGTCATGAATCTTGCCCCGGTTGTGATTCAAGCGCGTCACTTCGAGCCAGTTGCCGTCGGGGTCCACCATGCGCCACCACACGAGGTTGTCGACGGCCGTGCCCCACAGCACCGCCTTCTTGCCGCCGGCGTTCATGGCGATGTTGCCGCCCACGCACGAGGCGTCCGCCGATGTCGGGTCCACCGCGAACACGAAGCCGGCCCGCTCGGCCGCCTCGGTCACGCGCCGGGTGACCACACCCGCCCCCGCAAGGATGGTGGCCGCCGGCGGCAGGTCGCACGGCAATCCGCCGGTCGCGTCCGCGCGGCCGTCCGGCAGCGGCATCATCTCCACCGCGCCCAGCGCGTCGAGTTTCTCGGTGTTGATGACGGCCGACCACGGCGTCAGCGGCACGGCGCCGCCCGTGTATCCCGTGCCGCCGCCGCGCGGCACGATGGTCAGTCCGAGTTCGATGCAGGTGCGTACCAGGCTCGGCAGTTCGGCCTCGGTGTCGGGCGCCAGCACCAGGAACGGCAGTTCCACGCGCCAGTCGGTGGCGTCCGTCACGTGCGTGACCCGCGCATACGCGTCGAACCGCACGTTGTCGTCCCGCGTGTATCGCGACAGGGCGCGGCGTGCGCGCCTGCGCATGGCGGTCAACTCGTCGAAATGCCGGTCGAAACGCGCCACCGATTCGCGCGCCGCCGCGAGCAGACGCGTGACGCGGGTGTCGCGCGAGGGATCGTGCGGTTCGCGCCGCCGCTCCACCGCGCGAAGCCGGTGCTGCAAGGCGTCGATGAGCTGGCGCCGGCGCTTCGGATGGTCGATCAGATCGTCCTGCAGGAACGGATTGCGGTCGACCACCCAGATGTCGCCCAGCACCTCGTACAACATGCGCGCCGACCGGCCCGTGCGCCGTTCCCCCCGCAATTCGTCGAGCAGCTGCCAGGCGGGCTCGCCCAACAGGCGAACGACGATCTCGCGGTCGGACAGCGAGGTGTAGTTGTACGGGATCTCGCGCAGCCGCGCTTCCGCACCCGCATCGGGCGCATCGGCGACGTCGGGCGGGGAGACTTCGGCGACCGCGTTCATAGGGCCAGCATGTTACCCGCTTCGCTCCGGCCCGTGGCGGCGGCTTTCAATGCGCCGCGGGCTCGATTATCGTGGCTGCATGAGCGACAACACCTTCGTCAATCATCCACCCGCGGTGCCGGTGCCGGCGGACAACCGTCCGCTGGTGGCGCCGATTTATCAGTCCGTGAAGTTTTCCTTCGACGATGCGGGCGAGACGCTGCGGTTCCTGCGCGGCGAGCGCCCGGGCTATTTCTACTCGCGCAACTCCAATCCCACGCTGCGGCAGCTGGAGCTGACCCTGGCGCAGATGCAGGGACGCAGCGGCTGCCTGCTGGTGGGCTCCGGCGTCGCGACCATCGCGGCCGCACTGCTGTCGCTCTGCAAACAGGGCGATCATCTGCTGGCTTTCATCGAGTCCTACGGTCCCACGCGGTACCTCGTGCAGCACCTCATGGCCCGGTACGGCGTGAGTCATACGCTGCTGTCGATCGAAGACCTCGGGGGCATCGAGCGCGTGCTGCGCGACACGCCGACCCGGCTCGCCATCTTCGAGAGCCCAACGAACCCGGTCACCAAGATCGCGGATATCGAGCATCTGACCGCGCACGCGCGTCGCGCCGGCTGCCTCACCGTGATGGACAACACCTTCGCCGGTTTCCATCAGCACGGGACGTTCGACGTGGACGTGTTCCTGCACAGCCTCACCAAGTACGCGTCGGGACACGGGGACGTCATGGGCGGCGCCATCATCGCCGACGCCAAGCTCATCGACGGCATGCGCAAGGACGTGGTGTCCCTGGGCCCCACGCTCGATCCGCACGCGGCGTATCTGATCCAGCGCGGCATGCGCACCTATTTCCTGCGCTACGAGCGCGAAAGTGCGAACGCGATGGCGGTGAGCCGGTTCCTCCACGGCCATGCCCGCGTCAGGCGGGTGTTCTATCCGGGCCTTACGACCCATCCCCAGCACGCGCTGGCCCGCCGGCAGATGCGGGATTTCGGCTCCGTGGTGAGCTTCGAACTGGACGGCGGCCTCGAGGAGGGCAACCGCTTCGCCCGGGCTCTGCGCCTGTTCGCCATCACCTCGAGCGTGGGCTCCACCGAATCGCTGGTGATGCCCCCGCAATTGCTGGGCGGCCAGGAATTCACCGCGGCGCAGCGCGAAGCGTCCCTGCTGGGGCGCGGCACGGTGCGTCTTTCCATCGGCATCGAAGAGGCGGCGGATCTCATCGCCGATCTTGCGCAGGCGCTGGAAGCCGCATTCGTTTGACATAAGACGAATTTCGCGTAAGCAGGCTCAAGCATCGGCGGTCCAGGCCGACTGATGGGGTCTCGGCTCGCGCGGCGAGCGGTTGCCGGATTCGCACGTGAGCACCCAGTCGGTCAAGGTCTTGTCATCGCTGCATCACCAGACGGCCCGGGACCATCTGGCCCGGGCGCTCAAGAGTCCGCAGAGCATCGCGCCGCTGCCCCGGGTGTGCGCCGAGCTCGCGCAGCTCACCGAGCAATCCACCTTCCACGGGCACCAGCTGGTGCGCCTGATCCAATCGGACGCGGTGCTCACCGGCGAGGTGATGCGGGTGGCGAATTCCCCGGCGCTGCGGCCGCGCTCGCCGGTGGTGTCGCTGCAGCAGGCGGTATCGTGGCTGGGCGAAGCTGAGGTGCGCAACATCGGCATGGCCGTCATGCTGCGCGGCGAGGTGTTCGTGGCGCCGGGCCACGAGCCCGAATCCGAGGAGCTGTGGCGGGAGGCGTGGCTCTCCGCATTGTGGGCGAAGGAGATCGCGCGGGACCGCCGCAAACACGTGGAAAGCGCGTTTCTCGCGGCCCTGATGCATCGCACCGGCGCGGCGCTGGCGCTGAAGATCCTGTCGCGATTCGAAACGGAGCAGCGCACGGCGATGGACAAGCGCACGTTCGGCGACCTGGTGGTGGAGTTCGAGCCCTCGTTCGGCCGGCTGCTCATGAACAATTGGGGCCTGCCGTGCGACGTACAGGACGCCGCCAGCGGCTGGCGCTGCTATCGCGACGCCCCTCACGGCGATCTGGCCTGTACCGTGCACGCGGCCCACATGCTGGCCACCCACACCCTGTATCCCTTGCTGCTCACCGAGGAGGTGGTCGCGGACGATCCGTCGTTCGAACACCTGGGCGTCTTCCCGGAGGATCGTCGGGCCATGGTCTCGCGGCGCGAGCGCGTGCGCAGCCTGGCCGGGCTGTAGCGCATGCGGCCGCCCGCCGATTTCGATCTGATCTGCGTCGGCTCGGGTCCCGCCGGGCAAAAGGCCGCGATCCAGGCAGCCAAGGCCGGCTTCCACGCAGCCATCATCGAACGCGAGCCGCAGGTGGGCGGCTACTGTCTGTTGTCGGGCACGGTGCCCAGCAAGGCCCTGCGCGAGCAGGCGCTGCGTTACCGGCGCATGCGCGGCAGCGCTTCGTCGCTGGCCGTGGAGCTGCGCGGCGACGCGCCGTTGTCGGCATTGCTCGCGGGCGTGGACGGCGTGATCGCCGCGCAGGATCGCTACCTGCACGCGCAACTGGCACGCAATCACGTGGAATTGCTGCGCGGTCGCGGTGCGCTGCTCGATGCAGCAGGCGAGGGCACGCCGCGCGTCGAACTGCAGCGCCTCGACGGCACGCGTGCCGTGCTGCATGCGCCGCGCATCCTGCTCGCCACCGGGTCGAGGCCGCGCCACGTGGCCGGCATCGAAGTGGATCACGAGCACGTGCTCGACAGCGATTCGATCTTGAGCCTGCCGTACCTGCCGCGCAGCCTCATCGTGCTCGGCAGCGGCGTCATCGCCTGCGAGTACGCGTCCATCTTCGCCGCCCTGGGCTGCGCGGTGACGCTGGTCGACAAGGCGGCCGAACCGCTCGGCTTTCTCGACCCCGAGTTGCGTGCCGGATTTCTCGACGCCTTCGTCGCCATGGGCGGCGTCTACCGCGCCGGCGAGGCGGCGGCGGCGGCTCGATTCGACGGATTCTCCCAGGTCGAGGTAGCGCTCCAGGGCGGCGAGGTGCTGCGCGCCGACATCGTGCTCGCCGCGTTCGGCCGCATCGCGAACCTGGAAGGCATCGGCCTGGAGCGGCTCGGCCTGGCCATCACCGCCCGCGGCCACGTGCGGGTGGACGATGCATTCGCCACCAACCTGCCCGGTGTTCATGCGGCCGGGGATGCGATCGGGCCGCCGGCGCTGGCCTGTGCCGCGGCCGATCAGGGCCGCCGCGCCGCGCTCGCTGCGTTCGGCCTGCCGCCGCCGGCGGCCACCAGTCTGGTGCCCACCGGCGTCTACACCATTCCGGAAATCGCCTGCGTCGGATTGTCGCGGGCCGAAGCGGCCGCCAGGGACATCGACGTCGTGGTCGGGCGCGCCGATTTCGGCGAGATCGCCCGGGCGCACATCGCCGGCGAGCCCCGCGGCTTTCTCACCCTGGTGTGCGAGCGCGGCAGCATGCGGGTGCTGGGGGTGCAGATCATCGGGGAGGGCGCCACGGATTCGATCCATCTGGGCCAGGCGGCCATCGCCACCTCGGCGCCGGCGGAGTTCTTCGTCGAACAGATCTTCAACTTCCCCACCATGACCGAGGCGTATCGAATCGCCGCCTTCGACGTCATGAAGCAACGCCAGGCCGATCGC
>CAZZWZ010000036.1:0-16942 GCA_964657955.1 uncultured Steroidobacteraceae bacterium
CTTGCCCAGGCATTGGGCTGGATCGAGGAACTGCAGCCCGGGCGGGCCGTGCTGACCCATATGGACCAGTCGATGGATTATGCGGGACTATTGGCCGAGCTGCCCGGCAATGTGATACCTGGCCATGACGGGCTGGTATTGGAGGTAAGCCGATGAACGACCGGACTGGAAAATCACTCGACGAACTGCTGGGACAACTGCCGCGCGACGTCGACCCGCCGCGCAACCTGTGGCACGGCATCGTGTACAAGATCGCGCGCCGGCGCGCGCTTCTGCCCATGGCGCTGGCGGCCACCGCGGCGTGCGCCGTGTTGGCGGGCATGCTGGTCTGGGCGGTGCTTCGGGCCCGCTCCGAATCGCCCGCGGTACCGCTGCCGATGATGGCGCGCGCCTCGGGGCTGGGCGAGCCCATGGATGCGAAATACGTCGCGGCGCGGGCCGAGCTGGAATCCACGTTCCAGGAGCGCCTGAAGCAGCTGGATCCGGCCACGCGGACGCAGATCGAGGCCAGTCTCGCCGTCATCCGGCAGGCGCATGCGGACATCCGCAAGGCCCTGGCCGCATCGCCCGGCGATCCGATGCTCGAGCGTCTGTTCGAGAGCACGTGGCACGAAGAATTCGATTTGTACGATCACGTCGTGCGCGCCACCCAACCCACTTCGACGAGGACCTGACCATGTGGATTTACGGGAATTTTCTCCGCGATCCGCGCTCTCTGGGCGCCGTGTTGTGCCTGAGCGTGCTCGTTCCCTGGTCGCTCGCGCGTGCGGACCGGTCGGTGGAGGAGCGGCGGCCCGCGGACCCGCGCGGCGCGGTCGAGGTGGTGAGCGTGTCGGGCTCGGTGGCGGTGAGCGCCTGGGACCGTGCCGAAGTGGAGGTCTCCGGCACCACCGGCGCGGACGTGGAACGCGTGGAGCTGAGCGGCGGGGACAAGCGCACGGCCGTCCGCTTGGTGCCGCTTTCGGGCACGGGCGCACGACACGGCGAGGCCAGTCTGATGGTGCACGTACCCGCGGGCAGTTCGATCTCGGTCACCGCGGTGACCGCGGACGTGAAGCTCGCCGGCGTGCAGGGCAACGTGACCGTGCAGACCGTGAGCGGGGACGTCACCGGCGAGGCCGGCGGCGACCTGCGGGTGGGCACCGTCAACGGATCCGTGCGAATGACGGCGCGCGCGGCGCGGCGCACCGAGATGAAGACCATCAACGGCGACGTGCATCTCACGGGCGGTGGCGGCGAGGTGGAGATCACCACCGTGAGCGGCGAGGTCACGGCGGATCTCGCCGCGATCACGCGCGGCCGGTTCAAGAGCGTCTCCGGCACGCTGAGCGCCGACCTGTCGCTGGCGCCGGGCGGTCAATTGGACGGCGAGTCGGTGAGCGGCGAGGTGCGCTTCAACTTTCCTTCCCCGCCCGATGCGGAGTTCGACATCCAGTCGTTCAGCGGCGACATCGAGCATTGTTTCGGTCCCGCGCCGGAGAAATCACGGTACGGCCCGGGGTCGCGCCTGGCGTTCAGCAACGGCACGGGAGCGGGACGCGTGCACGTGGACACCAAGAACGGTGACGTGCGCATCTGCACCGGTTCGCGCGGCAAGACCGCGGGCCCGGCCGTCACGCGGCCGATGCGACTGAGCGCAGCCAATCTATTTTATGTATTGTGACGGCGAGACGAACCGCCACCGCTGATCGAACCCGGAACCTCAATGGCCGCGAAGAAAAAGGCAACGAAGAAAAAATCGGCGAAGAATGTCTGGGAACGGCCGCCGCCCGGCGACGCGCGCCACTCCAAGCTCTCTCCCGCGAAGAAGGCCGCCGCCAAGGCTTCCGCAAAGCGCGCGGGTCGTCCCTATCCGAACCTGGTCGACAACCTGCGCGCCGCGAAGAAGAAGTCTAAAGCGTAACTCGCGCCGGGCGCCGCGCAGGGCGGATCGCACCGCGCTGCGGGCGGATCGCATCGCGCGGGCCGGTCGCGCCGCCCGGTTCAGCGCGTCGCGGCGTCCTCCCGTTCGATGGCGCGGTGACCGATGTCGCGCCGGTATTGCACGAGATTCCAGTGCACCGAGTCGACGAGCACGTAGGCCTGCTGCTGCGCGCCGCGCACCGATTCGCCCAGGCCGACGGCGCAGAGCACGCGGCCGCCCGCGGTCACGACCTGCGTGCCGTTTCGGGCCGTGCCGGCGTGGAACACCTTGCCCGGCAGCGTGGCGGCGGCGTCGAGTCCGGAGATGGCATCGCCTCTCGCGTACGCTTCCGGATAACCGCCCGCCGCCATGACCACGCCCAGCGCCGCGCGGGAATCCCACTGCGGCACGTGGCGATCGAGCCGTCCATCCAGCGCGGCGTCGCAGAGGTCGACCAGGTCGCTGGCGAGCCGCATGAGAATGGGCTGGGTTTCCGGATCGCCGAGCCGGCAGTTGAACTCGACCACGTTCGGCGTGCCGTCGGGGGCGATCATCAGCCCGGCATAGAGAAATCCGAGATACGGGTTGCCGTCCTCGCGCAGGCCGGTGAGCGTGGGTTCGATGACTTCGCGCATGATGCGCTCCTCGAGCGCGGGACTCACCAGCGCGGCGGGCGAATAGGCTCCCATGCCGCCGGTGTTGGGCCCAAGATCCCCGTCGTCGCGCCGTTTGTGATCCTGCGAGGTGGCGAGCGCGGTCACCTGCGTGCCGTTCGCGACCACCATGAAGCTCACTTCCTCGCCTTCCAGGAATTCCTCGATCACGACGGTCTTGCCGGCCGCTCCGAAGCGTCCGTCCAGCATGGCGTTGGCGGCGGCCACGGCGGCCTCGTGGGTCTCGCAAACGACGACGCCCTTGCCGGCCGCAAGGCCGTCCGCCTTCACCACCAACGGCAGGCGCCGCGACGTGACGTAGCCCACATCGAAGGTGTGGGCGTCGAAGGTCGCGAAACTGGCGGTGGGTATCCGGTGCCGTTGCAGAAAATCCTTGGCGAAGGCCTTCGATCCTTCGAGCCGTGCCGCGGCCCGGCCCGGTCCGAAGCAGCGGCGGTGCGCCGCGGCGAATCGATCGACGATGCCGGCCACCAGGGGACCTTCGGGTCCGACGATGGTCAGCCCGACGTCGGTGCGTTCGGCGAACTCGAGCAGCGCGTCGATGTCGTCGGCCGCGATGTCGACATTGGTGGTCTTCGATTCATCCGCCGTGCCGGCGTTGCCGGGCGCGACGAACACCCGTTCGACGCGCGGCGATTGCGCGCATTTCCACGCCAGCGCGTGTTCGCGACCGCCGCCGCCGACGATGAGCACCTTCACGGAACGTGCGCCCCGCTAATGACGAAAATGCCGCATGCCCGTGAACACCATGGCCATGCCGTGTTCGTCCGCCGCGGCGATGACCTCGGCATCCCGGACCGATCCGCCGGGCTGGATCACCGCGCCGATGCCGAATTCAGCGGCCACGTCGAGCCCGTCGCGAAAGGGAAAGAACGCATCGGAGGCCATGGCGGCGCCCCGCAGGGACAGCTTCTCGTCCGCGGCCTTCATCGCGGCGATCCTGCTGCTGACCACCCGGCTCATCTGGCCCGCGCCCACGCCCACCGTGGCCCCGCCCTTCACGCACACGATGGCGTTCGACTTCGCGAATTTCGCGATCCGCCAGGCAAACGACAGATCGTCGAGTTCCGCAGCGTCGGGCCGGCGCCTGCTCACCACGCGCAGTTCGGGCGCCCGAACCATGCCCTCGTCCCGGGTCTGCACCAGCAGTCCGCCGGCCACGCTCCGGTACTCGAGCTGCTGAAACACCGGGTCCGACAGGCTGCCCGTCTCGAGCACGCGGACATTGTCCTTGGTGCGCAGCACGGCTTTCGCGTCCGCGGCGATGGAGGGGGCGAGGATGACCTCGACGAATTGCCGCGCCACGATGGCGCCGGCGGTGGCGGCGTCGAGCTCACGGTTGAACGCGATGATGCCGCCGAAAGCGGACGTGGGATCGGTGCGATACGCCAGGTCGTACGCCTCGGCGAGCGAGGCGGCGACGGCCACGCCGCAGGGGTTCGCATGCTTGACGATGACGCAGGCCGGCGCCTCGAACTGGCGTACGCACTGCAATGCCGTGTCGCCGTCGGCGATGTTGTTGAACGACAGCTCCTTGCCCTGCACCGATGCGGCCGTGGTGATCGATGCACCGATGGCGCGCGGATCACGATAGAACGCCGCCTGCTGATGCGGGTTTTCGCCGTAGCGCAGGTCGCAGCGTTTGCGGAACGACAGGTTCAGATCGGCGGGAAAGGTCGGCGCCTCGCCGCCGATGGATCCCGTGAAGTAGGCGGACACCATGGCATCGTATTGCGCGGTGTGCGCGAAGGCCTTGGCGGCCAGCTTCTGCCGCATGACCACGTGCGTGAATCCCTGATTGGCGGCGAGCTCGTCGAGCACGTTGCGGTAGTCGCCCGGATCGACCACGACGGTCACCGAGGCGTGGTTCTTGGCGGCGGCGCGGACCATCGCCGGCCCGCCGATGTCGATGTTCTCCACCGCGTCGTCGTAGCTGCAATCGGCGCGCGCCACCGTCGCGGCGAACGGGTACAGATTCACGGCGAGCAGATCGATGGGCTCGATGCCGTGGGTGCGCATCACGGCCTCGTCCGTCCCGCGCCGTCCGAGCAGGCCGCCGTGAATCTTCGGATGCAGGGTCTTGACCCGGCCTCCCATGATCTCGGGAAAGCCCGTGTGCTCGGCCACTTCCTTCACCGCGATCCCGTGCTCCTGGAGCAGGTTCGCGGTGCCGCCGGTGGACAGCAGTTCGATGCCGCGCTCCTTCAGGGCGCGCGCGAACTCGACGATTCCCGTCTTGTCGGAGACGCTGAGCAGTGCGCGACGAACGGGGGTCAGCAACCGGCCTTCTATTCGGTGAGGCCGAATTCGCGCAGCTTCTTGCGCAACGTCCCGCGATTGATCCCGAGGATGGTGGCGGCGCGGCTCTGGTTCCCCTGCACGTGCCCCATCACCACCTTGAACAGCGGTTCCTCCACTTCACGCATCACGAGATCGTACAGGTGCGCCGGCTTGTGGCCGTTCAAGGCCTCGAAATAACACTGCAGCGCCTCCTCGGCCTGCGAGCGCAGGGGCACACCCTTGCCGTTGACGCGCAGGTCGCGGCCGTTGAAGGGCGCCGCCGCCTCTTTGCGAGATTTCGATTTCTTCCTGGCGACCATAGCCTCATCCAAGTTGCGCCGATGTTCTTCTTCTAACCGCCGTCTTTACGTTCGACACCCGCTTCGAAATGCTCCAGGAGCACCGACAGCTGTTCGCGCGGCGTCTCGATCGTCACGAGCCGGTCTCGCAAGGCTTTCTGTCCGGGGTGCCGCCGAAGATACCAACCCAGGTGCTTACGTGCCACTCGAACACCCGTCTCATCGCCGTAGAGGGCGTACAGGTCTTCGAGGTGGGCGCGCATAATATCACGGACTTTTTCCTGCGCCAGCGCTGCACGCGATTCGCCGGTGGCCAGGAAAAAATTGACTTCGTCGAAGATCCATGGCCGCCCCTGCGCGGCTCTGCCGATCATGATGCCGTCGCAGCCGGTCTGCGCCAGAACGTCGCGCGCGTGTTGCGGCGTATCGATGTCGCCGTTGGCGAACACGGGAATCTTGATCTGCGACTTGATGGCGGCGACGGTCTCGTGTTCGGCCTCGCCCGTGTACAGGTCGGCCCGCGTGCGTCCGTGGATGGCCAGCGCCTGGATGCCGCAATCTTCCGCGATGCGTGCGATGCGCTGTCCGTTCTTGCGCGCGCGGCTCCATCCGGTGCGCGTCTTCAGCATGACGGGCACCGCGACGGCGCCCACCACGGCCTGCAATATGGCGGCGACCAGCGCCTCGTCCTGCAGCAGCGCGGAGCCCGCGAGACGGTTGCAGACTTTCTTCGCCGGACAACCCATGTTGATGTCGATGATCTGCGCGCCGGCGTCGACGTTGCGCCGCGCGGCGTCCGCCATCATCTGCGGGTCGAACCCGGCGATCTGCACCACGCGCGGACCGGGTTCGCCGGTGTGATCCATGCGGCGGCGCGATTTCGGCGTGTGCCACAGACGCGCATCGGCGGTGAGCATCTCGGAGGCCGCGAGCCCGGCACCGAAGCGGCGGCAGAGATTGCGGAACGCGCGGTCGGTGATTCCCGCCATGGGCGCGAGCACGATGTTGGACGGCAGCGTGTGACGGCCGATGACGATCGGACGCCGTTCGATGCGGTGCGCGCTCATCTCGTTGCCGCGGCCGGATGCAGCCCCGCAACATCGCTCGTCGGCGAGGACGTCTCGCCGGGCGCGGCTGCCTTCGTCGCCGCGGCCACCTCGGCGGCGCACACCACCCGGGTGTCGCTGCCACGCACGCAGACGTCGATCTCGAATCCTTCCGCGTCCTCGCCGGGGTCGACGATGTCGAGCAGCGCGTCGGCCTGTTCGCCGGGCGCGAGCAGGCGCGCCGGCCGATGACCCAGGTATTCCGCGGGCTCGAAATCACGCGAACCCACGCGCGTTCCGAAGCGGTTGACCAGGGAAACCCGCATCAACGGATAGGGCTTGAGCTGCGCTGCCGTGTTCAGGATGCTCGCGCGCACGCGCAGGATGCCCCTGGCACCGGGATCGCCCGTGACGCCCCATTGGCGCAGCTGATACACCCTGAGACTGGTCGCGGCGCCGTCCGATGCGGACGCATGCTCCGACCAGCCGTGGCCGCGCACCACCTGGATCACCAGCAGCAGGCCGAGCACCAGGGCCGCGACCAGCCACGCGAGGAACGGCAGATCGGGCCGCCGCGCGGCCGCCTTCGCCGCATCCAGCGCCGCGAGTGCCCGCAATGCGGCGGGCAGTTTGTGCGAGATCGAATCCACACCGCCGGCGCGAACCGCGACCGTCGCCCGATCAGTGCCGGTGCCGACACCCGCGTCGCCCGCCGCGGGCCCGTTCGGCCCGAGGCTTCCAGGCAGCGCCGTCCCCGCGTCCCGGAGGTCGCCCCGCGCGTCCGCCGCCGTGAGCGGCGATCCGCCGCTGTGCGATGCGTGGGAGGCCGCCGCATCGAGGGGCAGCGGGCCGAGACGTCGCAGAACGGTGGCCGGCGGTTCGACGAAGATCCGGTCGAGCTCGCCCGGCGGCAGCGTGAATTCCAGCGAGACGTCGTCGGGTATGTCCTCGTCGAGCGGGTCCAGTATCTGAAGCTGGGCGATCTCCACGCCCGGCGGCAGCTTGCTCGACTCGTCCGCGGGCGCCGACGTCGCGGTTTCGAGGATCTCTTCGGCGCGGGATTCGAGGGCGAGGGGCGACTCCCCCGTGGTGAAACCGGCGGCATCCTCCGCCAGCCGCGTCAGGGCGCTGAAGACTTCGCCGCAACGTCCGCACCGGACCTGACCGCCCGCGGCGCGCAGCGACTCGGCCGACAACCGGTAAATGGTCTCGCATTTCGAGCATTGCGTGAACACGCTACATCGCCCTCCGTGCGTGGATGCAGCACCAGTCGTCCCGTCCCACCACCCGAACCATAGCAAAAGTCGCGGTGTACGCCGCCTTCACCGCGTAGGCCTGGGTCTTGAGCAGGCCGGACAACAGCAGATCGCCTCCGGGTGCGCAGGCGTCGCTCAGCAGGGGCGCGAGTTCGATCAGCGGGCCGGCCAGAATGTTCGCCACCACGCAGGTCGAAGGCACCAGCCGGGCGGGTGTGCCTTGCACGTCGATCTGCGTCTCGACGCCGTTGCGCAGGGCATTGGCGCGGGTGGCCAGCAGCGCCTGGGGGTCCAGGTCCACCGCGGTGGCGTGCAGCGCGCCGAGCTTGACGGCGGCGATGGCGAGGATGCCGGACCCGCAGCCGTAGTCGATGAAGCGGCGCCCGGTGAGGGACAATGAATCCATGATCTGCAGGCACAGGGCCGTGGTGGGATGAGTGCCGGTGCCGAAGGCGAGGCCCGGGTCGAGACGGACGATCACCGCGTCGGGATCGGCCGGGGGCGGGGCGGCGGTGGGGCACACCCATAGACGCCGCCCGAAGCGCATGGCCTTCCAGTCGGCGAGCCACACGCGTTCCCAGTCCCGATCGGCCACGCCGCGCACGCGGGCGGTTTCCGTGATGTGCGGGCCGAGCGCGGCGGCCAGCGCCGCGAGCCGGCCGACCGCGTCGGGCGGTGCTTGGAACAACGCGCGCACCCGGGTGTCGCTCCACAGGCGGATTTCACCGGGGCGGGGTTCCAGCACCGGCTCGTCGCCGCCGTCCAAGAGAGTGACCGAACTTGCGCCTAGATCGAACAACACCGCGTCGACCGTCCCCGGGTCGAGCGAAGCGAGGGGGAATTCGATTTCGTAAAAATTCAGGGAGCTCTCACTTCAATCCCAGACGCCGCTCGAGGTAATGGATGTCCGTCCCGCCCTGCCGAAACGCCGAATGAGTGAAGATCTCTTGATGCAACGGGATGTTGGTCTTGATGCCCTCGACCACCATTTCCGCGAGCGCGTTGCGCATGCGCGCGATGGCCGTGTCGCGCGTGTCGCCGTAGGCGATGACCTTGCCGATCATCGAGTCGTAGAAAGGCGGCACGTTGTATCCCGTGTAGACGTGGCTGTCGACGCGGATGCCGGGACCGCCCGGGGCGTGCCAGAGCCGCACCGGGCCGGGTGACGGCACGAAGGTCTTCGGATCTTCGGCGTTGATGCGGCACTCCACCGCGTGGCCGCGAATTTCGATGTCCTTCTGGGCGTAGGGCAGCGGTTCTCCCGCGGCGATCAGCAGCTGCGCCTTGACGATGTCGATCCCGGTCACCAGTTCGGTGACGGGGTGTTCCACCTGAACCCGGGTGTTCATCTCGATGAAGAAGAACTCGTTGTCCTGAAAGAGGAATTCCAGGGTGCCGGCATTGCGGTAGCCCACTTCGCGGCAGGCCCGGGCGCAACGCTCGCCCATGGTCTTGCGCTGCTTGGGCGTGAGGCCGGGAGCCGGCGCCTCCTCGATCACCTTCTGATGCCGCCGCTGCATGGAGCAGTCCCGCTCGCCCAGATGCACCACGTTGCCATAGTTGTCGGCAAGCACCTGGAATTCGATGTGCCGCGGCTTCTCCAGGAATTTCTCCATGTACACCTGGGCATTGCCGAATGCGGCCAGCGCCTCGGACTGCGTCACGCTGATGGCGTTGAGCAGCGAGGCGTCGGTGTGCACCACCCGCATGCCGCGCCCGCCGCCGCCGCCCGAGGCTTTGATGATGATGGGATAACCAATCTCCTTGGCGATGCGGAAATTCTCGTCGGGATCGCTGCCGAGCGGTCCGTCGGAGCCGGGGACGCAGGGGACACCGGCCGCTTTCATCACCTTGATCGCGGACACCTTGTCGCCCATCATCCGGATGGTCTCGGCACGCGGTCCGACGAAGATGAATCCGCTCTTCTCGACCCGCTCGGCGAAGTCGGCGTTCTCCGAGAGGAAGCCGTAGCCGGGATGGATGGCCACCGAGTCGGTCACCTCGGCGGCGCTGATGATGGCGGGCATGTTGAGGTAGGACAGGGCCGACTGCGGCGGACCGATGCACACGGTCTCGTCCGCCAGCAGCACGTGCTTGGTGTTGAAATCGGCGGTGGAATGCACCGCGACGGTTTTGATGCCGAGTTCGCGGCAGGCGCGCTGAATGCGAAGCGCGATCTCGCCGCGATTGGCGATGACGACTTTCTCGATCATCGCGGCTTATTCGACGATGAACAACGGCTGGCCGAATTCCACCGGTTCGCCGTTCTTGGCCAGCACCCCGGTGACGCGGCCGGCCTTGTCGGATTCGATCTGATTCATCATCTTCATGGCCTCGATGATGCACAGCACCTGACCCACCTTGATCTCCATGCCGATCTCGACGAAGGGCTTGGCGCCCGGCGCCGACGCCGAGTAGTAGGTGCCCACCATGGGCGAGGTCACGGTTTGGTGGTCGTTGCGCGGCTTGGGGCCGCCCGGCGCCGTGGCGGGTGCGGCCGGGGCGGCCGCGGGTGCGGCGACCGCGGCGGCCGGCGCCGCCGGCGTTTGATACGCGATGCGCGGATGGCGGCTGATGCGGACGGACTCCTCGCCCTCGGAGATCTCCAATTCCGAGATGCCCGACTCCTCCAACAACTCGATCAACTTCTTTACTTTGCGAATATCCACCGCGAACCCCTCGAACGAAATCTTATGTTAAGTGGCGGCCAGGCGTGCGCAGGCCGATTCGAGCGCGAGCTCGTAGCCGAGGACGCCCAGGCCGACGATGCAGCCGACAGCGATGCCGGACAGGAACGAGCGATGCCTGAAGCGCTCGCGTGCGAAGACATTGGAGACGTGAATCTCGATGAACGGCACGGCAACCGAGAGAAACGCGTCGCGCAGGGCGATGCTGGTGTGCGTGTAGGCGCCGGGATTGATGAGGATGAACGCCGTGCCATCCTCCATGGCGCCGTGAACCCTGCCGATGAGTTCGTGTTCGGCATTGCTTTGGAATACGCTCAGCTCGTGGCCGCGGCTCTGCGCGCTTCGGGTCAAGCGGCTCTCGACGTCGGCCAGGGTGGCCGAACCGTAAATCGCGGGCTCGCGTCGCCCCAGCAGATTCAAGTTCGGACCATTCAGCAGCAGAATTCGCGCCATCTCTCGCCAGGTCCCGCGCCATCGCGTCAAAAAGGTCCGCGATATTAACCAGAATTTGGGGAGAAAAGGCAAGCTTCGGCAGCGATCGTCGCGGGTTCTGACAAATCAGCCGGCGTGCGGCTCGGTCATCGCATGCAATCCGGCGGCGATGCGCTCGCGCGCCGCCGCAAGGTCCAGCGCGTGCCGGTTGACGCTCTGCACCGCCGAGAGGATGAGGTCGACCTGGTCCCGGTGCAATTCTCCCACGTACAGCGTGACGATTTCGCCTCGATCGTCGGTGAAGACCGTGAACGGGAAGGCCGGCGCGGTCATTCCCAGGTCGGCCGCCACGTCCAAGGCATCCTGTTCCCCCACCAAGATGGGATAGGGGATCTTGAGTTCCGCCGCATAGGCGTTCACCTGATCGCGGTGGTCGACGGCGATGCCGACGACGGTGAACCGGCGGTCGGCCCAGTCCTGCGACAAGCGCTCGAGCAGCGGTATCTCGCGCCGGCAGGGCGCGCACCAGGTGGCCCAGAAATTCAGGATCAGGGATCTTCCGGCCCAGGTGCCGATGGGCGTCGGTTTTCCGCTGCGATCGCCCAGCGAGAATTGCGGCAAGCGCTCGGGAATTCGCCGGGTGAGCCCCGAACAGCCCTTCCGCGGGCAGGGCGGGTTCGAGATCTTTGGGCGATGCGGGGCTCGCCGCGCCGGCCGGCGTGCGCACCTGCCGGGCGGGGCGCCCGGCCTGGAAATGCGAACCGGCCCACAAGCCGAGCAGCAGCGCGAGCGCGGCGGACGCGATGACGGGACGCGAAGCGCGCATCACGTCCGGTCGACGGGCAGCCGTGCGCGGCGCTTCACGCCGGTGAATCGAGCCGGCGCCCCCGCCGCAGGAGCAAACCGGCGACGAAGAACGCGGCGACGCCGGCCACGATGGCATAGCCCTCCCAGGGGTGCGATGGCGCGCGGACCGGATCGCCGGCGCGGGCCGGCGTGAGGATTTTGCTGATGGGCGGGTAGCAAAGTCCCGCCTCGGCGCAGCCCTGGTAGGTGACCTTGATCTGGATGGGATGAGCGCCGGCATCGGAGCGCGTGTACGCCACCATGGCCTCCACCTGCTGGGTGAAGATTTCCTGCGTGCCGAGATACGGATCGGTCCTGGTCGTGCCCCTGGGGAACGACGGCGCGGACACGAGCAGGTCGGGGCTCTCCGCCTTGACGTCCATCTTGTGCCGGTAGAGATAGTAGCCGTCGGCGATGCTCCAGCGCACGTGCAACACGTTGCCGTCCACGCGCGAGGAGACCTGGAACGCCGCATCGGGAGGCAAGAAATCCTCCTCGTTCGACTGCACCCCGCGCATCCACCAGGGTTTGGCCCCCGCCAGCGAGACCAGGCCCACGGCCGCAGCGGCGAGCCACACGAATCGTTGCACGATTTTCATGCGAGCACTCTAGCTTAGTTGCCGCGCAGGCGCCGGGCGGCAGCACGCACCCGAAGGCACGCTACGCTGCAGTGCAGCGCAAAATTGCCGCCTCCGCCCCTTGAACTGTCAGATTTCGCCGCTATGATTAGCAGCCTAGAGCAGGGAGTGCTAACAACGCCCTGCGTGTCGTCAACTCATCAACCAGTATCAGGAGTCTTGTCTTATGAAGATTCGTCCCCTTCATGACCGTGTGATCGTGAAACGAGAAGAAGAAGAGCGTAAATCCCCCGGCGGCATCGTGATCCCGGATACGGCGACCGAGAAACCGATCTTCGGCAAGGTCGTTGCCGTCGGCAAAGGCAAGATTTTGGAAAATGGCGAGATTCGCCCGCTCGACTTGAAGGTCGGCGACAAGATTCTTTTCGGTAAGTACAGCGGTACCGAAGTGAAGATGGATGGCGATGAACTCGTGGTCATGCGCGAGGAAGACGTCATGGCCGTGGTCGAAGGCAAGTAATTCACTTCCCGCTCATCAATTCAATTTAGAGGTATCAGCATATGGCAGCGAAAGACGTACGCTTCAGCGACGACGCCCGGCAACGAATGTTCAAGGGTGTCAACATCCTGGCGAATGCCGTCAAGGTCACCCTCGGTCCCAAGGGCCGCAACGCGGTGCTCGACAAGAGCTTCGGCGCCCCCACCGTCACCAAGGACGGCGTGTCCGTGGCGAAGGAGATCGAGCTCAAGGACAAATTCGAGAACATGGGCGCGCAGATGGTGAAGGAAGTCGCTTCCAACACCTCCGACGAGGCCGGTGACGGCACCACGACGGCCACCGTGCTGGCGCAGGCCATCATCCGCGAGGGCCTCAAGGCCGTCGCCGCGGGCATCAACCCCATGGACCTGAAGCGCGGCATCGACCAGGCGGTCGCTGCGGCCACCGAGGAGCTCAAGAAGCTCTCCAAGCCCTGCAAGGATCCGAAGGCGATCGCGCAGGTGGGCACGATTTCCGCGAATTCCGACGAGTCCATCGGCAAGACCATCGCCGATGCGATGGCGAAGGTGGGCAAGGAGGGCGTGATCACGGTCGAAGAGGGTTCGGGTCTCGAGAACGAGCTCGAAGTGGTCGAGGGCATGCAGTTCGACCGCGGCTACCTGTCGCCTTATTTCATCAACAACCAGCAGAGCCAGAGCGCCGAGCTCGACAAGCCGCTGATCCTGTTGGTGGACAAGAAGATCTCCAACATCCGTGAGCTGCTCCCGCTGCTCGAAGCCATCGCCAAGGGCGGCCGGCAGCTGCTGATCGTCGCCGAGGACGTGGAGGGCGAAGCGCTCGCCACCCTGGTGGTCAACACCATCCGCGGCATCGTCAAGGTCGCCGCCGTCAAGGCGCCGGGCTTCGGCGATCGTCGCAAGGCCATGCTGCAGGACATCGCGATCCTGACGGGCGGCACGGTGATCTCCGACGAGGTGGGCCTGTCGCTCGAGAAGGCGACGCTGAACGATCTGGGCGAGGCGAAGAAGATCCTGGTGGAGAAGGAGAACACCACCATCATCGACGGCGCGGGCAAGCAGGCCGACATCAAGGGCCGGGTCGACAGCATCCGTCAGCAGATCGAGGAAGCGACCAGCGACTATGACAAGGAAAAGCTGCAGGAGCGCGTTGCCAAGCTCTCCGGCGGTGTGGCCGTGATCAAGGTCGGTGCCGCCACCGAGATCGAGATGAAGGAAAAGAAGGCGCGCGTCGAGGACGCCCTGCACGCAACCCGTGCCGCGGTGGAAGAAGGCGTGGTGCCGGGCGGCGGCGTGGCGCTGGTGCGCGCGTTGAAGGCCATCAACAATCTGACCGGCAAGAACGAGGATCAGACCACGGGCATCAAGATCCTGGCGCGCTCCATCGAGGAGCCGCTGCGTCAGATCGTGAGCAACGCGGGCGAGGACGCCGCGGTGGTGTTGAACCGGGTTCGCGAGGGCAAGGGCACGTTCGGTTACAACGCCGCGACGGGCGAGTACGGCGACATGATCGAGATGGGCATTTTGGATCCCACCAAGGTGACGCGTCTGGCTCTGCAGAACGCCGCCTCGGTGTCGGGCCTGCTGCTCACGACGGAAGTCATGATCGCGGAGTCGCCGAAGGAAGAAGAGCATGCACATGGCGGCCCTCCGGGCGGCGGCATGGGTGGCATGGGCGGCATGGACATGTAATACCCACCCGGGTATTCGGTCTGGAGAAAGCGGGCTTCGGCCCGCTTTCTTTTTTTCCGGCACCGGTGGATTCGCGACCGACGGGCGGCGGCCGCGCAGAGCTGCACGTCAGCGGCGGGCATTCGATGGTGTCGAACCGGCGCCGCGGCGCACACGGCGGCACCGGATGACCCCGGCATCCGCCCCGTGCGTTACCATCTGCGCTGCAGCCGCAAAGCGCCGGAACGTCATGTCCTCTCAGGAACCATTCAACCCAGCGATCGGTGCCGGCCCGGGCTCCGGTCCGAGGACGCCCGGTACGACGGGCGATGCGGCGACGCTCGCAGCGGTGGAGTGGTCGGCGCGGCAGTACGTGGCCTTCGAGGCGGAGCGAACACGGCCGGTACGCGATCTGTTGGCGGCGCTGCCGCCGGCCATGCCGGTGCGCCGGGCCATCGACATCGGCTGCGGCCCGGGCAATTCCACCGAGGTGTTGGCGGGAAGGTTTCCGGGCGCGGCCATTTCGGGGATCGACGCGTCGCGGGATATGATTGCCGCCGCCCGGGCGAGGTTGCCCGGGTTTGCGTTCGAGGTCAGGGACATCGAGCGATGGGCCTACGAGCAGCCGATGCGCACCGCGCCGCCGCACGCGGGAACGGCGGACGAAACGCCGCCGGAAGCCGCCGCGTCGATCACAGCGGCGCCGGACGTCATCCTCGCCAATGCAGTGCTGCAGTGGCTGCCGGATCACGAGCGGCTGGTGCCGGCATTGATCGGCAAGCTGGCGCCCGGCGGATGTCTGGCCTTTCAGGTGCCGGACAATTTCGACGAGCCGGCGCATCGATCGATGCGGGACGTTGCGGCCGACGGGCCGTGGGCGCCCGCGCTCGCCGCGGTGTCGGGGCGTGCGCCCATCGCTGCGGCGGCGTGGTACTTCGCATCGTTGCGCGCGGCGGGCTGTCGGGCGGATATTTGGCGGACGACGTATTTCCACGTCCTGGAGGGCGGCCCCGCCGCCCTGGTCGAGTGGTTCAAGGGCAGTGGTCTGCGGCCGTATCTTGCGGCGCTCGACCCCGAGGCCCGTGCGGCGTTTCTGGCGCGCTACCAGGCGGCGTTGGCCGAGGCGTATCCGGCGCTGCCGGACGGCAAGGTGTTGCTGCCGTTTCCGCGGCTGTTCGTCGTCGCCCTGCGTGAATGAATACTTCGCTCATCCCCGACATCCTGCGGGGGCCGCTCGGCCGTTGGCATGAGCGCTGCGAGTCGTTGCCGTCCCTGGCCGCCGCCCGTGCGGCACTGTCGCCTGCGCAGGGCGAGCAACTCGACCGGGCCGTCGCCGCGAGCGAATTCATCGGGTCCACGCTGATCCGCGATCCGGCGGCGCTGGCCTGGCTGCTCGACCACGAGGAGCCCGGGCCGGCGCGCGCGGCGGGCGCCGAGTACGAACGGCGGGCGGGCGCCGGCGCGCCGGCGGACGCCCCGATGGTGCTGCGCGAATGGCGGCGGCGCGAGATGTTGCGCATCGCGTGGCGCGACATCAATGGTCGGTCCGGCGTGATGGACACCCTGCGGGCGGTGTCGGAGCTGGCCGATGCCTGCATCCGCGCGGCAACGGCGGCGGGACGGCGACAGCTCGACCCGGTGTTCGGAAGACCACGCGCGGCGGCGCGGCCGGCCGCGGCGGGTGCCGTCGCAGGCGTGAGCGCGTCGGGTGCTGGCGTGGACGCGGATGCGTCGGGCACACCCACCGCCGCCGGCGAGGTGCCCTTCATCGTACTGGCCATGGGCAAGCTGGGGGGCCGGGAGCTCAATTTCTCGTCCGACGTGGATCTCGTGTTTCTGTACGCCGAGGGCGGTGAGACCGACGGGCCGCGCTCGGTGGACAACGCGGAATATTTCACCCGCCTGGGCCGGGAGGTGATCCGCTTGCTGGATGCGCGCACCGAGGACGGGTTCGCGTTCCGGGTGGACATGCGGCTGCGGCCGTTCGGCGAGAGCGGCGCCCTGGTCGTGAGCCTGGCGGCGCTCGAAAATTATCTGGAAGAACATGGCCGCGACTGGGAGCGCTACGCTTGGATCAAGGCGCGTGCCGTGGTGGGTATCGACGCCTATGCGGCCGCCATGCAGGACTTCATCCGGCCGTTCGTGTACCGGCGTTATCTCGATTTCGGCGTGTTCGACTCGTTGCGCGAGATGAAGGCGCTGATCTCGCGCGAAGTGGCACGGCGCGACCTGGCGCATCACCTGAAACTCGGGGTCGGTGGAATCCGGGAGCTGGAGTTCATCGTGCAGTCCATGCAACTGGTGCGCGGCGGCGGCGACCGGCGGCTGCAGAGCGCGTCGTTGACCGACACGCTGCCGCTGCTCGCCGGCGCGAAATTGCTGACCGCGACGGCGGTGGTGGAATTGACTTCGGCGTACGCGGTGCTGCGCAAGGCCGAGAACGCCCTGCAGATGCTGCGCGACGAACAGATTCACTCGGTGCCGGAGGATGCGGCCGACCGCGCGCGGGTCGCCTTGAACATGGGCCTGCGCGACTGGGCCGAGGCGGCACGGTGCATCGAGGCGGCGCGGCGCGACGTCGCGCGTCTGTTCGAGGCGCTGGTGTTCGGCGGCCCGGCGGCCGACCGCGCGGATGCGGGCGATGCCGGCTGGCTGGGGTCCGAGGAGGCCGTCATCGGCGACGAGTTGATCGCCGGCGGTTTCCCTCTGTCTGCGGTCGCACCGACGGCGGCCCTGCTGGAGGAATACCGTCGG
>CAZZWZ010000037.1:0-16906 GCA_964657955.1 uncultured Steroidobacteraceae bacterium
CCGCCTTCGAGGTCCACGCGGCCGCGGCGCAGGACGTCGAGAAGTATCTTGCGGGTCTGGCGACCTGGTCGGCGGACTTCAGGCAAACCATCGAGGACGGACACGGCAAGGTGCTGCGCAGCGCGGCCGGCAAACTCTATCTGCAACGGCCGGGGAAGTTCCGCTGGGACTATACCGAACCGTCGGACCAGCTGGTGCTGGCCGACGGCAGGGAGATCTGGTTCTACGACAAGGACCTCGCCCAGGCGAACGTGCGCAACATGGATGCGACGCTCGCCAACACGCCGGCGAGCCTGCTGTCGGGCGGCGGTTCAGTGAGCACGCAGTTCGACATCAAGGCGCTGCCCCCGAGCGGCGGCCTGCAATGGTTCCAGCTCACCCCCAAACACCCGGACACGGATTTTCAGCTGGTGCGCATCGGGTTCGACAAGGGAGAGCTGGCGTCGATGTTCCTCGCCGACAAGCTCGGGCAGGTGACGCAGCTCACGTTCACGCACCCGTCGCGCAATGCCCGATTTGCGGCCGATCTGTTTTCGTTCACGCCGCCCGCCGGGGTCGACGTCATCGGCCGCGATTCGAAGTGAGCGGCGGCGGCACCTATCGGCCGCTGGCCGACCGGTTGCGCCCGCGATCCCTCGATGAGACGGTGGGTCAGACCCATCTGCTCGGCCCCGATGCGCCGCTGCGGCGCGCGCTCGAGTCCGGGCATCCCCATTCGATGATTCTCTGGGGTCCGCCGGGCACCGGCAAGACCACGCTGGCACGCCTGGTGGCCGGCGGCGCGCACGCCGAGTTCGTCGCGCTCTCGGCGGTGCTCGCGAACATCAAGGACATCCGGGCCGTGGTGGAGCAGGCCCGCGCAATGCGCGGCACGCGCGACACGGTCTTGTTCCTCGACGAGATCCATCGCTTCAACAAATCGCAGCAGGACACGTTCCTGCCCTACGTCGAGGACGGCACCCTCATCTTTGTGGGTGCCACCACGGAGAACCCATCGTTCGAGGTGAACAACGCCCTGTTGTCGCGCGCCCGTGTGTACGTGATGAAACCGCTGTCGGCCGCAGACCTCGGCCGGCTGCTCGACCGAGCGCTCGCGGACACCGAGCGCGGTCTGGGCGGCCTGCGATTGACGGTGGAAGCCGATGCACGTGAGCTGCTGACGGCGGCCGCGGACGGCGATGCGCGGCGCATGCTCAACCTGCTCGAGACGGCGGCCGATCTGTGCACTCCGGACGCAGCCGGCGCGCGGCGGCTGGAGGCGGCGACCG
Organism: uncultured Steroidobacteraceae bacterium; assembly: GCA_964657955.1. Lineage (GTDB taxonomy): Bacteria > Pseudomonadota > Gammaproteobacteria > Steroidobacterales > Steroidobacteraceae > Bog-1198. The sequence continues at coordinate 1,269 of CAZZWZ010000037.1, forward strand.
CCCGCGCCGTGATCGGCAGCACCAGCGCGCGTTTCGACAAGGGCGGCGAGAATTTCTACGATCAGATCTCCGCTCTGCACAAATCGGTGCGCGGCAGCGATCCGGATGCGGCGCTGTACTGGTTGTGCCGCATGCTGGCCGGCGGCTGCGATCCGCTGTACGTGGCGCGCCGCGCGCTGCGCATGGCGAGCGAGGACATCGGCAACGCCGATCCACGCGCCCTGACCCTGGCGCTGGAAGCCTGCGCGGTGTACGAACGCCTGGGCAGCCCCGAGGGGGAACTGGCCATCGCGCAGGCCATCGTCTTCATGGCATGCGCCGCCAAGAGCGACGCCGTCTACACCGCCTACAACGCCGCCGCGGCGGACGCGGCGGCCCTGGGGTCGCTCGAGGTGCCGCTGCACCTGCGCAACGCCCCCACGAGGCTCATGAAGGAGCTGGGCTACGGCAAGGGGTATCGCCATGCGCACGACGAGCCCGGCGGGTTCGCGGCCGGCGTGCGCTATCTGCCCGATGCCATGCCGGATCGGCGCTACTACGTTCCGGTGCCGCGTGGCCTGGAAATCAAGATCGGCGAGGCTCTCCAGGCCCGCCGTGCGCGCGAGGCATGACGCCACGGACCGCGGCGCAAATGTGCGCGCGATGCCGCCGCGATCTCAAGTAACATCGGCGCACCGACCTGCGTCCGTTCCGAGGTAGTTCATCGTGCTCGATCCGAAGCTGCTGCGCAGCGACTTGCCGGGAGTGGCGGCGCAACTCGCGCGGCGGGGTTTCATCCTCGACGAAGCCGCGTTTGCGGGGCTCGAAGAGCGGCGCAAGACCGCGCAGATCGAGGCCGATCGATTGCGCGCCGAGCGCAATGCCGCGGCCAAGGCCGTGGGACAGGCCAAGGCGCAGGGCCAGGACACCGCGGCGGCGCTGGCCCGCGGCGATGCGGCGGGCGGCGCGCTCGCGGGCGTGGAGCGGCAGCTCGATGCGATTCAGGGCGAACTCGCCGGGCTGCAATTGGGGCTGCCCAACGTCCTGCATGCCAGCGTGCCGGAGGGTCGCGACGAGTCGGCCAACGTGGAGATGCGGCGCTGGGGATCACCGCGCCGGTTCACCTTCGCGCCCAGGGACCACGTGGCCATCGGAGAACGGATCGGCATGGATTTCGAGGCCGCCGGACGGATATCCGGGGCAAGATTCGTTGTGATGACCGGCAATCTCGCGCGACTGCAGCGTGCGCTGATTCAGTTCATGCTCGACCTTCACGTGTCCCGGCACGGCTACCGGGAAGCGTACGTACCCTATCTCGTGCATGCCGACGCTCTGCTCGGCACGGGGCAGCTGCCGAAATTCGAGCAGGACCTGTTTGCCGTGCGCGGTGACCCCGGGTTCTATCTGATTCCCACCGCCGAGGTGCCGGTCACGAATCTGGTGCGCGATGCGATTCTGCCGGCCGAGTCCCTGCCGTTGAAGTATGCCGCGCACACGCCGTGTTTTCGGTCGGAGGCCGGCGCCTCGGGCAAGGACACGCGCGGCATGATCCGGCAGCATCAGTTCGAAAAGGTGGAATTGGTGCACATCGTCCGGCCCGATCAATCGTACGTGGCGCTCGAGGAATTGACGCGCCATGCCGAAGCGGTGCTCGAGGCGCTCGAATTGCCCTACCGCGTGTTGCTCCTGTGCGCCGGCGACACGGGTCCGAGCAGCGCCAAGACCTACGACCTCGAGGTGTGGATGCCGTCCCAGGGCCGGTACCGTGAGATTTCCTCCTGCAGCAACTGCGAAGCGTTCCAGGCGCGCCGCCTCCACGCGCGCTGGCGCAATGCGGCCGGCAAGCCCGAATTGGTGCACACGTTGAATGGTTCGGGCGTGGCGGCCGGGAGGGCGTTGGTTGCCGTCCTGGAAAATTACCAGCAGGAGGACGGAACGGTGGCGGTGCCGTCGGTGCTGCAGCCCTACATGGGCGGGATCGGCGTTCTCGGCCCCTAGGCGGGGAGAAACTGCGAGGAAACTGGGAGGAGCGGCCGCTCCGGTGCGACAGGTCTGGTCGTTCGACAGAGCCTAGTTGCGGTTGCCCATCAACAAGCGCAGGACGTACCAGAACATCAAGGCGATGGACGCGAACAACTGCATGGCGGCGGACACGTAACGGTCCTCCGGGTAGTAGTTGATGATGTTCGACGTGTCGTAGAGCACCGCAGCGCCCGCGAAACCGATCATCGCCACGGAGAACCAGGTGCCCAGCTGAAAGCCGAAGATCGCACCGCCGATCATGGCGATGAGGGCGAGTATGCCGCCCCACATGAGAATCCCGCGCAGGAACGAGAAGTCCTTGCGGGTCTGATGCGCGACCACCATCAAACCGCCCGCGCCCAGTGCGGTGATGAGAACGGCGCTGTCGATGGTGCCAGGCGCCTTCGCGTCGGCGAGGTAAAGGAGCGGAACGAAAATCAGCGCTTCGGCCACCACGTAGACCGCGTAGGCGAAGTACTGCATCCCCACCGACGTGCTGGTCTGGGCCGTGCGGGTGGCCAGCCAGCCCGTGAGCATGAAGGCGCCCAGGATGAGCATCCAATTGAAACTGAACATGAACCGGGCGACTTGCTCAGCAAGCCCCGATTCGAACAATCCCAGCTCGACCAGGATGAATCCGAGAATGCCGGCCACCAGATGGGTGTACGTGCGGGTGATGAAAATGCTGCGGCTGTCCACTCCGCCACGTGGGAAAGCAGCATTGCTGCCCGGAAAGTTCGCCATGATCGCAATTCCTCTCGAGTTCGTAGGAGCCCTATTTTAGCACCCGCCGATGCGGTGTGCCGCCGCAGACCATTGTGGGGGCGGTTTGGCGCCGATCAATGGCGTCAGGCTCGTTGCGGAGCCGGCGCCTGCGGCAATGTCGATTTCGGCGCAGAAGCTCCAAATCCACGGCATCGGCCATGGCCCGACAACCTGCGTCGTTGGGATGCAGGTGGTCTCCGCCGTCAACTCAGCCCGCAGGATGACCGGATGGGCCGCCGCCGCCAGACGAAAGTCCGTCGGCGCTCAACCGGACCAAAAGACGGAGGATATATACTCGGGGTCCGGAAGGCTGGCCGAGCGGTTTAAGGCACTAGTCTTGAAAACTAGCGAGGGTTCACGCTCTCCGTGGGTTCGAATCCCACGCCTTCCGCCAAATCGTGCGGACGTTGCGGTCACGCAAGACGGCTGCAACACCCGCCCGCCGGTAATGTGGGTAGAATCTCCGCTGCCGGCATCCAGGCGGCGAGCGGCCCCACGGGCGTCATTCTTCTCCATCCATCCGAGGTTCCCATGCCCAATCGAGCATCACGTGCAGGCTCTGCCGTTCCAACCACCGACCTGGCCGAAATGCGCGACGGCAACGTCAAGCAGCTGCCGAGCGCCGAATTGTTCAAGGGCCGCCGCGTCGTTTTATTCGCTCTGCCCGGCGCATTCACCCCCACGTGCAGCACCGCGCACGTGCCGGGCTACGTGGCTCGCTTGAAGGATTTTCGCGGCGCCGGTATCGACGACGTGGTGTGTCTGTCCGTGAACGATCCCTTCGTCATGGAGGCATGGCAGCGGTCTGAGAAGGCCGAAGGTGTGCGTTTCGTGGCCGATCCCTTCGCGGAATTCACGGAGGCCATGGGGATGGCCATCGATCATCGGGGTGCTTCGCTGGGAACGCGGTCGTGGCGTTATTCCATGCTGGTCGACGACGGCAAGATCGAGACCATGTTCATCGAACCGGACAAGCCGGGCGACCCGTTCGAGGTGTCCGACGCCGACACCATGTGGCATTACCTGCGCCCGAATCAGAAGAGCGCCGGGTCGGCCTTCATGCTCGCCCGTCACGGCTGTCCGCATTGCGCGCGGGCACAGGACCTGTTGAACCGCCACGGCATCACTTTCGAGGCCATTTATCTGGGTGACCACCTGACCATGCAGGGCGTCAAGGCGGCATCGGGTGCCGCCACGGTTCCCCAGGTGTTCATCGAGGGCAAATTGGTTGGTGGCGCGGACCAGCTTGCGGCGCGGTTGAGCCAGCCTGCGTGACTGACGCGGGCGCCGGGCGTTCGATGCTCGTCGCCCGGCACCCGCTCCCGACTCCCGAAGCCCGAGCCCCGCTGCTCGGCACCCGCTGTTCGGCGCCCGCCGCCATGCGGCGTCCCCCCGCGTTCGACCTCCGGGCCTCCTCGCCCGCCGCTGCGGCATGCAGAATTTATCCGACCATGATGGTTTTCGTGCGCGATCGGCGCTTTACCCAATGGAGGCTCAGACTTTCGCGACAAGGATGCTCCAGGATTCAGGCAAGAAACACGGCGCATGCCGGGACGAAAGGTTTTTGCTATCGGGCGTTCCGACGCTCATCACGCATCTGGAGGACCGGTTCATGGCCACCATTCAATCGCACTTTTCTTCAGCGTCGCAATCGCCGCTCGTCCGCACGGGCCGTGCCCGGCGTGTGCTGGTCGTCGATGCGCACCCCCTGGTGCGCCAGGGCTTGCAGCAAATCATCGAAAGGGAACACGATCTGACCATCTGCGCGGAGGCGGATTCGGCGCAGACGGCCCGTACGGCGATCAAGGAAGCGCATCCCGACGGCATCGTCACCGACATCAGTCTGAACCAGGGCGACGGCATCGAATTGGTGCGTCACGTGCGGGCGCATTACCCGCAACTTCCCATGCTGGTGCTCTCCAACCACGATGAGGCGATCTATGCCGAGCGGATGCTGTCGGTGGGATCGAACGGCTACATCATGAAGCAGGAGAAGAGCGAGCAGATCCTGCTGGCCCTGCGGCGCGTCCTCGACGGCGGCACCTATGTGTCCGGGGCGGTGGGCTCGAACATGATCGAAAAGATCGCCGCCAACGGAGGTCATGCCTCGGAAAACCCGATCGACCGTCTGAGCAACCGGGAACTGCAGATTCTTCACATGGTGGGCCGCGGCATGAGCACCCGGCAGACCGCGGAATCGCTGAATTTGAGCATCAAAACCGTGGAGTCGCATCGTCAGCGGTTGAAGCGCAAATTGCACCTGGGTACCGGCACCCAGCTCGTCCAGTATGCCATCAACTGGTTCTCGGGCCGGGACGGAGGCACCGAGGGCGGCGCGGCGCGCGCGCCTTGATGCGGCAGCCGGCTGGTGCCGTGCCGGGTGGACATCGCCACGCACTGCTGAAAGCGCCGGTAGAAGACCCTGATATCTGATATTTGATATGCGTCGGGGCAGCGCGACTGATGCCGATGACGCGCGGGGCAAGCCTCGCTGCGCTGTAAGAATTTTCCTGCAATTCCCTAGGATATCCCTGATGCCCGTGTCAGACGATTCTTGCTGGCGTTGCGCTTCCGCAGCGGTTAGCTTAGTGAGTGGGCAAAATATAAAAAATTCCTGAATTTTTACAACGCTAAATGATAAAACCAGGGAATAAGAGTGCCCAGGGAGCCGGAACATGATGATCCGATTTGCCGTCCGAAATTTCCGGTCGATTCATTCCGAGCAATCTTTGACCTTCTCCACTTCCTCGGACCGGTTGCTTGCTTCGACTCATTGCCTGCGGACCGGTTTGCGGGCCGTGCCGCGGGTCTCGAAGTCGGCCGTCATCTTCGGGCCCAACGGGGGCGGGAAATCGAATTTCGTCGGTGCCTTGTCGGTGATGCGAGATCTGGTGCTGCGGTCGACCACCTTTTCCGCGGCCGATTTTGCGGCCCGTTACGATCCGTTCTTGTTCGACAGGTCGGAGGGCAGTCCCACGGAATTCGAGGTCGACGTGGTGCTTGGCAAGGTCCGGTACCGGTATGCGTTTGCGCACGATGCACGGCGCATCGTCTGGGAACGTTTGTTGGTCTACCCCACGGGAAAATCCCAGCGATGGTTCGAACGGCATGTGAACGAGGCCGGCGACGGGGAGAACTGGGCTCCGTTCTCCAATAATTTCACGGGGCCGCGCTCCATGTGGCGCAACGCCACCCGGTCGCAGGCTCTGTTTCTGACCACGGCCGCACAGCTCAACGCCAAGCAGCTGATGCCGCTCTTCGAATGGTTCGAAACGGGACTCGCTGTGTTTGCCGGGGAGGACAATGACCCGGTGAAAATGGCGGCGAACATCCAGGACGAGTCGCGCAAGAAGGTGATGCTGGATTTTTTACGCTCCGCGGGCATTCGCGTCCAGGACGCGCGCGTTTCGGAACGAAAGACGGCGGCGCACCGCCATCCCGAGCCGTGGCAGGGGGGCGCTCAGGCCCGGGGTTTCAGTCCGAACGTGACGGTGGAATTCTCGCACCTGCGGGACGACGGTTCGGTGGTGTGGATCCAGTCCACCGACGAGTCCTCGGGCATGCAACGCCTGGTGTGTCTGTTCGGCCCGCTGTTCACGGCGGTCGAGCAGGGTCAATTGTTGCTGGTGGATGAATTCGATCTCAGTCTGCATCCCCTGGTCTCGCGGTACCTGATTCAGTTCGTCAACGATCCGCGCCTGTCGAAACGTGGCGCACAGCTGCTGCTCACCAGTCACAACAGCACGTTGATGGACATGGATGTGTTGCGGCGCGATGAGATCTGGTTGATGGAGCTCGACGACAAGCAGGCCAGCATCCTGCTGCGCATGTGGCATTCGCCGTCTCCGCCGCGGAAGAACGAGCTGATCGGCAAGCGTTATCTGTACGGCCGGTACGGTGCGGTGCCCCGGATCGAGCCGGCCCGGCTCGCCGGCGCCACGGTGGAGCGCGACGTGGCCTAGGCCGGGCCGCGTAGGCCGGGCTGTGCAGGCTGCGCGCCCGGCGACGTCCGGCGCGGCGCCCCGGGTCAATCGCCGACAGCGGAAGCCGCCCGCGAAACGAGGGCGGGGTGCGCCCGGGTCTGCCTCCACGCGTGCCGGACGGTTTCGATGTGGATGCCCGTCCAGTTGCCGTCCCGTGCCGCCTGTTCCAGCTGGGCGGCGGCCCGTGCCAGGGCGCCCGCATCCACATTCGCCGCCGTGCCCTTGATGGCATGCGCTTCGGCCGCGATCCGCGTGGCATCGTTGCCGTTCGCGGCGGCCAGCAGGGCGATGATGCGGTCCTCCATGCTGGTCACGAACACGCCGAGCAGCTGGCAGAGAAACTCCTCGTCGCCTCCCAGTCGGAGACGCAGGGCGTCCAGATCGAAGTTCGAGTCGCAGTCGGACGGGACTTCGGCGACGGGCTCGGGCCCGCGCAGCGCACCGAGCCGGCGTTCGAGCAGCGTGCGAAGCGCCTTCGGATCGATGGGTTTCGTCAGATATTCGTTCATCCCTGCATCGAGACAGCGCTGCCGGTCGCCGCTCAACGCATGGGCGGTGAGCGCAACGATGGGTGTTTCGCGGCGCGCCTCCCCGGCGGCTCCGGCCCGGATTCGTCGGGTGGCTTCGTAGCCGTCCACCACCGGCATCTGGCAGTCCATCAAGACCACGTCGAACGCCTCGGCGGCGAGCAGTTCGACCGCCGCGGCGCCGGTGTCGGCGACGCAAACGTGGGCGCCCATGCGTTCGAGGATGCGCCGGGCGAGCAGCTGATTGACCACGTTGTCCTCCGCGACCAGCACCCGGCAGCCGTGCAGGAAGTCGTTGCCGCCGACCAGGCGCACGGTGGCCGCACGCGAAGCGCCCAGGACCTGCTCGATGCAGTCGATGAGCGCGACCTTCTTCACCGGTTTGGTCAGATTGCGGTCGATGAAACGCTCCTGGCCCGGCTCCAGCGATCCGAAGCCCAGCGAGGTCATCATGATGATGGGCACGTCGCGCCCGTCGGTACCGTCGCGCAGCCGCTGTGCCAGCCAGGGCCCGGGACGGTCGGGAAGCTCGTGATCGAGAAGGACGATGTCGGGTGTGCGTCCGGCCGCCACCAGGGTGTTCCATGCCACCAGTGCGGCCTCGGCGCCCGCCGCGGCGGTCACATGGCATCCCATGGAGGCGAGCTGGCTCATGACAATGCGCTGATTGATGGCATGATCCTCCACCAGCAAAACGATGCAGCCGACCAGATCGACGACGGGTGCATCGAGAGGCAGCGGCTGGGCGATATCGGCGCTGAACTCGAACCAGAATCGCGAGCCCTCGAGGGGCGTGCTGTCCACCCCGATGGTGCCGCCCATGAGTTCGACGAGGCGCCGGCAGATCGACAGCCCGAGTCCGGTGCCCCCGAACCTGCGGGTGGTGGATGCATCCACCTGCGCGAAGGGCGTGAAGAGCTTTTTGCGTTCCTCCGACGACATGCCGATGCCCGAGTCGATCACCTCGACCCGCATGTGCACGCGGTCCGCGCCGACGTCGCATGCGCGGGCAACCAGTTGAATCTCGCCATGTTCGGTGAATTTGACGGCGTTGCTGAGCAGGTTCAACACCACCTGGCGCAAACGATTCGGATCGCCGCGAACCCGCTGCGGCAGGGAGGGGTCCGTGTCGATGAGGATTTCGAGGTTCTTCTCCGCAGCCCGCAACGCGATGGCTTCGGCCGACTGCTCGAAGATCGCCGCGAGGTCGAAATCGATCGATTCCAGACTCAGGTGACCCGCTTCGATTTTCGAGAAATCCAGAATGTCGTTGAGCACCGCGAGCAGCGATTCACCGCTCGAACGCGCGATCTCGGCGTACTCGCGCTGGTCGCTTCGCAGCGGCGTGTCGAGCAGCAGGCCCGTCATGCCGATGACGCCGTTGAGCGGTGTCCGGATTTCGTGGCTCATGTTCGCGAGGAACGCGCTCTTGGCCCGATTGGCCGATTCGGCGGCCTCCTTGGCGCGATTGGTCTCGTGCGCCAGCGCCTTCACGTCCGTGAGATCGAAGACGATCCCCTGGAGCTCGATGTCGCCGTTGCCGGTGCGTCGCGCCGTGGCGGCCGATCGCACGTACTTGACCTCGCCGTCGACGAGGAAGCGATGATCCAGGGTCTGCGAACTCGACGTGCGGCAGATGGCATCGAACAGGGTCTCGATCGACGCACGATCCTCCGGATGCGCGGCGGCCAGATACGCTTCCACGGGAGTCGCCGCGATGTCGCCCGCTCCCAACAACCGCACCAGACCGTCCGACATCGATCCGGCGCGGCTCGGCAAACGCGCATGCCAGGTGCCGAGATTGGCAAGTTCCTGGGCGCGATGCAGATGTTCGCGGGTCACGATCTCGTCGGCGATCGCCTGCGAGCGGCCGCGCTGGACCCGCCAGATGGCAATGCCGTTGAGCAGGGCGAGCAGCCCGGCGATGGTGATCCCCAGCATCGCCGACCGGTCGACGCGCCGCACGAGCTGGGCATAGCGATCGGCGCGCAGGGTGATGCCGACGTAACCGACCATCCGGCCGCCGGCGAAGATCGGCGCATGCGCGCGGATACCCATCCCCCAGGCCGTGGTGGTGGGTTCGCGCTCCACCGTCAGCCGCTGGGTGCGCGCCAGCTCGATCTCGCCCTCGGTGGGCGTGTCCATTTCCATCGGGGGCGAATGCAGCAATTGTCCCGTCACCGGATCGCGTGCGTCCCGCGGCGTGCCGTCCAGGACGAAATGCATGGTGCGGCCGTCCGTGATGCCGACGTAGGCAAACCGGATGTCCGGATTGTTTTCGAGCAGCGCCCGCAGCGGCCGCGCTGCGCGATCGTAGGCGGGCGACCCGTCCTGATCCGCGCGCGTGAACTGCGCAAGGTCGCCGCCGTCCATCAAGCCCGCCGTCACGGCCGCCATCCGCCCGAGGTTGGTTCGTAGATTCTCGAGCAAGCTCTGCCGGACCACGACATCGACGACGCCGATGCCGGCGAGGGCCGTGCCCCAGGCAATCAGCCCGCCGAGCGTCGCGGACAGCAACGGCCGTCGGTCGCGGGGACGCCCGTTTCGCGGGGCGGTTCCGTGCCCGGTCGCGGGGCCGCAGGTGGCCGCGTCCAGTGGCTGGAGTGACGCCGCGTTGATTGTCTTGATCGAGCTCAATCCTGTTCCCTGCGGGTGCGGCCGCTGCACCGCGACGCATCGCTTCTGTGATCCAATCGAACTTTAGGGCCAGTGTAAGCGGCTCCCGGCAGGGGTGTCCGCGACGCAACCCTAGGATTCACAAGGAAACGCGTGAAATGGAGCACGCCGCCATCGGCGGCACCGACCGTGCGTCGATGCCCGGCCCGGGGTGCCGGGGAAAACCTGGCGACGGACTACGGGCTGCGGCCGCCGCCGCCCGGGTACAGATAGGTGGACGATAGACCCAGACGCAGGCAGGCCTGCGCCGCCGGGCTCTCCCACAGCACGATACGGTCTGCCAAGGCGCCGGCCAGGTGCACGAGGCCGCGTTCGTGGCGCCGCAGGCCGTAGTGTTCCGTCAGGCCCAGGCACTCGCGCGTGGCTCCCGGAATCAAATCCACGGCGGCGCGCACCAGCAGCTGCTGCATCCAGTGGAGGGGCGCGGGGAAGGCCGGCGTCTCGCGCATGATGTCGAGGAATCTGAACACGACGGGTGAAGGTTCCAGCCGGGTCCGCATTGCCCGGAACAGGTGCTCCACCTGCGACCGCGAGGCCGGCGCAGCGGACGCGCCGTACAGCCGTGAGGCCGGCACGCTTTCGGCGTACAGCGAGTCGACCTGGCAGCCGTCCAGCGGGGCCACGTAACGACTGTATGCCTCGACGAATCCGAACGCCGCCGTGGCATGCACCCAGGTCAGCAGCTGCGCGTCGTTGGCGGAATAGGCAACGCCGTCGGCCGTCACGCCGGCGACCCGGGAATGCAGCTTGACGATTCTCGCGATCATCGGCTCGGCGATGCTCCTGGCGCCATAGACGGTCACCATTGCGGCCAGGCCGGTGCGGCGCAGCCGGCCGAGGGGATCGCTGCGAAAAGTGGAATGCTCCCAAACGCCGGCCCTGACGGCGGGTTCCGCCAGCTCCAGCAGGACGGCCGCCACGCCGCCCACGAACAAGGCGATGGGGTTTTTGAAGACCCGCCACGACACCGAGGTCGGCGGCACCAGCGCGTGCTCACCGGCAGGCTGGGAAAAATCGACGCGATGCCCCTCCCGGGGGTGCAACAGGCGGCTGGATGCCGCTTCGAGCCGCCGCTGCAGGCTCCACGGCAGCCGGATGGTGGCGGGCATGAGGTCACGCATGGCGGGCGCCGTCGGTCATCACGTGCGCACACCGGGCGCGTGCAACCGCCGGCCTTCCATCCACTGCCAGGAAATCAGCATGGGCACGCCCCAGACCAGCTCGCGCAGGCGCTTGGCCATCGAGACCGCCAGCGCCATCTCGCCGCCGATGCCCAGTGCGTGACCGAACAGCACCAGGCCGGCTTCCTGCACCCCGATCCCCGCGGGCACCATGAACGCCACGTGCCGTACGGCCAAGGTCATGCTCTCCAGGGCGACGGCCGCGCCGGCATCGACCGGATGCCCGAAGAGCCGCAGCACGAACCAGATCTCGAAGGCGCCGGAGACCAGGGCTGCGAGCTGCAACGCCGCCGACAGCACCAACCGCCCGTGCCGATCCAGCGATGCCCGCAGCTCCCGATCCACCGCGGCCGCGCCCTCGCTGGAGACCGCCGCGCCCACCAGGGGGCCGGCGACTTTCTGCAGGCGTTCAAACACCGAGCCATAGCGCAGCAAGAGGAGCGTGATCACCGGCAGCGGCACGCTCAGCGCCAGGACGATCAGCAGGCGCCGGTACTCGTGGCCCGTGGCCACCTCGACCAACAGCCACAGTCCCAGCGCCGTGAAGAAATACGAGGCGACGAAGGTGAGCACCATTTCGACGATGACGCTGGCGCTCACGGGCGCGACGGCCAGTCCCCGCCATCGCATCAGCCGCACGCCGACCACGCCACCGCCGATGCTCGCCACCGGCAGCAGCCGGTCGACGGCCTCGCGCAACGCGGTGAGCCAGAAGACGTAGCCCAGGCCGGCACGACGGCCCGCGTCGTTAGGGGTCAGCAGTACCAGCCAGCCCACGGCATAGAGCAGATAGAAAATCGTCCGGTAGGGCACCAGCCAGAGCAGGTCCCAGCCGGCCGATGCCAGGGTGCCGAGCATCGCGGCCAGATCGGCGTGGATGACGAGGCCGATGAACAGCGCGAGCCCCAGGGCCGCGCCGATATAGGTCGCGGCCTTCAAGCTCCATGCGCGCGCAGGAACCGGAAGAATTCGACTCCCTCGCGCAGGCGCCGCGTCATCATCTCCCAGCTCTGCAGCATCTCCTTGACGATTTCCCAGATCTTGGTGGGCCTGAAATAGAAGCGCTTGTAGAACACTTCCATGCTGTGGAAGATTTCCTCTTTCGACAGATGCGGGTAGCTGATGGCGGCGAGCTGCACCCCTTTGTCGTTGACCAGATTGACGGCGTCGTTCTCCTGCAGCCAGCCGTTGTCGACGGCCTGTTTGTACAGGGTGGTGCCCGGATAAGGCGCCGCCAGCGACACCTGGATGGTGTGCGGATTGATCTGCTTGGCGAACTCGATGGTTTTCTCGATGGTGGCCGTGGTCTCGCCCGGCAGCCCGAGGATGAACGTGCCATGGATCAGAATGCCGAGCTTGCGGCAGTCCTCCGTGAAACGGCGCGCGATGTCGGTGCGCAAGCCCTTCTTGATGTTGTGCAGGATCTGGTCGTCACCCGACTCGTAGCCCACCAGCAAGAGCCGAAGTCCGTGATTCTTCATGATCTCCAGCGTCTTGTACGGCACGTTGGCCTTGGCGTTGCAGCTCCAGGTCATGTCGAGCGCGCCCATGCCGCGCGCGATGGCTTCCACCCGCGGCAGGTTGGACGTGTCGGTGAACGTGTCGTCGTCGAACATGATCTCCCGTACCTCGGGCATGTTCTCCTTGATCCATCTGACCTCCGCCAGCACGTTCTCCGCGGAACGCACGCGGTAGCGATGACCGCCGACGGTCTGCGGCCACAGACAAAACGTGCACTTGGAGCGGCAGCCGCGGCCCGTGTACAGGCTCACATAGGGATGCTTGAGGTAACCGATGAAATAATTCGGGATGGTGAGGTCGCGCTTGTACACCGGTGCGACGAACGGCAGCTCGTCCATGTTCTCGATCATCGGGCGGGAGGGGTTTCGCACCACGCGGCCGTCGCTGCCGCGATACGACAGTCCTCGAACGTCCGACAACGCCCAGCCGTCGGCGACCTCCTTGCAGGTGTAGTCGAATTCCTCGCCGCAAACGAAATCCACGGCCTCGGTGGCCGTCAGCGATCCGATGGGGTCCACCATGGTCTTGGCGCCCACCATGCCGATCATCAATTCAGGGCGGTCGCGTTTCAACAGTTCGGCGAACTTGGCGTCGGTGGGAAAGGACGGCGTGCTGGTATGCATGATGACCAGATCGAAGCCGCGGGCAATGTTCAGGCACTGCTCGATGCTCAGCCCGTCGGCGGGTGCGTCGACCACGCGCGAGTCCGGCACCAGCGCCGCCGGCTGCGCCAGCCATGTGGGAAACCAGAAGGATTTGACCTCGCGTTTGGCCTGGTAACGCGAGCCCGCGCCGCCGTCGAAACCATCGAACGAGGGTGCCTGCAGGAACAGGGTTTTTCGCGCTTTGCCGGAGGGGGATGGCATGCCGGAAGCAGGAACGAACGTCATGGGAAACCTCGAGGAAAAAGATGTCGGCGCGCCGCTCGCGTCATCCGGCGGGCGCCGCCGGCCCGTGGGCCGCGGCCCGGAGGGCGCGACCAGGACGCACGATGTGCACTAGGTTAGCACGATACCGGACCACGCGACCGCACGGCCGTGCGCGCCGGGCGGTGCGTGTAAACGGGATGGCGGCCGGGACGTTATCCCCCGATGCAAGCGAACCGCAGCCACGCCGACGTGACGTCCGAACCGGCCTCGAGCCGCGGCACCACGACCGCGGACCGGGTGCCGAACAATGGTGCGGCCCGCGAGGTGGCGCTGGCCCTGGTCTCCGATGCCGTGATCCTCGCCGATGCCGGTCATTACATCACGTTCATGAATCCGGCGGCCGAGAGACTGACGGGGTGGCCTGCCCCCGATGCGATCGGCAAGCCGCTGGCGCAGGTCTTTCAGCCCCTGGCTCCTTCGCACCGCAGCGGGTCCGTGGTCGATGCACCGCTTCAGGCGACGCTGTCCGACCGGCGCGGTTTCCGCATCGCCATCGAATATCGGCAATCCGCGGCTTCCGCAGGCGGCGTGGATGGGTTCGCGGTGGTGGCCCGGGACGTCACGCGCCGGCGTGCCACGGAGATCGCGCTGGTGGCCAACGAAAAGTCGCTGCTCGCCAACGCGGACGCCTTGTTCGCCGAACGGGAGCGCGCCCAGGTCACCCTGAATTCCATCGGCGACGCCGTGATCAGCGTGGACTTCCGGGGCAGGGTCACCTATCTCAACGGCGTCGCCGAGACCATGACGGGGTGGATGCTGGCGGATGCGGCCGGTATGCCTCTGGATCGCGTTTTTTCACTGGTCGATGCCGACAGTCGACGGCCGCTCTCGGGCCCGACGATGGCCGCCATCATCGAGAACCGGACGGTCAACGTCGAATCGCCCTGTGTTTTGTTGCGCCGCGAGGGCGACGAGCTGCCCGTGGAACATTCGGCTGCACCCATCCGGGATCGCAACGGCGGCGTCAGCGGCGCGGTCATCGTGGCCCACGACGTCACGGCGGCGCGCGAGCTGGAGCGCAAGCTGGCACGCCTGGCATTGCACGACAGTCTCACCGATCTGCCGAACCGGACGCTGTTCGCGGAGCGCATGTCGCAGGCGTTGTTGCGGGCGCAGCGACACGACACAGGGGTGGCTTTGTTGTATGTCGATCTGGACGGGTTCAAGCAGATCAACGACTCGCTGGGCCACGAGATGGGGGACATGTTGCTGCGGCAGGTCGCGGGATGTCTGCAGGCCTGCGTGCGCAGTTCCGACACCGTGGGCCGGATGGGCGGCGACGAATTCGTGCTGCTGCTGGTCGATGTGCACGCCTCCGCCGACATCATCGTCTGCGCCGAGAAGATCCTGCACGCATTGAGCCGGGGCGTTCGCATCGGGGATCATGATCTGCACGTCACGGCGAGCATCGGCATCGCGCTGTACCCGGCGCATGCCTCCGATGCCGAGAGTCTCTTGCGCCATGCCGACGCGGCCATGTACGGCGCCAAGGAGGCGGGACGCGCGAGCTATCGCTTCTACGGGGTGGATGCGAGCCGGGTCGGAGGGTGATCTTGCGGCTCGCGGGAAACCTGCGGCCGGGCGCTGCGTGCCGCTCGCTACAGCGCCATCAGCATCACGCCGCCCGTGATGAGGCCGGCACCGCAGGCCACCTTCCAGGTCAGCGGCTCGCCCAAAAAACTCGTGGCGAACACCACCACCAGCACGACGCTCAACTTGTCGACGGGCGCCACCCGTGAAGCCGGTGCGAGTTGCAGGGCACGGTAGTAGCACAGCCAGGACAGGCCGGTCGCGATGCCGGACAGCACCAGGAACACGATGCCCTTCGCCGACAACTGGTCCGGCCGCTGCCATTCATGCCGCGACCAGACGATCAAGGCGACCACCACCAGGATCACCAGCGTCCGGAAGAACGTCGCAAGATCGGAATTGAACTGTGAGACACCCACCTTGCCGAAGACCGCGGTCAATGCGGCGAAGACGGCCGAACCTGCCGCGAAGAGCCGCCAGTCGGCATTCATGGACATGTTCGCGGGAATGCTGCGCGCATGCGCA